>JAYTTW010000102.1:0-30606 GCA_043744855.1 Hyphomicrobiales bacterium
GCACGGCGGGATGGCGATCATAGCCCAAGGTCAGATCCCGCAGCCGCAACGCGCACGCCGCTGCAGGTTCCGGCGCCGCCAGTTCGGGCGCAGTCGAAGCCACGAGGCTCATCGCACCGCCCACAAAACAGCCACCCAGATGAAGCCAATGCCTACCAGCGCTATCCCCATCCGCTGCGCCAGCGACATGCGTAGCAGCGAAGCCGCCGGCGCCGCTGCGCGCGGTGACACTGCGGCAAGAGGCGCGTGCGTGTGCGGCTGACCATGGGCGTGCGAGTGGGTGTGGGCGGGATCGGACATAATGTTATAATATAACATTCCGGGATTGGCGCAAGCTTGAACCGGAGCCGTCAAACTTTGAGGACGTGCGCGTGCCTCCGGAGGCAAGCGGACAGAGCCTGCAAACTAACGAAAACTGTTACCTATGTACCCGGTTCAAAGTGTTACCCATCTATCCGCTGGACAACCAAGAACTCGCCGACCACAAGGAGAAGGTGATCGACCTGCTGGCGCGGGTGACGCGCGTAAGTGTAGAAACGATGGAAATCACCGAAGCCATGAAGGCGTTGCCAAGGGTGCCTGGCCAACACCGGATGGCGCACACCGCAACGAAGGACCCTTCATGAAAACCCGCGCCGCTGTCGCCTTCGCCGCCAAAACGCCCCTCGAAATTGTCGAGCTTGATCTCGACGGCCCGCGCGCCGGCGAAGTGCTTGTCGAGATCAAGGCGACCGGCGTTTGCCACACCGATTACTACACCTTGTCAGGGGCCGATCCCGAGGGCTTGTTTCCTTGCGTTCTTGGCCACGAGGGCGCCGGCGTCGTCGTCGATGTCGGGCCCGGCGTCAGCTCGCTCAAAAAAGGCGATCACGTCATCCCGCTCTACACGCCCGAGTGTCGCCAGTGCAAAAGCTGCCTGTCACGCAAGACAAATCTATGCACGTCGATCCGCGCCACGCAGGGCAAGGGCCTCATGCCCGACGGTTCCAGCCGCTTCAAGTGCGATGGCGAACCAGTGTTGCACTACATGGGCACGTCGACGTTCTCGAACTTCATCGTCGCGCCGGAAATCGCCATGGCGAAGGTGCGCAAGGACGCCCCCTTCGACAAGATTTGCTACATCGGCTGCGGCGTCACCACCGGAATTGGCGCGGTGATCTTTACGGCGAAAGCCGAAGTGGGTTGCCGCGCCATCGTGTTCGGCCTCGGCGGCATCGGCCTCAATGTGATCCAGGGGCTGCGCCTCGCAGGCGCCGAAATGATTGTCGGCGTCGATGTAAACCCGGCGCGCAAAAGCATCGCCGAAAAATTTGGCATGACGCACTTCGTTAACCCCAAGGAGGTCGAGGGCGATCTCGTGCCGTATCTCGTCAACCTCACCGACGGCGGCGCCGATTACACTTTCGATGCAACCGGCAACGTCACGGTCATGCGCCAGGCGCTGGAGGCTTGCCATCGCGGCTGGGGCCAATCGATCATCATCGGCGTCGCGCCCGCCGGCGCCGAAATCGCCACGCGCCCGTTCCAGTTGGTCACCGGTCGCGTGTGGAAGGGCACGGCGTTTGGCGGCGCACGCGGCCGCACCGATGTGCCGCGCATCGTCGATTGGTACATGGAGGGCAAGATCAACATCGATGATCTCATCACCCACAAACTGCCGCTGGAGAAAATCAACGACGCTTTCGATCTCATGCACGCGAGCAAATCGATCCGCAGCGTGGTGGAGTTTTGAACGCGATTAGACGCAGCTCGCCAACGCCTCGGCCGCCGCACGCTCACCGCTGCGCCAGGCGCCGTGCGCGGTCGAGAAATCGTGCTTCGAGGTGGCTTCTCCGGCGAAAAAAATTCGCTCGTTGACAGGCGCAGCGAGCACAGCGCGGGCATCTGAAAATCCCGGCAGCGCATGCGAGTACGAGCCAAGCGCGAATGCATCGCGCCCCCATGTCGAACCCGCCACCAGCGACAAACGCCTCGCCATGTCATGGCCCAGCGCGCCAGCGATATCCGCGATGGCGTAATCGGCAAACGCCGCGACGCCGCCGGCTTCGAGTTCGTGCGCAAATTTCCCACCAAAATAGGCTTCAATCAACGGGCGGCCGAACGGGCGCAGATGATACGAGGCCATCGCCGCGTGTTCGCGCTGACCGTACAGGCGCCCATCCCCAGGCAGATCCCGCGCATCCTGAACCGCCAGAAAAAGCTTGTCGGCAAGGCCGAGAGGCAACCGCGCCGCCGCCTGCGTCTTGTCGGGCAACGAAGGTGTGAATTGCACCGCGCCGCGCGCCAGCAGGTTTGTCGACAGCGTCACGATCACGGCACGCGCCGAAACATCACCATGCCCGGTGGCAACGCGGACCCGCGCGCCACAGTGATCGACGCGCTGCGCGATACAATCGAACTTCACCGGCAGCCCTGCGGCGAGCGTCACAAGACTGGCGCCCATGCCAATAGGGGCTCGCCAGTTGACGCCGCTGTCGTGGTAGCGGTCATAATCGATGCGCGAGAGGCCTTCGAGTTCGACGCCATTGACGAAGCTTGAGCCGGCGTCGAGCAGGCCGTTCCAGCGATTGCCCGGTTCAAGACACTCACTCGCCACACCGTCCACGCCATCGCGCGCGGCCTCGCCCAGCCGTTCATAAAGTTGCGCCCACGCGCGACGGTAGGCGCGCTGCTCAGGCAGCGGAAAATTGCCCACCCACGCGTCTTTTTGCCAGGGCGGAAGCGAGCGGTCGATGTCGATACCGGCGCGCATCGCCGCCAGTGCGATGGGGTTATGCTCGGCTGAATGAAACCAGCCACAGCCCATGTCGAGCGGATAACCGCCGGCCATTTGCGTCCACGCGCGCCCGCCGGCACGCGACCGCGCCTCGATGATCACAAACGACGCGCCCGCCGCCGCAAGCTGCCGACCTGCGGCAATCCCCGCCGCGCCAGCGCCGATGATGAGGATGTCGGGATGAGCTGGAAGGTCCCTCATGTCCCCACACTTAGGCGCCCGGTTCCAAAGCGTAAAGCGCAGCCGTTCGACAAGCGCGGCAAAATCTGTCTTTTATTCCGCCGATAATTGTTCGGAGAACACCGTGACTGCAAATGCGCAACTGAAAACCTCCCCGCCCGCTTTGCATGGCGCCGCCATCATCGCCGCGGTGAAGGCCGCCGGCGTCTCGCACGTGTTGTCGGTGCCCGATCTCCACACCGCCAAGGGTCTGCTGACGCCGATCGCCGCCGACAAGCAGTTGCATCTCATCCGCACCTGCAAGGAGGATGAGTGCTTCGGCATCGCCGCCGGCCTCACCTACGGCGACAAACGCGCGCTGATCCTTATTCAATACACCGGCTTTCTGTATGCGCTGAACGCTATCCGAACCGTCGCCGTGGAATACCAGCAACCGATGGTGATGATGGTTGGTCTGCTCGGCAAGGAGCCGGGCGTGCCGCCGCAGCAGTCCAGTCGCTACGGTCTGCGCATTATCGAGCCGATCCTCGATGTCATGGGTATCGAGCGTCAGTTGATCGATACGGACGCCGATGTCGCCAGGATCGCCCCGGCCATCCACAGGGCTTATGAAACCTCACAACCTCTAGCCCTGCTCATCGGCCGCCAGCCGGTTTGAACGCCAACAGAGGAGATCGCTCCATGATGAACCGTCGCGCCGCCCTTGAGATTCTCAAACAGCACATTACTGACGAGATCGTCGTCGCCGCCTATTCCACCGCGCACGACTGGCTCGACATCAACGACCGCGCGTTGAATTATTTTTCGTGTGGCGCCATGGGTCTTGGCTCGTCGCACGGCCTCGGTCTGGCGCTGGCGCGGCCGGAGCGCAAAGTCGTCGTTCTCGATGGCGACGGCAGCTTGCTGATGAACCTCGGCACGCTCGTCACCATCGCCGCCGCGCAGCCGAAAAATTTCATTCACACGGTTTGGCATAATGGTTCTTATGAGGCGAATGGCGGCCACCCGCTTCCCAATCGCGACGTCGATTTTGCCGGCATGGCCAAATCCGCCGGCATCGGCAAGACCTGGCGCCTCGACAACCTGCGGAATTTTGAGCAGCAGATCGGCGCGATCCTGAAAGAGGAAGGCCCGGTTTTCGTCGACATCCTCATCGAACAGGGGCCGATTGTGCCGCGCGCCTACGACGAAATGTACAGCCCGGCGCGCCGGCAAAAATTGCGCGCCAGCCTGGGCGCCGCCTGACGCATCGCCGGATACCAGGTCGGGCGCGAGGGTTTCATCGCCGCCAAACCCGTGCGACACTTGCGCCATGCCCCTCGACGTCGTCGATTTGCGAACTTTCTATTCGACGCCCCTCGGAAGGGTCGCGCAGCGCTTCATTGGCGCCGTCATCGTCTCGCGCTGGAGCAACGTCGCTGCCCAGTCGGTGCTCGGCGTTGGTTACGCAACCCCCTATCTCGAAACGTTTCGCCAGCGCGCCGAGCGCGTCCTTGCGTTCATGCCAGCCGAACAAGGCGTGGTGAACTGGCCAGTTGACGGCGGCATTTCCTCAACCGCGCTCGTCGATGTGACCATGATGCCGCTGCCGGAAGGCTGCATGGATCGCATCCTTGTCGTCCACGCGCTCGAAGTGTGCGAGGCGCCGCGCGATCTGCTCGGCGAAATCTGGCGCATTCTGACCCCGGGCGGTCGCATGATTCTCGTCACGCCCAATCGTCGCAGCGTCTGGGCCGGGCTGGAGACAACCCCGTTTGGTCAGGGCCAGCCCTACTCACGCGGCCAGTTACGGTCGCTGCTGCGCGGGGCGCAATTCTCGCCCATCCACGAGGCCGAGGCGCTTTACGCGCCGCCGTTTGCGCGGCCTGCGTTGCTGCGCCTCGCGCCGCCGCTGGAGCGTATTGGCGCACGCCTGGGTCTGCCCGGCGCCGGCGTGCAGATCATCGAGGCGACAAAGCAGGTGTATCGCCTCGTCGGCGCCCGTCGCGTGGCGCGCCGCATCTTGCCGCGGTTACAAACGGGTATCGCCGCGCCAACACCGGCCGGGCGTACGAAAACCAATTGAGCTTTCGCGCCGCAAGCTCAGGCGGCGCGATAAAACGGCCGCTCGCCGACAACGCTCGTGCGATGCATGCGGCGCGTGTCGGGATAAGCATAACCGCCGCCGGCCATGTGATTGAGGCAGGCGTTGTCCCAGAACACCAGATCGCCGTCGCGCCAGTTGTGCGTGTATTGCCACTCGGCTTTCGAAAACATGTGGCGGAACAAGTCATCCAGCAGCGGCTGCGCTTCGACATCGTCCATTCCCTCAATGCCAATGGTGAAGCGCGGCGAAATGTAGAGCGCGTCGCGTTGCGTGACTGGATGCGTACGCACCATCGGCTGGCTCACCGGCCGCGTCGCTGTCTCACGCGATTTATAATATTCCGTCGCGCCCTCGCGCTCGCCTGACACAGCGACGCGCGGATTGAGTGTCTTGGCGACGTGATGGACGGCGTTGCGCCCGGCGATGCGCAGCTTCATCTCGCTCGATAAAGCTTCATGGACCAGGTGCTGATTGAGGAAATGCGTGGCGCCGCCCTGCATCGGGTTCTTGACAGCGTGAAGCATCGTCATGCGGCACGGCTCGCTCATGTGCGAGGAATCCGAATGCCAGAAATCGCCGGCGTCGACGATGCCGACCTGTGAACCGTCGGCGCGTCGTTCATTTGACAGAATAAGCACATCTGGATCCTCCGGATGGCAATAGCCGGAGCGGTCCTGCCGCTCAAGTTCGCCCCACAGGCGCGAGAAATCCGCCAGTTGTTTCGGCGTCAGGCGTTGCTCGCGAATGCACAAGATCGGCCACTCCGCGAAAGCCTGTTGAAGTTGTGCAAAGCCTGCGGCGGTGAGCGGAACGCTGCAATCGAGGCCGCATATTTCGGCAGCCCCGGCGCCGGAAATTTCGCTGACATGGAAGGACAAATCTGTCTCCGTAGCACGTGACGTTCAAAAATGGGCTTCGACGCATTGCGTGTCAATACGGTGCAGAATGTGCTACATAAAGCCATGATGTTTTGGACCCGCTTCGCCATCACCCTGATTGCGCTGGGCGCTTTGTCCACGCCGCCCGCGTCCGCTCAGGAACCGGCCTTCAAAGGCCGCACGATTTCGCTTTACATTGGCTTTGGCGGTGGCGGCTCCTACGATTTTTACGGACATCTCGTCGCCCGCCATCTCGGCAAGCACCTGCCGGGCGCGCCCTCGGTCGTCGCCCAGTCCATGCCCGGCGCCGGTTCCTTCAAGCTCGCCAACTTTCTGACTTCGCTCGCGCCGAAGGACGGGACAGCTCTGGGCATCGTCTCGCAGGCCATCGCGCTGGAGGAATTGCTGGGTTCGCAAGGCGTGCAGTATCACGCTGCGGAATTCAACTGGATTGGTCGCGCCACTTCTGTAATTGAAATCATGATGACGAAGGCTGCGTCGCACGCGAAAACAATCGAAGACGCGAGGCAAGCCGAAGTCGTCATCGGCGGCACCGGCCCCGGCTCGCCCTCGGAAGGCTATCCCAAGCTGCTTAACGCCGTCGCCGGAACCCGCTTCAAAATCATTCCCGGCTATCCCGCCAGCGCCGAGGTGCTGCTCGCCATGCAGCGCGGCGAGGTCGACGCCGCCTTCACCTCGTTGGGCTCGCTCAATGTCAGCCATCGCGATTGGCTCGAAACCAAAGCCATCAACATGCTGGTGCAGGGCACGGTTGCGCGCTCCGCCGAATTGCCTGACGTGCCCGCCGTCGGCGAACTCGGCGCCACGCCGCTGGATCGCGCCTTGCTGCAACTCTACGCATCGAGCGCCGACATCGGTCGCTCCATCATCGCGCCGCCCGGCATGGCGCCGGAACGGGTCGCCATGTTGCGTGAGGCTTTCGACGCCACCATGAAAGACCCGGAATTTCGCGCCGAAGTCCTGCGCGCCCAGGCCGAGTTTCATCCGCTCGGCGGCGCCGGGCTGCAGGAACTCGTCGCAACAAGTTTTCGCACGCCGGCTTCGGTTACAGCGCGCATGAAAACCCTGCTGCAGGCAAAATAGCCGCCGCTCACACACCGTTCGCCGGCGCCAGCGCCGCTTTGCCCAGCGCGAAGTCAGCGGCCCGTTCGGCAATCATCAGTACGGCGGCGTTGATGTGTGCGCCGACAATCGTTGGCATCGCCGAGGCGTCGGCGACGCGCAGTCCGTCCGTGCCCTTGACCCGCAACTGCGTGTCGAGCACCGGACCGATGGGACACGACCCGCAGGGATGATGCACGGTAATCGCCGACGTGCGAAACCATGCTTCGATGTCGGCGTCGCTTTTCACCTCGGAAGGACCGGCCATGCGCCCCTTGTACTGCTGCATGGCCTGCTGTTCGGCGACTTCGAGCGCCATGCGCGTTCCCTTGATGAGCGTTTTTAGATCGTCAGGGTGCGACAGAAAATTATAATGAATGCGCGGCGCCTCGAGTGGGTCGGCCGAACCCAGCAACACTTCGCCACGCGATTTCTGGTGCATCAACGCCGGTCGAATGGCGAACGTGTCCTCGAACGGTTTGCGCACGCCGGGAAACCATAGATGCGCCGCCGGCGATGTGCCGCGAAACATGAACTCGATATCGGGATAGGGCTGCGACGGATCGGTCTTGAGAAACGCAAACAAATTTCCCGGCAAATCCGTTCCCGGCCCGGCGCCGAACAGGTAGGCCTGCGCCATCGCCAGCGCCATGCGGTCGAAACGCATAAGCTGGTGAAAATATCCGTTGCCGTTGCGCGCCCACGAGAACCACGCGGCGAGGTGATCCTGCAAGCCCTTGCCGACCGGCAGATCGACGCGCGCCTCGATGCCGTGCTGGCGCAGATGCGCGGCAGGGCCGACGCCCGAAAGCATCAGCAACTGCGGCGCGTTGAAAGCGCCGGACGCGACGATCACCTCGCGGTCGGCATGTACGCTGTGGGTCTGGCCGCCCTTACGATATTCGAGCCCGGTTGCGCGCGTACCGTTGAACAGGATGCGCGTCGCGTGCGCCTTGACTTCAAGCGTCAGATTGCGACGCGACAATGCGGGATGCAGATGCGCCCGCGCCGCCGAATGGCGTCGGCCGTTTTTGATGGTCTGCTGGATGCGGCCAAAACCTTCCGATGTCGCGCCGTTGAAATCGTTATTGTACGGATGCCCTACCGCTTTGCCCGCCTCGATCCACGCGTCGAACAGCCCGTCATGCACGCCGCTCCAGCGCACATGCACTTCGCCGGCGCCGCCGCGCCACTGGTTCTCGCCTTCGCACCACGTTTCGCCGCGTTTGAAGTATGGCAACACCTCCGCATACGACCAGCCCGGCGCGCCATCCTCACGCGCCCAGCGATCATAGTCGCCGCGATCGCCGCGCGTGTAGGCCATCACGTTGATCGAGTGCGAGCCGCCGAGCACCTTGCCACGCATCGCCTCGATGCGGCGATTGTTGAGCCCCGCATCGGGCTGCGTGTCATATCCCCAATCGTGCAGGCGATGCTGATGCATTTTGCCCATGCCGACAGGAATATGGATGAGCGGATCCCAGTCGCGTCCGCCAGCTTCCAGCACGAGCACGCTGTAGGCGCCGGAAGCGCTTAGCCGGTTGGCGAGCACGCAGCCCGCCGAACCGGCGCCGACGACAATGTAATCGTAGCGCCCCATGTCGGCCATCGCCGCGCCCCGCAAAAAAGCCGGCCGCAGAAATTGCGGCCAGCCGTCGCACCCCTATTTTTTCGCCGCAGCGGCGGTCTTTTCAGGGTGCAGCATCAGTTTCTGCACGCGCCAGTTCAGCACTTCGGCGACGTAAAGCTCGTTCTCGGAGGGACACGCGATTTCGTGAATCCAGCCGAATTGTTTGAGCTGTTTTCCCGCCTTGCCGAGCACACCCAAAATCTTGCCGTCGAGCGTCATCTTGTAAATCCGGCCTGGGAATGAATCTGACGTGTAGAGATACTGCGTTGGCCCCGGCGTGATGCACACCGCCCACGGCGCGCCCGGCATTTGCGTCATGTTGCCCAGATAACCCTGTAACGTGGGCGGCGCATTGCCAATGGCCGGTTTGGCGTCCGCTGGCAACGGCAGATCGATAGAGATGGCGCGCAAAAATTTTCCGGCGCCATCAAACACCTGAATGCGGCGGTTGCCGCGATCGGCGACGTAGATGTTGCCTTTCGCGTCGGCCGCGATCGAATGCGGCGTATCGAACTGCCCCTCCGCCTTGCCGGACGACCCCCACGACATCAACCAGTCGCCGTTCTTGTCGACCTTGCCGATGCGCGAGTTCCAGTAACCATCGGAAATGTACGCATTGCCTTCGGGGTCCCACGTCACATCCGTCGGCTGGCGAAAGCGCCCGTTATCAAAGCTCGTTGGTTTTGGCTGGCCGGCGCGCTTGTAGGGTTCGGACTCTTCATCGGAAGCCTCCGGCTTGCGTCCGTAGACTTCCAGCACGCGACCTTGCGGGCTGAATTTCACCACCGTGTCGGAGCCCTTGTCGACGGTCCAGATGTTATCCGCCTTGTCGACGCGCACCACGTGCGCATACGACCACGCATAAAGATTCTTGCCGATCTCCTTAAGGAACTTGCCGTCCGGACCGAACTCAAGCAGTTGCGAGGCTTGCGCGCGATACGCCGCGCCGGTGACATTGCCACGGTGGAAAACGAAAATGTGTTTTTTCGAATTCACCGCAACGCCGGCGGCTTCGCCCAGGTGAATGTCGGGCGGAAGCTTGAAAAAATTCGGTACGGAATCGAATGGAATTTCCGGCGGCGATTGCGCCAACGCCGGCGCGCTCGCCAGCAACAGGCCGGCGACAATTGCGTATTTCATTATTTTCTCCCTGCACCGGCGCGTCGAGGCGCGCCAGGATCAACGCCGGCAGGTTGGCACGCCCGCCGGCAATTGCAAAGCCTGTAATCAGCCAATAGCCGGCAGACGCGCAGCAGCCCGACAAGTGCGCTCCCGCACAGGCGTGAGAACGCGAAACGCGCTACCCTCGACGCGTTAGGTTGTGTCTCACGCAAGTTCGCATGCGATTACACGCACCCTTGGTGGAACCGAGCCATGGCGGAATTCGAAGAAGGCCCGAGTGATCTGCCCGGCGTCACGCTCTTCGATGCGGCAAGCAGCCCGTTCCGAAAACGCACCGGCGTCTATTGGCCAAAATATGATGCCGGCAAATCGTACACAGACCTTGACGTCGTCATCTGGCTACACGGCCTGTTCGTCACGAATGCCCACACCCTACTGATGTCTGACCCGGACGATGTCCGAAAGACCGTTAACGCGAGCGGTAAGGACATGGTGCTGATCGCCCCATTTGTCGGTTCCACAAGCGGATATTATGGGGCTGCGGAAACGCTCGGCAAAGCAGGGTTCGGCCAATTGTACCTCGACCAGGTGCTCGGCGCCCTTGCTGCGTATCATCAACGTTGCAGCGGAAACACCACACTGTCGACATTCCGCATCCGCAACCTTGTGCTGGCCGGACACTCAGCCGGCGGCTGGAGTGTGCGGCAGTTGGTAGCGTCGCTCGGCTCCTACGCGGCGCGCCTTTCCGAATGCTGGATTTTCGACGGTCTGTACGCCGGCTCCGACAAACCGCGCAGCGATGATGACGCCAGCTTCTGGTATGACTGGGCGACCGGCGCCGCCGCTGTACCGCTCCACGTTTTCGCCGGCGCCTCGACCGTGCATCAGTCGGTGAAACTCGCCCTCATGGCGAAAGGGCTGGCGACGGCGCCGGGACAGCAAGCCTCGCCGCGAAAAGGCGAGGTCTCCGGCATCCACGTGGCGCTCTCCGGCTCAACGCTCGCCAGCGCTTCGACACTCGGCGTCTTCCTCAACAATCTCGCCGGCGCTGCAGCCGTCAGCACGCCCAAAGCCTCGCCGAAACAGCCTGCCAATGCGGAAGAACTGAAAGCCACCTACGCCTACAAAGTCGCCGCTGATGTAGCCAAGGCGCATCCCATGAGCGGTTCCATGGACGCCCATTATGGCGTCGCCAAAACCTACTTCCTGCTGCGCTTGAAATCCGGCTGGAACTAGCCACCCCTCTTGCGGCGTCAACGGCTTTCGGCAAGCCGCAAAGTGTCGTATGCGCGTGGCGGCGCGCCGTCGCGCCGGAAGCCACGCCTTGCTGCCCTGGATCACCCTCGACACAACCCAAATTCCGGATGGCGGCGGCGAGATGCGGCTGATCCGCCGCGGCGATGAATTTTCAATCATGCTCGGCCCGATCGTGTTGATGAATTCGCGTCAGCGCGGCTCGGAGGAAGCGCTGGCACGATTGACGCTTGAGCGCATCGCCGCGCGCCAGCGTCCCCACATCCTCATCGGCGGCCTTGGCATGGGCTTCACGTTGCGCGCCGCGCTGCCGCTCCTTGCGCCGCAAGCGCGCATAACCATCGCCGAACTTGTGCCCGCCGTCGTGCAATGGGCGCGCGGCCCGATGCGCCAGATTTTTGGCGACTGCCTCGACGACCCCCGCGTCCACATTCACGTCGGCGACGCAGCGCCACTCATCAGAGCGAGCGACACGAGCTTCGACGCCATCCTGCTCGATGTCGACAATGGGCCTGACGGCTTGACGCATGCTGGCAATGATCGCCTGTATGACAATCGCGGCATTGCGGCGGCGTGTGGCGCTTTGCGCAACGCCGGCGTTCTCGCCGTGTGGTCGCAGGGTCCAGACGCAAAATTCACCGCTCGCCTGCGTCAGGCCGGCTTCAGGGTGGAGGAAATGCGGGTTCGTTCCCACCGCGCCGGGCGCGGCCAGCGCCACGTCATCTGGCTGGCGACGAAAAGCTGAATTATTCGCGGATCGGCTCGACCTTGATCGCCGCGCGCACAAAGTAATACAGCAGCAGCATGCCGAACAGCCCGCCGGCGATTTCAAACGCCAGGCTGAACGAACGCGGCAACTGGAAAATGCCGCCGAGCGCCCAACCCGCCGCCCACGAAACGCCAACCAGCTCCGTGCCGACGAGGATCGCCACGCTGACAATGGTCAGGGTGTTGCGCCAGTTGATAGACTTTGCCTCAGCCACTGCCGGCTCCCGCGCGGCGCGATGCCGTTGCGGGTTGTCTATCGCGGACAGCCTCGCCCCGCAACCGGGCCTGGGCGGCCAGATCCGGAAAACCCAAGCCGATTGAAGGCGCTGGCGCCAACGTGCACAGTGGCGGTTCTTTCGCATCTTCCGGATACCCGAAGGCCGTGCATGTCGCCATCCCCAACCTTTAGCGCCGCCGCCGTCGCCGCGCCGCACACACTGGCCGCACAATCCGGCCTCAACACTCTCGCGCAGGGCGGCAACGCCATCGAGGCGATGGTCGCCATGGCCGCAACCATTGCCGTCGTTTATCCGCACATGAACGGCATTGGCGGCGACGGTTTCTGGCTCATTCGCGACCCGCGCGGAAAAGTTCGCGCCATTGAGGCGTGCGGCTATGCGGGTGCGCGGGCGACGCGCAAATTCTATCGCGATCTCGAACTTGAAACGATTCCGGCGCGCGGGCCGCACGCAGCGCTCACGGTTCCCGGCGCCATCGGCGGTTGGATGGCGGCGCTCGAACTGTCGCGCGCCCATGCTGGCAAATTGCCGCTGCGCGCCTTGCTCGACGACGCCGTCGGTCATGCCCGCAACGGCTATGCCGTGTCAAAGTCCGAAGCGCGCACGTTGCCGCGCGACGGCGACAGCCTTGCAGCGCAACCCGGCTTCGCGCCAACCTTGCTCATCGACGGCAAACGACCCGCCGCCGGCGCGGCGCGCAAACTGCCGGCGCTGGCGGCATGCCTCGATCATTTGGCGCATCAGGGCCTGAAGGATTTCTATCGCGGCGACATCGCCCGCGAGATGGCGGCAGAACTTGAAAAAATCGGCTCGCCCGTCACGCGCGAGGATCTGCGTCGCTATGAAGCGCGCTGGCGCGAACCGCTGTCGCTGCGACTGCCGGGTCGCACGGCGCTGAATTTTCCGCCACCCACCCAGGGTCTCGCCTCGCTGATCATCCTTGGCCTGTTCGAGCGGCTCGGCGTCAAACAATGCGACGGCTTTGCACACATGCACGGCCTCATCGAATCAACCAAGCGCGCCTTCGCCGTGAAAGACTTGGTCTGCACCGATTTTGATCGCTTGCGCCACGACCCCGCCGAATTTCTGACGCCGGCCTGGCTCGACGGCGAGGCGGCGCAGATATCTATGACGCGGGCGGCTGAATTCCCGCTGCCGCAAGCCAGCGGCGACACCATCTGGATGGGCGCCATCGACCCTGCAGGCATGGCCGTGTCCTATATCCAGTCTGTGTACTGGGAATTCGGCTCTGGATGCGTGCTGGAAAAGACCGGCGTGCTCCTGCAAAATCGCGGTGTCGCGTTTTCGCTCGACGCCGACGCCGTCAATCCACTGGAGCCCGGTCGTAAACCCTTCCACACGCTCAATCCCGCCATGACCCTGTTCGACGACGGCCGCGTCATGCCCTACGGAACCATGGGTGGCGACGGCCAGCCGCAAACCCAGGCGCAAATCGCCACCCGCGTGCAATTCGGCATGGGGCTGGCGGACGCCATCGACGCGCCCCGATTCGCGTTGGGCCGCACGTGGGGCGCGGCGTCGTCGTTGCTGGCGCTCGAAAACCGTTTCGATCCCACCCTGGTTCGCGCGCTTGAAAATGCCGGTCACGAACTCGTCGTGCAACCCTTCGACTACGCCGACACCTTCGGTCACGCGGGCGGACTGATCCGTTATCCCAAAGATGGTCGCATCGAGGCCGCGCACGATCCGCGCGCCGACGGCGGCGCTCTGGGATTTTAGAACATGATCCCGAAAAGTGGACGCCTGTTTTCGGAAAAGGTCATGCTCAAAAAACCTGGAGTGCGACGACGTTTTCGAAGAAGCGTCATCGCGCTCTAGAATCCCGCCACCGCATAGCCCAGAAACAACGCCACGCCGAGCGTCAGCACAAGACATGCCGCCGCCAGTTCAAGACCGCGCGCCACAAGTTCACCGCGGCGGGATTTTTCGCCCGTCAAACGCAACGCCAGCGCCTTGAACAAAACCGCCATCGACGCCAGCGCACCGGTTGTGATCGCCGTGCCCAGCGCCATCGCGAAGGTGGCGAGGATGCCGGCGTAGACGATCCCCTGCGCCATCGCGAACACCAGCACGAGGATGGCGCCCGAGCACGGTCGCGATCCCGCTGTGATGACCGTCAATATCGCGCCGCGCCAAGAGAATGTATCGCCGAGCGTCTTCGGGTCCGGCATGTGAAAATGCCCGCAGGTCTCGTCATGCACATGGCCGGTGTCGGCGTCGATCGCCTCACATCGAAACTTCGACGACTGCGACGCCTGACCGGCGCGCACCGCCGCCAGCAGATCACGCCCCTTGCGCCACACCAGCCACGCGCCGAGTGCAGCAATGCCGGCGAAGCTCGCGAGTTCGACGAGGTTCGCCGCATCCTTCATGGTCTGCGCGGTCGCCCGTAACGCCAGCGCCAGGCCGCTGACAATGAGGATGGCGACAATGCCTTGCAGCATCGCCGCCGCGAACGAAATGACGAGACCCCGCCGCAACGCGCGCTCGTTGGCCAGCATGTAGGAGGCGACGACCGCTTTGCCGTGGCCCGGGCCCGCCGCATGAAACACACCGTAGGCGAAGCTCAGTCCCATCAGCGTGAACAGCGCTTCATGGCTGGTGCGTACGGCCCGCACAGCCCCGCTCAGCAGCCGCTCAAACTCAAGTTGCTTGGCCAAAATCCAGCCGGCCACGCCGCCCGACACGCCGCCGCCCTCGCTGATGCCAACATTGAAGGGATTGCGCGCCTGCGCATGCGCCACCCCCCCATGCAGCAGACACCACGCCGCCGCACACACGCCGAGCAGCAAAACGGCTTGTCGCAGCAACCGGTCGGCTGACGAGGCAGCGGTGGCGGTCATGGACAAGCGACGATAGCGCGATCTGACAACTTGAGGCCAAAATCATCGCCGGGAGAATCGTTGGTATTGGCGACTGATTCCAGTTTCTTCTGGTCCGCCAGAGTAAGCGTGCTCGGTTTGCTGATGCTGAGCGAGCAGCCGGCTGGCGCGCCGGTGAGCGAAACCGGTGTCTTTTTTTGCAGTTCGAAAGCGACGAAATAGCTTGGATCATAAACTTGCATGATGAAAAGCTTGGCGTGCGCCGGCATTTCCAGAGGCAAGGTGAAATGCAAGGTCACGGTTTGATCGGCCGGATCGTAATTCATCGAATAGTCCGTCGCGTCGGCGAACTTCGCTGCTTTGCCGGTCATCTTGCCGTAGGTGAAGAAATCGAATTCCTTCAGGGATTCCGCATTGGTTTTGGCGACCGGCAGAAGTTGTTCCGGCGTCGGGTCCTTGCCGTCGGTTCCAAGATTGGCGGTGACGAACGCCGAATACATATCGTCGAACTTCCAGTGGTGACGCACGCCGCTCACCGAGCCATCCGGCGCAAACACGATCTCACTGTTAACCGTGACAAACACATGCGGATGCGCCAACGCTGGCGTCGCCAAGCCCCACCACACGGACACAAACGCCGGCAGGATCAAGGCGACGAAGCGTTTCATGGAGCTTTGGAAGTTCATGGAGCCTTGGAAGTTCATGGAGCCTTGGAAGTTGGCGGCGGCGCCGGGCAATCCGTCGAGCGCGCCGCGTGTCTGGGACGTACTTGTGGCCGAATCGCGGCGGAAGCGCAAAGACGACGTTGCGTCGCTTGAAAATGTCAGCGCTATTGTCATATTGCAGGGTATACTGAGGCGCGATTGTGACCGCTGCGGCGGGCTCGCGGGATGAGATGCTGAAGAGATGGAAATGGCCGGAGACGAAACCGCCGTCCTCGCCCCCGCCACACCCCCAGGGTTGGCGCAGGTCAGTCTCGACGACAAATTTGACCTCGGCAAGCGTCGCATCTTCATCTCCGGATCGCAGGCGATTGTTCGCCTGCTGTTGAGCCAAAGCGCCCGCGACCGCGCCGCCGGCCTCAACACCGCCGGTTTCATCAGTGGCTATCGCGGCTCACCGTTGGGTGGTCTTGATTTGCAGTTCCAGCGCGCCGGCGCACGACTTGGCGCCGCCAACATCATTTTCCAGCCCGGCCTCAACGAAGACCTGGCTGCAACCGCCGTGTGGGGTTCCCAACAGGCGCAGATGCGCGGCGAGGGCAAGTACGACGGCGTGTTCTCCATCTGGTACGGCAAAGGTCCCGGCGTTGACCGTTCCGGCGACGTGTTCCGCCACGCCAACCTCGCCGGCACGGCGCCACGAGGCGGCGTGCTCGTGTTGATGGGCGACGACCACATCGCTGAATCCTCGACCACCGCCCACCAGTCGGAATTTCAGTTGCTGGACGTGATGATGCCGGTGCTCAATCCCGCCGGGGTTCAGGAGTTGCTCGATTATGGCCTCTACGGTTGGGCGTTGTCGCGTTACGCCAGCGTCTGGGTTGGCCTCAAATGCGTCAAGGACAACATCGAATCGACGGCTTCCATCGACGGCTCCATCGACCGCATGCAATTTGTTACGCCCGACTTCGAATTGCCACCCGGCGGACTTTCCATCCGCCCCAACGACCCCGTCCTGACCCAGGAGGCCCGCCTGCAGGATCACAAGCGCGACGCCATCGTCGCGTTCCTGCGCGCCAACCCGATCAACCGCATCATCACGTCAGGCGGCCCCAACGCAAAAATCGGCGTCATCACCACCGGTAAATCCTACCTCGACGTTCGCCAGGCGCTCGATGAACTCGGCATTGATGAGGTTCGCGCCAACGCGCTGGGCCTGCGCCTCTACAAACTCGGCTGCGCCTGGCCCATCGAGCCGCACGGGCTGAAGCAGTTCGCGCGCGGGCTCGACATGATCATTGTCGTCGAGGAGAAGCGCTCGCTGCTGGAAGTGCAGGTGCGCGAAGAACTTTACGGCACGGCGAATCCGCCTGTCGTTGTGGGCAAGCGCGACGAGCGCGGCGAGTGGCTGTTTCCGGTCAAGGGCGCCCTCGACACCAACGAAATCGCCATCGCCATCGGTGAACGACTGCTGCGAGCCGATCCGGGTCTCCACGACATCGCGCAGTCCGTCTCGCGCCTGCGCCAGTCGCAGGCGAGGCTGGCGCAAACCCAGGAAGTGGCGCAGCGTATCCCCTATTTTTGCTCCGGCTGTCCGCATAACTCGTCGACCAAAGTTCCGTCGGGATCGCGCGCCTACGCCGGCATCGGCTGTCACTACATGGTGCAGTGGATGGACCGCGCCACCGAGGGCTTCACGCAGATGGGCGGCGAGGGCGCCAACTGGATCGGCGAGGCGCCATTTTCCACCCGCACCCATGTCTTCCAGAACCTTGGCGACGGCACCTACAATCATTCCGGCGCACTGGCGATCCGCTTCGCCCTCGCCTCGAAGGCGAACATCACCTACAAAATTCTCTTCAATGACGCCGTCGCCATGACCGGCGGGCAGAGCCATGACGGCGACCTGACGGTGGATCGCATCGCCAGACAGGTCGCGGCTGACGGGGTTGCGACAGTTGCTTTGGTAACCGACGAGCCGGACAAATACCCCGCCGCCACCCAATGGCCGCAAGGCATGTCGCTGCATCACCGCGACGAACTCGACAGCGTGCAGCGACGCCTCGCCGGCGTGTCCGGCGTCAGCGTGTTGATTTACGATCAGACCTGCGCCGCCGAAAAACGCCGCCGCCGCAAACGCGGCGCCTACGCCGACCCGGACAAGCGCGTCATCATCAACCCGCGTGTGTGCGAGGGTTGCGGCGATTGCGGCGTGAAATCAAACTGCGTTTCGGTGCAGCCGCTGGAAACCGTGTTGGGCCGCAAACGCACCATCGACCAGTCAAGTTGCAACAAGGATTTTTCCTGCGTCAATGGCTTCTGCCCATCCTTCGTCACCGTGCACGGCGCGCAGCCGAAAAAGCTGGAGCGCGGCCTCGACATGGGCGCGACGGAGGCTTTTGAAGCGTTGCCACAACCCGTGCGTCGCGACATCGGCGACGCTCCCTACGGAATTCTCGTCACCGGCATCGGCGGCACCGGCGTTATCACCATCGGCGCCATCCTCGGCATGGCCGCGCATCTGGAAGGCAAGGGCTGCGGCATGATGGACATGGCCGGCCTCGCGCAAAAGGGCGGCGCGGTGTTCTGTCACGTCAAGCTGGCGCGTTCGCCCGACGACATACACGCCATTCGCATTGCTGCCGGCGAAGCCGATCTGGTGCTCGGCTGCGATCTCGTGGTGTCCGGCACACGCAATGTGCTTGCCGCCGTGCGCCGCGATGAAACCGGCTTTGTCGTCAACACGGCGGAAGTCTATCCCGGCGACTTCGCCCGCAATCCGGACTTTCGCCTGCCCGGCGAACGCATCAAGAATAAAATTCGCGACGCGGCCGGCGACGGCGCGCGCTTCGTCGACGCCAACGCCATCGCCACAGCGCTGCTCGGCGCCTCGATCGCCGCCAACATGTTCATGCTCGGCTACGCCTGGCAGGCGGGCCTCGTACCGCTGTCGCGCGAAGCGATTTTTCGCGCGCTCGAACTCAACGGCGAAGCCGTCGAAATGAACCGGCGGGCGTTCCAGTGGGGCCGGCGCGCCTTGGTCGAACCACAAGCCGTGCAGGCGCTCATCGACGCTGCCAAACCGCCAGGCGACAGCGCGCCCACGCCGCGGACGCCGGCTGAAATTGTCGATCATCGGGTGAACTTCCTCACCCAATACCAGAATGCCGCCTATGCCGCAGCCTATCGCACACGCGTCGAGCGCGTGGCGGCGGCGGAACGCGCGAAAACCCCCGGCATGGACGGTCTAGCCGGGGCCGTGGCGCGCTATCTTTTCAAACTGATGGCGATCAAGGACGAATACGAAGTGGCGCGGCTCTACACCGACGGCGAATTTCTGCGTCAGGTGCAGTCAACCTTCGAGGGTAATTTGCGTTTCGAGTTCCACCTCGCGCCGCCAATATTCGCTCGCAAGGACGCAGCCGGCGCACCAAGAAAAACCACGTTCGGTCCGTGGATGATGCAAGCTTTTCGCTGGCTCGCAAGTTTCAAGTCCTCGCGCGGCGGGGTGTTCGATATCTTCGGTTACAACGCGGACCGGCGCGCCGATCGCCAGCGCCTCGCCGACTATGAGATTTTGCTCGAGGAAATGATTGGCGCCCTGTCGCCGGCCAATCACGCTGTCGCTGTGGCGCTCGCCAGCCTGCCGGAAAACATTCGCGGCTACGGCCACGTCAGGGAAGCCAGCGCCAAAACAGTCGAGGCGGAACGTTCGGCGTTGCTTGAGCGCTTTCGCAACGCCGCCGACTTGAAGATCGCCGCCGAGTAAGCCAACTACTGCGGCAACAGCGTGGCGTATCTCGCATTGATGAGTTCGCCGGCTTCGACCTTGCCTTCCAGCAGACCTTGCGCGCGGTGCCAGTCGATTTGGCGGGCGATGTCTCTGCCGTCGAGTCGCGCCTCGCGGTCGACGTAGGGAATGCCTTCGCGCAACAGCGCCGCAGGCTGGTCGAGCGACTGCGATAGAATGGCGAGTATTGCCTCAGCGGTGGCGCCGTCTGCGCGCTTGCCGTCAGCGGTGATGAAGGCATCGTGAAACTCGCGCATGCCTGCCTTGTAGGCGCGCAGAAATTTCTCCACGATGTCCCGCCGCTCGTCGGCTGTGCGCACCGAGGTGTAGGCGGCGCCGAGCTGCCAAGGTGTTTCGTCGCCCACCCAACCCAGCAGTTTCGCCTGCCCGTTGCGCACCATGGCGAGCGCATTGATTACCGGCGTCACGCCCGCGTCAACGCGATTGGAGGCCAGCGCCACCGTCAGGTTGGCCGATGATTTCAGCCACACGATATCGAGCGACGACAAGGCCACGCCGTATTTGGCCAACACCAGTCCGGCTGCATAGTGCCGCCCCGAACCCGGCGTCGGCAGGCCGAACCTGCGGCCGGCGAGATCGGCGTACGTGCGCACACCTTTGTCCCAAGCCGCGTTGGACACCAGCACGCCGTTGTTGGGAAACCCCGGCGCATCTTGCGCTTGCGCGGCGATAATGCGCAACACGCTGCGCGCCGCCAGATTGTAAAAACCAATGGAAAGCGACGTGGCGCCGAAATCGAGATCGCCTGATGCAATCGATACGGCCAACGTCTGCGAGTTGTCAAAACTGATGATCTCCGCATCGAGACCTTCAGCCGCGAACATGCCCTTGCGCAAGGCGATGAACATCGGCCCGGCGCCTGCCGTCGGCAACACGCCGATGCGAATGCGCTGACCGGCTTGCGCGCGCACACGTGGCGCGATCCCGACGGCGCTCGTCAGGCAGGCGCCGACGCCCAGGCTAACAGCGCGACGATGGATTGCCATGGCGGCCTCCCGGGCGGCGTTGCGCAGGGTTCACGCAAGGCAGCGGAAGAATGCCGCGCTTCCAGGCTTGGCGCAACCGCTCGGCTTTCAGCGCACCAGAACGTTGCGAAACTGCCAAGGGTCGCTCTCATCAATGTCTTCGGGAAAAAATCCGGGGCGGTCGGTGAGCGGCGTCCAATCGGTATAGGCGCCGATGAGCGGGCCAAGATACGGCGATTGCACTTCAAGGCAACGCCGGTAATCCATCTCGTCCGCCTCGACGATGCCGCGCTGTGGATTCTCCAGCGCCCACACCATGCCGGCAAGCACGGCGGACGTGACCTGCATGCCCGTGGCGTTTTGATAGGGCGCGATGCGTCGCGTTTCCTCGACGGAAAGCTGCGAACCGTACCAGTAGGCATTCTTGCCGTGACCGAACAGCAGCACACCGAGTTCATCGACGCCGTCGAGAATCTCCGCCTCCCCCAGAATGTGATGCTCCTCCTGCATGCGTCCAGCCTGACCGAACATTTCATGCAGGGACAACACCGCGTCGTTGGCGGGATGATAGGCGTAGTGGCAAGTCGGGCGATACACCGCTTCACCGTCGGCGTTGCGCACCGTAAAATAATCAGCGATGGAAATCGCCTCGTTATGGGTGACAAGAAAGCCATACTGTGCGCCCGGCGTCGGGCACCAGCTGCGCACTCGCGTGTTGGCGCCGGGTTGGTTGAGAAAAATCGCCGCGCCGCATCCCTTCGAATGTCCGCCGGCGTTGTCCGGCTTCCATTTTTCGTGGGTGCCCCAACCGAGCTCCGCTGGCTGCATGCCCTCCGAAAGAAACCCCTCTACCGACCAGGTGTTGACGAACACCTGCATCGGCTTTGGCTGTTTGGCGCGCTGGGTGTCGCGCTCGGCGATATGCACGCCCTTGACGCCCAGGCGTTGCGCCAGTTCGCCCCATTCCTGCCGCGTCGTCGGCTCAGCGTGCGTGTCGCCGAGATCGGCGGCGAGGTTGACGAGCGCCTGTTTGACGAACCACGATACCATGCCCGGATTGGCGCCGCAGCACGACACTGCGGTAACCCCGCCGGGCGACTGGCGCCGCGCGGCAAGCACAGTTTCGCGCAACGCGTAATTGGAGCGCGTCTCCGGCCCCAGGGTGCGATCAAAATAAAATCCCGGCCATGGCTCGACGACCGTATCGATATATAGCGCGCCGATCTCGCGGCAGAATTCCATGATGGCGAGCGACGAGGTGTCGACGGAAAGGTTGACGCAAAATCCCTGTCCGCCACCTTCTGTGAGCAACCCTCCAAGCACGTCGCGATAGTTTTCCCGCGTGATGGCCACCTGTAAAAACTTCGCGCCATGTCGACGCGCGATGGCGCGGTCGCTGTCATCGGGATCAATGATCGTGAAGCGACTGCGGCCAAATTTGAAGTGCCGTTCGATGAGCGGCAGCGTACCCTTGCCGATCGAGCCGAAACCGATCATCACAACCGGTCCGGTGATGGCGCCGTAAACGGGCCAGGTGTCCATTTTGAACTCCGGATTGTTTTTTTGATTTCGAAACCGTGCGGCGCGAAGCTCATGCAACGCATCGGGGATCGTGAAACCAAATAGGGCGCGCGCGGTCAATGAAAAAAACTCCGCTGCTTTGCTTGACAGCAGACCATTCTTTCTTTTCCGTAAGCCGCATCCCGCAAACAGGATGCGACACGAAGGCGACGCAACGATATATTGTTTGCATTCGCTCACGGCGATCCGCTGCAAGCATCCATCGGAGAAATGACATGTCGATTTTCAAACTCGCCAGCTTTACACTTGCCAGCTTGGCGCCGCTTTTGTTGTTGGCTGCTGCACCCGCGCAAGCACAGGGTTCCAGCGGCTTGCTCACCACGCCAAGCGCCCACAAGGCTGCCGCGACGATGGACAGATTTGAAACCGCTGTGCGCGGCGCCGGCATGAAAGTATTCACGCGCATCGATCACGCCGCTGCCGCGAAAGAGGCGGGCCTCGACATGCCGCCGGCGACCGTCATTGTCTTTGGCGCTCCGAAAGGCGGCACGCCCAACTTTATCAAGGCGCCGACGCTCGCCATCGACTTGCCGCTGAAGGCCCTCATCTGGGAGGACGCAGCCGGCAAGGTTTTTGTCACCGTTAACTCCGGCGAATACATCGGCGCCACAATTTTTCCACGTCACGGCTTGCCAGCGGCGGCGGACGGCGGCGAAGCTCAACAAAAAATGTTGACCGGCCTTGTCGCGGAGGCCACACGCTGACTGGCGACGAAAGCGGCGCGGTCCGCTAAAGTCCGCGCCTACCTAAAATTGAACCGGAGCGCACAAATGTCCACGCCACCAACCGCAAAACCCGGCAGGCAACGACTGCCGCCGGTTCGTTCCGTCGTCGAATCAGTCGAGCGCGTCACGCCGCTGGTCGTGCGCGTCGCGGTTCGCAGCGAAGCGTTGGCGGCCTATGGCGAGGCGAAACCCGGCGGGCACACGAAGCTGTTTTTCCCGCCCGGCGAATGGCCGCCAGCGGCGGCGCCCGAAGCCGCCCCGCGTCCGCCCTCGCGCACTTTTACGCCACGGCGCTTTGATGCGCGGGCGTCGCGCCTCGAGATCGAATTTGTGCTGCATGGCGCTGGCCTCGCAGCGAACTTCGCAAAGCGCGCCAAAGCTGGCGACACGCTCTGGGTGGCGGCGCAACCCGGCGGCGGATATGAAGTTCCGCCGGCAACCTCGCAACTTGTCATCGTCGCCGACGACACCTCGCTTCCGGCCGCCGGCACAATCCTCGAGGCGCTGCCCGCGCATTGCCGGGTGCAGGCGCTTTGCGAAGTTGCGACGCGCGACGAAGAACGCGCCCTGTCGCCGGGTTTTGCGGGCTCGCCGACATGGTTGCATCGTGCGCCGCAATCCTCACGACCCGGCGCCTTGCTGGAAGCCGCCGTTGCCGCGCTGCCCGCGCTGCCGGACGACGTCAGCTTCTGGATTGCCTGTGAGGCAGGCGCGATGCGTCGTATCCGCGATTTTCTCCTGCGCGAGCGCAACGTCGATCGTTCCAGGCTGCATACGCGTGGCTACTGGAAATTTGGCGACACCAACTATCCCGATCACGATTACGGCAAGGACTGAGGCGCGAGATTACGCCGCTTGCCCCAGCCGACGCGCCCAGTCCCCGCTTGGCAGGACGCTGCCGCTCGCCTGCGCCAACGCGCCCGGCGCAAGCTCCAACGCAAGCAAGCGCTGACGCTCGACGGGTCCCGGCAGATCGAGAGCAGATGTCAGCGCACTGGAGAAGCCAAAGCGGGCGTAATACAGGGGGTCGCCGACCAGCAACACCGCCGTGTGGCCGCGCAACTTCGCCTGCCGCAACCCGGCGCGCATCAGTGCTGCGCCAATTCCAAGCGAGCGATGCGCAACCCCGACCGCCAGGGGGCCCAACAGAAGCGCATCGACGCCGCCGGCGTTGATGTTCCACAGGCGCAGCGTGCCAGCGAACTCGCCATCGAGCGTGGCGGACAACGCCAGCCCCCGCGCCGGCTTGCGCCCGTCACGCAGACGCTCGCTGGTCTTAGTGAAACGCGCCGCGCCGAACGCTGCGTCGAGCAACGCTTCGCGGCATGCCGCATCGGCGCGCGCCTCCTGCCGGATCGCCAACGGCGAAACCTCAACGGGACGCAACGACGTGGGTTTGCGCAGGCGCGGCGCAACGCCGAGAAAAGTCATCACGATCACCTCCGGGTGAGCAAGACAACCCTCGTGCCTAAAGGGAAGGCCGGTTGGGACTGGGAAGTTGAGAGCCGGGTGGCGGGTGGCGGATTGCGGTAGCGGGTAACTAGCAGGGGTGAAAATGGTTCACCCCCCGCTTCTTGCTACCCGCACCCGCTTAGATCACGTAGCTTTTCAGCGGCGGAAAGCCGTTGAAGCCGACGGCCGAATAGGTCGTCGTGTACGCGCCCGTGCCTTCAATCAGCACCTTGGCGCCGATTTCGAGGCTGACCGGCAGCATGTAGGGCTCCCGCTCGTAGAGCACGTCCACACTGTCGCAGGTCGGCCCCGCCAGCACGCAAGGCTCCCTTTCGTCGGCATCGAAACCGGTGCGAATGGGATAGCGGATCATCTCGTCCATCGTCTCGGCGAGGCCGTTGAACTTGCCGATGTCGAGATACACCCACCTGACCGTGTCGAACTCCGACTTTTTCGAGATGAGCACGACCTCCGCCTCGATGACGCCGGCGTTGCCAACCATGCCGCGCCCCGGTTCGATGATCGTCTCCGGGATCTGGTTGCCGAAATGCTTGCGCAGCGAACGAAAGATCGACTGCCCGTAGGCCTTCACCGCCGGCACGTCGCTCAGGTACTTGGTCGGGAAGCCGCCGCCGAGGTTGACCATCGACAGCACGATGCCCTTTTCCGCGAGATCGCGGAAAATCGCCGCCGACGCCTTCAGCGCGCCGTCCCACATACGCGGATTGCGTTGCTGGGAGCCGACGTGGAAGGAAATGCCATGGGCTTGCAAGCCCAAACGGTGCGCGTGTTCGAGCACCTTGGCGGCCATCTCGGGCACACAGCCGAACTTGCGCGACAACGGCCACTCGGCGCCGGCGCCGTCGCACAGGATGCGACAGAATACCTTGGAGCCGGGCGCGGCCCGCGCAATCTTCTCGACCTCCGCCTCGCAGTCGACTGCGAACAAGCGAACGCCCAGCGCGTAGGCGCGCGCGATGTCGCGCTCCTTCTTGATGGTGTTGCCGAAGCTCAGGCGGGCCGGCGGACAGCCGGTCGCCAGCACCTGCTCGATTTCGACGACGGAAGCCGTGTCGAAACAGGAGCCAAGGCGATACAGCAGGTCGAGCACTTCCGGCGACGGGTTCGCCTTCACCGCGTAGAACACGCGGGTGTCCGGCAAAGCCTTCGCAAAAGCGTCAAAGTTCTGTCTTACAACGTTCAGGTCGAGCACCATGCACGGCCCATCGTCGCGGCCCTCGGCGCGTCGAACGCGGAGGAATTCATTGATGCGATCGGTCATCGCGGCATCCCTTTCGAAGGGCGCGCCAAGGCACGCCAATTGAGTGGCTTCGTGGCCGACGGGACTGCGAAACGGAGCGCTATGGACGCGCGTCCGCTACCGTTGTTCGCCAACCTTGACCCTGCCACCGCTGCTGAACATCAGCCGCGAAAACAGGGTCGGGTGCTGCGCCGTTGGACAAAAAATCGCGCTTGGCTTGACGCCAGCGACGTTTCTTTGGCCATGGTTTGGATGGGGATGAGCTCCCGTCCGCACGCCCGGCAAGATAGACTAGCCTCTTCGGTACGCCAGTTTTGGAAACTTGGCAGAGACGAAAAAGCCCGGTCCGTCGTTGCTTTAAGTCGCGTCCCCCGTTTGGAGGGGTTCACCGGTTCGCTCCGGCTGCCGGCTTTATGAGACGGTTAACCGGCCTCTTGTCCGGATCCCCGCCAACCGACACACGACCACAGGCACGTGCGATTTGGGCAACCCGATAAATAATCCAAATCCGTGGAATGACAAGAACTTTTTTGCCTAGCCCACGGATTTCTTTCCGCCACGGTTCCCAGCCTGTTCTGGCGGCCCCAAATTGCCGGCTGACGAGGCGACCGGCTTGCCGCAAGCCAGCAAGCCGATTACGTCATGGGAAGCCGTTAGAGCGCGATGACGCTTCTCCGAATCGTTGTCGCAATCCAAGTTTTTGATTGAGCATGATCTTTTCCGAAAACCGGCGTTCCCTTTTCGGGATCATGCACTAATGCAGCGGGGCAAAGCTTCGAATGTCCGGGATTGATCGAAGAACGATGATCATTGGCGCTGCAGCGTTTGCTGGACCCACCACGATGTCTCCGGCGCATTCGCAATCGCCCGCACAGCCAAAACCACCCGCCAGCGAGACACAGCCCGCCCCACGATTCAGTTTCGCCGATGTGCAGCGTCGGGCCCGTGAAATGGCTGGCGCGCCGCTGGCCCCTGCGCCCGCCTTGCCCGAATCCCTGCGAAATCTTGACGTGGAGACGTGGCGCGATATCCGTTCTCGCGCCGACCGGGCGCTGCTCGCCAATGCCGGCGGCGACTTTCGGTTACAACCGTTTCACCTTGGCGGCCCCAATCGCCAACCCGTGACGATAAACATTCTGCGCGATGGCATCGCGGCGCCCATTCCTTATAACGCCAATCTGTTCGACTACGGCAAACTGAAATTCGAGCGGCCCTTGCCGGTCAATCTCGGCTTCGCCGGATTTCGCCTCACCTACCCGACCAACCAGCCAAATGTCTTTGACACGCTGCTTGAATTTCCCGGCGGGTCCCGCTTCCGCTTCCTTGGCCGCGGTCAGCGCGCCGGCGTCACGGCGCATGCCCTCATCGTCGATCCAGAGGCCACGCCGGAAGCAACTTTCTTTCGCGAGTTCTGGGTCGAAACGCCAGCCCCTGGCGCCGTCAGGGCGACCCTCTATGCGGTGCTCGACGGCGAATCCGTCAGCGGCGCTTATAAATTCGAAATGGCTCCCGGCGTCGATGCGGGCCTGCAAGTCACCGCCAGCCTGTATGCGCGCCGTCCCGACCTCCGGCTTGGCGTCGCGCCGCTATCTTCGATGTATTTCTACGGCGAGCGTGAGCGTCCTGCGGCTGCAGATTTTCGCCCCCAGGCGCACGTCTCCGATGGACTGGCGCTCCTCACCAGCGGCGAGGAGGCGATCTGGCGGCCGCTGCAAAACCCGGCAGCGGCGCAAACCTCGACGTGGGACGGCGCCTCCATACGTGGCTTCGGCCTGTTGCAGCGCGAGCGCCGTTTCGAGCAATACCAGGATCTGGACCGCGCCTACGAGCAATGTCCCAGTTACTGGGTGGCGCCGACGGGCGACTGGGGCGGCGGTCGCGTCGAGCTTCGCGAACGACCCGCGAGCGACGAATCCGCCGAAAACATCTTCGCCTGCTGGACGCCGGGCGAAGCGCCAACGCCTGGCAAACCGCTCAACCTCGCTTATTCCATCACATCGACGCAGCGGCCTGACAAAATGATCGTGCAAGGTCGCGCCGACCACACCTTCGTGGCGCCTGCGGCGGCGCGCTCCCGCCGCTTCGTCATTGATTTCTCGGGCGGCGAACTGGCCTACTATCAGAACGCCGCAACGACGCTCGAACTGGCGACGGCCACCTCAGCGGCGACGGTGACGAACGCGGTGTTGACGCCCAATCCGCACATCAAAGGTTTTCGCGCCAGCTTCGACGTCTCGGCGCCGGGCGAAGGCGCAACCGAGATTCGCGCCTGGCTGCAGGTTGACGCGCGCGTCTTGACGGAGACCTGGAACTACGCATGGCGGTCGCCAGGGTAGCGCGGGATATCGTGTCGGAGCGACGCGAACCGCCTTGCCGTCGTTGCTTGAAAACGAAAAAAGTTGACGCGACCGCATCACCCAGCAAGAAACGCAGGCTATCAAGTCGTGTCTGTCAGCAAGTCGTGCCTGTCAGCAAGTCGCGCCTGTCAGCAAATTATCCCTGTCGGCAAGTTGTGCCTGTCAGAAAGGAGCCCATCATGCCTGTCGTAAAATGGCTAATCGCCAGCCTTGGAATTCTGGCCGCGCAGGCCGCCGTGGCAGCGGATCGCATCACCTTCGGCACCAACTGGCTGGCGGAGGCCGAGCATGGCGGCTTTTATCAGGCGCTCGCAGACGGCACTTACGCGAAGCACGGCCTCGACGTGAAAATTCTCGCCGGCGGACCGCAAGCCAACAACCGGCTACTTCTGGCGACCGGCAGAATCGACTTCTACATGGGCGCCAACATGATCCAGGCGTTCACCGCGCTCGAACAAAACGTGCCGACCTTGGCCATTGCCTCGCTGTTCCAGAAAGACCCCTACGTCTTCATGTCGCATCCCGGCGAAGGCTTCGACCGCTTCGAGGATTTGCCGAAAGCCAGCGCATACGTCGGCAAGGAAAATCTCGCCTCGGTCTTTCAGTGGCTGAAACTCGCGTACGGATTCAAGGAAGAAAACGTCAAGCCCTACACGTTCAACGCCGCGCCGTTCATCGCCGACAAAAAATCAATCCAGCAAGGCTATCTGACTGCTGAGCCCTTCGAGGTTGAGCGGCAGGGCAAGTTCAAACCGAATGTCTTTCTGCTTTCCGATTATGGCTACGATTCCTACTCGACCACCATCGAGGCGCGTCGCGACACCATCGAGACAAAGCCCGATCTTGTGCAACGCTTCGTCGATGCCTCGGCAATCGGCTGGTACAATTACATCTATGGTGACAATCAACTTGGGAACGCGCTGATCAAGCGCGAAAACCCTGAGATGACCGACGAACAGATCGCCTATTCGATCGCCAAGATGAAGCAATACGGGATTGTTGATTCCGGCGATTCCCTCAACAACGGCATCGGCGCCATGAGCGAAGCCCGGCACAAATCCTTCTTCGACAAGATGGCGAAGGCCGGCGTCGTCAAGGCCGATCTCGACTGGAAGAAAGCCTTCGACCTGCGCTTCGTCAACAAGAAGGTCGGCCTCGACCTGCGACCGAAGAACTGAGCGCTTGCCCATGACGACTACCCCATGACGACTACCCCATGACGGCGACCCCATGACAGCGACCACATGACGACGGCGCCTCTCGTCAGTTTCCGCCACGTCGGCAAGACGTTTGGCAATGGCGTGACGGCGCTTGCCGGCCTCGACCTCGACGTGCGCGATGGCGAATTTCTTTCGCTGCTGGGCCCGTCGGGGTGCGGCAAATCGACAGCCCTGCGCATGATCGCGGGACTGTCCTCGCCAACCCTGGGCGCCGTGACGTGGCGCGAGGGCGCCAAGCGGGATGTCGGCTTTGTTTTTCAGGAACCCACCTTGACGCCATGGACGCGTGTCTGGGAAAACGTCTTCCTGCCGCTACGTTTGCGCGGCTTGTCGCGCCGGCAGGCAGCGCCGGCTGTCGGCAAAGCGCTCGAACTCGTCGGCCTCAAGGGCTTTGAGAAAGCTTTCCCGCGTGAACTCTCCGGCGGCATGAAAATGCGCGTCTCCGTCGCCCGCGCGCTGGCGTTGGAGCCGCCGCTGCTGCTCATGGATGAACCCTTCGCCGCCCTCGATGAAATCACCCGCAACCGCTTGAACAACGATTTGCTGGCGCTAAAAGCCGAACTCAACACGACCATCGTGTTCGTCACCCACTCGGTCTACGAAAGCGTTTACCTGTCGTCGCGCATCGCCGTGTTCACCGCCCGCCCCGGCCGGCTGGAGGCCGAGATTGCCGTCGCCGAAGCCGCGCCACGCCAAGAGTCCTTCCGCCTCACACCGGGTTATGCCGACGCTTGCCGGCGCGCCTCCGCCGCGCTCAACGCCGCGATGGGGGCGGCGGCGTGACGGCGCTGCGCGAAACAATGCAGCGCTGGGTTTTGCCGCTCGGCGCCTTTTGCGCGGCGCTCGCCGCGTGGGAACTGCTCGTGCGACTGCGCGATATTCCACCCTACGTGCTGCCGGCTCCCTCGCTTGTCGCGCAAACCCTGGTGAAGGATTGGGGCACGTTGTCGGGATCGTTGCTCGTCACCCTGCGCATCACCTTTGAAGCGTTGCTGCTGGCGGTCGTCGGCGGTGTCGGTCTCGCCATCCTGTTCGCCCAATGGAAATGGGTCGAGCGTTCGTTCTTCCCGTTCGCCGTCATCCTGCAAGTGACGCCCATTGTCGCCATCGCACCGCTGTTGCTGGTTTACCTCGAGGCGCAAACGGCGGTGCTGGTGTGCGCGTTTCTGGTGGCGTTCTTCCCGATCCTTTCGAACACGGCCCTCGGCCTCGCCTCCGCCGATCACAATCTCGCGGATCTGTTCGATCTCTACCGCGCCTCGCGCTTCCAGCAGTTGCTGTATCTGCGCTTGCCATCGGCGCTGCCGTATTTTCTCGGCGGCCTGCGTATTGGCGGCGGTCTTGCGTTGATTGGCGCCATTGTCGCCGAAATTGCTGCGGGTTCCGCCGGGCAAGGCGCCGGCCTCGCGTTCCGCATCGTCGAAGCCGGCTATCGCCTCAACATTCCGCGCATGTTCGCCGCACTCGTGCTGATCTCGCTGAGCGGCATCCTCATCTATCTCCTGTTAACGGCGCTATCCTACGCGCTGCTCTCGCGCTGGCACGACTCAGTCCGCCAACGCGGCGCCTGAGCATGATCCCTAACAGGCTGCTGAATAAGCTGGCGTGAAAACCTCGTCCTTCGAGACGGTCCTTCGGACCTCCTCAGGATGAGGTTTTCAGGGCAAATGTAGT
>JAYTTW010000103.1:0-8300 GCA_043744855.1 Hyphomicrobiales bacterium
GCAGCCTTTATCCACACGCAAGGCGGCGGCGTTATCGACGGACACGCGTTCTACCGCAGCGAAACCGGTAGCGTCGTCTACGCCGCCGGTGAGCATGCCTATCTCATTCCGGTGACGGCCTATGCGGAGCAGCGGTTTTTCCAGATCTACGGCAAAGGCAAATATGTGCAGGCAAAACGTTTGCCATGGAGCGAGGCCGATCCGCAATTCACGCGGTTCATGCGCGAAGCGAAGGCTGAATCGACGGGCAAATTCAAATTCGAGCACGTCGCTCCCGGCGACTATTTTGTCGCCACTTCGGTGTCGTGGCAGGCTGAAAACTCACTGACGCCAAGCGGTGCGGCGATTTACGAGCGCGTCACGGTGACTGGCAAGGAGAAAGACCCAATCAACGTGATCGTGTCGGGAAAGTAGCGTGCATGAAGTTGCTTCTCGTCGTCGCTGCCGCGCTGTTCGACGCAGACAATCGCGTGCTCATCGCGCAACGCCCGCAAGGCAAGCAGCTTGCGGGCTTATGGGAGTTTCCCGGTGGCAAGGTCGATGCGGGCGAGAGACCCGAGGCCGCATTGATCCGCGAATTGCAGGAAGAACTGGGCATACAAGTCAACGCCGACTGTCTAGCGCCACTGACTTTCGCCAGCCACGCCTATGCCGACTTTCATTTGCTCATGCCGCTTTACGTGTGCCGGCGCTGGGAGGGTTTTGTGCAATCCCTCGAAGGCCAGGCGCTGCGCTGGGTGCGGCCGTTGGAGCTTCGACAATTTCCGATGCCACCGGCCGACGAGCCGCTGATTGCATCGCTTATGGAACTGGTGACCTGACTCACGGCGTCAGCGCCTGCGGTGGCGAATTCAAAGGCCGCCCATTTTGCAAATGCGCTTCCATTCGTCGTCGCGCACCGGCTGAACGGACAGGCGCGCGGACGTTATCAGCGACATTTTGGACAGTGCGGGCGTGGCTTTTATTTGTGACAGGGTGACCGGTCTGGGCAGCGGTTTCACAGCTTTGAAATCGCACATGAAGAATTTTCCGCTGGCGTCGGAGGGGTCTGGATAATGCTCGCGGATCACCTCGGCGATGCCGACGATCTCCTTGCCCTCGTTGGAATGGTAGAAAAAAACCTGCTGACCTTTTTTCATCGCCATCAATTGCAGTTTGGCGAGATGATTTCGCACGCCATTCCAATGCGTGCCTTCAGCGCCAGCGGCAACCTGTTGCTCCCACGACCATTTGGCCGGCTCGCTCTTGATCAGCCAGCGCGTCGGGGTTTCGGTTTTGGTCTGGGCCGCTAGTTTGGCCATGCATGTGCTCCGGGCCCGGATCGATGCAAAACGTTATGCGAGGCTTTGCGGGGGGTAAAGGCGAACGCGCCGGACAAGCCGGCAATCCCGCTCCCATTCACAGAAAGTTTTGCGGATCCACATCGAACATGGCGCGCACGCCGCCGCGCTCCGGCGGTGCGGCTTTTAACAGAGTCCGCAAAAAGCCCTGAAGGTCGGCGTTGCGGGGCGCCTTTACCAACAGACGAAAGCGATGGCGTCCGCGAACCACGGCGATCGGCGCCTCGGCCGGCCCCAGCACGACGATTTCATCGTCTGACGGCAGGCCGCCCAGCGGGGCGATTCTCCATCGCGCATCTGGCGGCAGGACATACGCCGCACGCGCCAGCGCCCGCGCGTGAATTTCAGCGCTGGCTCTATCAGCGGCGCTGACGATGATGGATGCGAGGCGTCCAAAGGGCGGCAATCCCGCGCGCTGGCGCGAATGGGTCTCTTCCCGATAGAAGCGCTCCGTGTCGCCCGACAGCAGGGCTTGCATGACAGGATGTTCCGGCTGCCACGTTTGGACAAAACCACGCCCGGCGCGATCACCGCGACCAGCGCGGCCGGTGACTTGCTGCAACATTTGGAAGGTGCGTTCGGCGGCACGCGGATCGCCGGAGTTGAGGCCGACATCGGCGTCGATTACGCCGACCAGTGTCAGGTGCGGAAAGTTGTGCCCCTTCGCCACAAGCTGTGTGCCGATCACAATGTCGTAAGTCCCGCTGGCGATCTCGGCCAACTCGCGCCGAAGCCGCTCGGCGCCGCCGGGAAAATCCGACGACAACACCAACGTGCGGGCTTGCGGAAAAAGGCTGACGACTTCATCGGCGAGGCGCTCAACGCCGGGGCCGCAGGGGGTGAGCGAATCCGGCGTGTCGCATTGCGGACATTGTTGCGGACGCTGCTCGACATGACCGCAGTGATGACAAACCAGCGCGCGGCGAAAGCGGTGTTCGACCAGCCAGGCGGTGCAATTGGGACACTGAAATTTGTGGCCACAGGCGCGGCATAGAGTGAGCGGCGCATATCCGCGACGATTGAGAAACAACAGCGCCTGTTCGCTGCGCGCCAGGGTCTGCGAAATTTCCTCGACAAGGCGGGGCGACACCCACTTGCCACGCGCCGCTGCGGCGCGGCGCAAATCAATGGCGCTGATATCAGGCAACATGCGGCCACCAAAACGCGACGCGAGTTGCAACCGGGTATAGCGCCCCTGTTCAGCGTTGACGCGCGTTTCAATGGATGGCGTCGCCGAGGCGAGGACGACCGCAGCGCCTTCCAGTTGACCGCGAACCACCGCCATGTCGCGGGCCTGATAGGAGACGCCGTCGTCCTGTTTGTAGGCAGCATCGTGTTCTTCATCGACGACAATGAGGCCGAGATTGCGAAATGGCAGGAACAGGGCTGAGCGCGCGCCGACGACCACCTGCACGTCGCCTGCTGCAACGCCCAACCACAGGCGCGACCGCTTGCGCGCAGCGACGCCGGAATGCCACTCAGCGGGGCGCACGCCGAAACGTGCCGCGAAACGGTCGAGAAACTGCGCCGTGAGTGCAATTTCCGGCATGAGGATAAGGGTTTGTTTTCCAGCCCGAACAGCGGCGTCGACAGCCTCGAAATAAACCACTGTTTTGCCGGAGCCGGTGACGCCTTCCAGCAGCGTGACAGAAAATTTTTGCGCGGCGACTTTGGCGGCAAGGTCTGCGCCCGCCGCCTGCTGGTCAGGTTCCATCCGGGATGGAGCATGGTCTGGATCGGGCGGCTCGGCTGCGGGTTGCGTGGCGAGCGACACAACTTCGAGCGTGCCCTCGTCAACAAGCGAATCGATAACGCCGACGCTGCAAGCTGCAGCTTCCGCCAATTCCGCCTTGCGATAGGTAAGTCCGCCTTGCGCCGCCTCGACCACGCGGGCTCGGGCCGGTGTCATGCGGGCTGGCGGCGGACCGCCAAGGCGCACGCCGACGCGGATCGGTTCGGGTCCGACGTTGTCAGGCGCACCGACGCCCATGCGCAGCACCATGCCGCGCGGCGCCAGGGTCCAGCGGGCGATCCAGTCGATGAGTTTGCGCAGCGGCTCGCGCATCGGTGGCAGATCGCGCGTTTCAACGATGCTTTTGAGGTTCGATCCGGCGGCCCGATGTCGCAGCTCCCACACGACACCCGTGACTTCGCGCGAGCCCAGCGGCACCGTGACAAACGATCCCGCCTGCAGCGTGACGCCGGCGGGGACTTTGTAGGAATAAGCGGTATCAACCGCGACAGGCACAAGGACGTCGGCGATGAGGTCGCCGTCGGCCGCGCTGATTTCCATGGGCCGGTTTCCCTCGGGCTCTCGCAGCATGCTGCGGGTTTACCACCGCGCGGCGATCTGGCGAACGATGAAATCGCCGAGCCGCGCGTGCGGCCCTTTTCAAGTCGTCTTTGCGTTTATTTAGTTTCCGCATGGGAAACGATTTCCTGCACACGTTTTTTTTGTTCGGGGGTAATATCGGTGACGACCCGCAGGGTGGCCTTGCGGGTTGCTTCGGCATCAATGAAATCAACGTATCGCTGGGTTTTTTCACCCTCGGCGACGAGTTGCGGGTCGCTCAGCGCCGACTTGATGGCCTCCCGCAGGACTCTCAGTCGTTCGACGGGGATCGCCGGCGGCGCGACAAGAATGCGGCCCAGATTTTCTGCTGTGGAGTGCAGATCGAAAATCCATTGCTGGTCGGCGTCGAGTGTCACGGCGTCGAAGATTGTTGGCACCTCAGGGAAAAATCTCGATTTGACGCGGCCCATGTTGGCGACCGCTTTGTTCTGGCCCGCCCTGACGTAATTGTTGGCGGAGGTGTCGGAGACGTAGATCATGTCCATCTCGCCACGGGTGACGGCGATGGCGGCTTCGTTGGAGCCGGGATAGCCAAGCACAATCCGGCAATTCAGTTTTAGCGCGGCGCAGGTGAAAGCGGCGCCATCGGAAAGGCCGTCGATGGGACCGCTCCCCGACCACATGTATTGTTTGCCGGAGTCGAGGGCTTTTTGCGGTGTGTCGATGGCGGCGTTCGGCCCGGTCAGCCACACCCACGGCGACGCGCTGACGGTGCCGAGATGGGCGAGTTTGCCAAGATCGAAACGCACGCCTGGCTGATCTGTCAATTGCGAGAATGCAGCGCCGAGGCCGTTGACAATCATAATATTGAGCCCATCCGGCACGCCTGCGGCGATGACGTTGAGCGCCTTGACGCCGCCAGCCCCCGGCTGGTTTTCGACAATCACGTTGGCGCCGAGTGTCTTGCCGATGTAGGGCGCAATCATTCTGGCATAAGCGTCATAGCCGCCGCCAGGGCCGTACCCGACGATGAGGCGCACGGTTTTTCCCTTGTAAAAATCAGCTTCGTTTGTTTGCGAGCATGCTGGCCCGCCGGCAACGCCAAACATCGCAAGCGCGGCGAGACAGACAGCAAAGCGGCGAATGGAAATCTGGGTCATCGGGGCCTCGGTTGCGGCAGGCGACGGGCTTGGCCCGACAAACTCTCGAGCGTCTCAAACATCGCCGCTTCGTCGGCGGTCGTCGCCACCTTAACACGCAAGCCAGCCCTCACGAGGGGGCGTGCCGCGTCACTGGAAATGCAAATGTGCGCGGCGCGGTTGGTCAGCGGATCGATTTTCAGCGCCGCGACAAGCTGCAGAAAAATCCCGCCGCTGCGCCGCGAATAATGCAGCACCGCGTCAATGGCGTTGCACCGGAGCGCGTCGACCGCCGCTTCGGGCCAGTTCGTACAGGCGCGGGCTTCGTAGACGACGTGCGTTTCGACTTGGTGGCCCGCCTGTTTCAGAGCCCGCTCCAGCTCTGGTTTACGGTCGCGGCCGGCGAGATAGAGATAGCGGCCCTGCGGGTTAACGCTGGCGATAAGCGCGCTCGTCAGCTCCCGGCTGTTGGTGTGCGCCTGGCGCACATTGGTAAAACCGCGCGCCTGTGCCGCTTGGCGCGTGCGCTCGCCAACGAGGTGTACGGGCAGCGCCTGCAACGCGCCAAAGTCTGGGTCGTTCAGCAGCATGAGGGCATGGGCGCTGGTGGCGATGACGCCGTCGATAGGCGCATCACGCCGCCGCGCTTCGGTCGCGACGATTTCCACAACCGGCGCCAGATGCGCGATGTGTCCGCGCGCAGCCAGGCGCGCCGCAGTTTTTTCTCCATCGCGCACGGGACGTGTGACAAGCGCCTGCATGGTCAGGGCAGCACGCCGGGCGGCAGACGCTCCAGCACGGCGCGTCCAGCCTCCGCGCCCAGATGCGCCGCCTCGGTCACCAAGCCCGAACGATGCGTTTCAAAAATTTCAGATCCGTCCGTGCGCAATACCATGCCACGGAAACGAATCTGATCTGCTGCAACGCAGGCGTGCCCGGCAATGGGCGTTTTGCAGGAGCCATCGAGGATCGCCAGAAAGGCTCGCTCGGTCGCCAGCGCGTAACCCGTTTCGCGATGCAGGATGGGTGCGAGCGCCGTGTGGATTTTTGTATTATCGGCGCGCGCCGCAATGGCGATTGCGCCTTGGCCAACCGCTGGAAGAAAGTCTTCAACGTCAAGTTCAGCCGTCGCCCGGTGGGCGAGGCCAAGGCGCTTGAGGCCGGCCATCGCCAGCAACGTGGCGTCGATTTCGCCGGATTCGGCCTTGCGCAAGCGTGTTTCCACGTTGCCACGCAACAGGGTTATCTGAATGTCGGGGCGCAGTCGCAGGACTTGCGCCTGGCGCCGCAAGGAGGCGGTGCCAAGGGTCGCGCCGTGCGGCAGTTCGCGCAGGGTTCCCGCTTTGGCCGAAACGAAGGCGTCGCGGACATCCTCGCGCGGCAGGTAGCCGACAATGTCGATGCCGTGCGGCAGCGCGGTTGGCAAATCCTTGGATGAGTGAACGCAGATGTCGACGCTCTCATCAAACAGCGCGAGATCAAGCTCGCGGGTGAACAGGCCCTTGCCGCCGACTTCGCCCAAAGGCCGATCCTGTATAAGGTCGCCTGTGGTGCGGATGACGATGATTTCGATGCTGGCTTCGTCAACGCCATGGCAGGCGGCGAGGCGACTGCGGACCTCGTGACTCTGCGCCAGGGCCAGCGGCGAACCGCGCGTGCCAATTTTGAGGAAGGGGCGGGCCATACGCGGGTTCTCTTTTGTTGCAAGGCTGGCGCGACTATAGGGTTAGCCAGCACGCCGCGAAAGGACGCCGCGAAAGCAACCTTCAAGGCAAGCATTGGCGGCAGGGGACCGGATGCACGTTCTGGGAATCGAAACGACCTGCGATGAGACGGCTGCGGCTATCGTGCGCCTCAATGTCGAGGGGCGCGGCGAGATCGTCTGCGACGAAATATTCAGCCAGGTCGCCGCGCACGCGGCATACGGCGGCGTCGTGCCTGAAATTGCCGCCCGCGCCCATGTCGAAGCGCTCGATCCTCTCATCCGGCGTGCTTTGGAGCGCGCCCATCTCAAAGTCGCGGACCTCGACGCCATCGCCGCAGCCGGCGGACCGGGCCTCATCGGCGGCGTCATGGTGGGTCTTACGACCGGCAAGGCGATTGCGCTGGGGGCTGGAAAACCGTTCATTGCAGTCAATCATCTGGAAGCCCACGCGCTGACCGCGCGACTGACAGATGGTGTCGAGTTTCCCTATCTGTTGTTGCTGATGTCGGGCGGTCACACGCAACTCATCGCGGTCAACGGCGTCGGCGATTATGATCGCATCGGCACAACGCTGGACGACGCGCTTGGCGAAGCCTTTGACAAGGTCGCCAAGATGCTGGGCCTGCCTTACCCCGGCGGTCCCCAGGTTGAGGCAGAAGCCCGGCAAGGCGATCCGCTTCGCTTCGACCTGCCAAGGCCGATGCTGCGACGGCCTGAAGCGGACTTTTCCCTGTCTGGTTTGAAAACCGCCGTGCGTCTGCAAATCGAGCGATTGGGGCGCTTGACGGCGACCGACATTGCCGATCTCTGCGCTTCGTTTCAGGCCGCCATCGTTGACGTCATCGTGGATCGCACGCGGGTCGGTCTGCGCCGGTTCGGCGAGCGCCGGACGCCAGCCAAAGCGCTGGTGCTGGCGGGCGGCGTTGCCGCCAACGCAGCGATACGCCACGCCATGGAACGGTTTGCGCGTGAAGCCGGGCTGCGCGTCGTGCTGCCGCCGCGCGAACTGTGCACGGACAACGGCGCGATGATCGCCTGGGCGGGGATCGAACGGTTGCGTCTGGGGCTCACGGATACGATGGCGTTCGCACCGCGCGCCCGCTGGCCGCTCGATGGCAAGGTTGCGCCTTCGCTCAATGGCAAAGCCTGATACGGGTTCACAAGATGCGCACCAGCCGGAACGTCCTGGGTTTGGCGATGCTGATGGGAATTGTCCCGGTTTCGGCCCGCGGACCGATTGACCGCGAGCCGGTGCTGGCCGGTGTGCGGGTATTCTACGGCCCGCAGCGCGGCTTTGACGAGGTGGATACGGAACTCATCGCGCGCGCCCGGCGGCATCTCGATATGACCGCGTATGTGCTGACGGATCGACATGTTATCGAGGCGCTGGCGGCGGCGGCGGGGCGCGGCGTGCGGATTCGCCTGTATCTCGATCCGGAACAACCGGGCGGACAATCCGCCACGGGCGCGCGGCTGGGCGACTTGCTGCGTTCTAATATGGTGGAGGCGCGCATCAAGGCGCGGGGCGGGGATTTCATGCACCTGAAGGCCTATCAGGTGGATGGTCGCTTCCTGCGCTCGGGGTCGGCGAATTTTTCGTTTTCGGGCGAGACCCGACAAGACAACGACATTGTGGTGCTGGAAAGCCGTGACGCCGCTGCGGCCTTCATCGGCCAGTTCGAGCAGTTGTGGGCGAGGCCGGGCAACGTCAGGTTTGTGCACTAGGCACCCGGAATCAAAGATTCCGGGTACGTCGTTTTTGTTGAAGTATCCACTTATCATCTCCAGAAAGCGCGTCACTGCGTGACTCACTTTCTTCCGAT
>JAYTTW010000104.1:0-8292 GCA_043744855.1 Hyphomicrobiales bacterium
TGATCGCCTTCACCCGATTCCCCTGCCCTTCAAAATGGTCGAAAACCCAAGGCTTTGAGCCGGGATTTGGCGCTGCTTGCGGCGGCGGCGCTTAATTACAACCCGGTGACAAATCGCGCCATCACCAAAACCATCAACACCTGCGTCAAACCCTGCACGGCGATGACCCGAACGTAGAAGCGCATGGATCGGGCCAGCTTTTCGACATCGGGCGTGGACTTCTTCAGCTCACGGTAAACCCGAAGGTTGGCCGGCAACAAAATCAGCAGACCCTGCACGGTAAGGATTGCCGCAAGCACGAGCGCCGCGACGATCCAGCCGAACGCCGGCCACGCCATATCGAGAAAACCCAGTTGGCGCGCGTGAAACCATCCCGACGTTCCCGTCGCGATCGCCAAGGTCGGCAGCAGCAGGAGGGTCCGCGAGGTGATGCGCAGACTGGCTTGGCGGCGCGCCTCAAACGGCGCGGTGCGCAACGCCGGTCCAATAACGAAGCCCATCAGCAGGTCGGTTCCCGTCCACAGGGCTCCCGAGATTACGTGAACGAAGTTGAGCAACCAGATGTTGTCGAGCTCTATGGCCGCCGCAAGCAACGCAAACGCCGCCGCGCTCGCCGCCCAGTACGACGGTTTTAGACGCGGCTCCAAAGTCTCCGTTGTCTCCATGCAGGGCGCTGTATACGCTATTTGCCTCGCGCCTGCATCGGGGTTGAGCCAGTGTCGGAAATCATGTCGAACGAAGCTCCAACAAATTTGTCGGCGCACGAGATCGTCGCCTTCTGGCGCGACGCCGGGCCTGAGTTGTGGTTTGCGCATGACCGCGATTTCGATGGTCTGGTGCGCTGGAAATGGTTCGGCGCCCATCAGGCCGCCGCTTTCGGGCGGCTCGACGCGTGGGCCAGCGAAGCGGAGGGGGCGCTGGCGCTGATCTTGTTGCTCGACCAGTTTCCGCGCAACATTTTTCGCGGTCTCGCACGCGCTTTTGGCACGGATGCGAAAGCGGTGTCCGTAGCTCAGGCCGCACTCGCGCAACATTTCGATCAGCAATATTCACCGCCGATGCAAAGGTTTTTCTATCTGCCGTTCATGCATTCGGAAGACCTCGCCGAACAGGAATTCTGCGTCGAGAAATGCCGGGCCTCTGATGATGCGGAGGGCGTCAAATTCGCCGAGATGCATCGGGACATTATTCGCCGCTTCGGACGCTTTCCGCATCGCAACGTGTTGCTGGGGCGCATCTCGACCGCGCAAGAGCAGGCGTTTCTCGACGCCGGCGGATTCGCCGGGTAGAATCAGGCATGAGCGATCTTGTTTTCGCGCGTCCAACCCCGGCGGCGCTGGCGGCTGTCTGCTCGCAGTTGTCGCAACGTTGCGGCAATCGCTTTTCCGCCAACGAGAGCGTGCGGGCTCAGCACGCGCATACCTTGACGTGGGGTGAGACGCAGCCGCCCGACGCTGTCGTGTTCGCCCAGGATGTCGAAGAAGTCTCTGCGGTCGTCAGGCTGTGCGCGGCGCAGCGTGTGCCAGTCATCGCGTTTGGCGCCGGCACCTCGCTCGAAGGCCACGTCAACGCGCCCTACGGCGGCGTCTGCATCGATACATCGATGATGAATCGCCTGCTCAAGGTGAACGTCGACGATCTCGATTGTGTTGTTGAGCCCGGCATCACGCGCAAAGCGCTCAATGAACAGTTGCGTGACACCGGTCTTTTCTTCCCCATCGACCCAGGCGCCGATGCATCGCTCGGCGGCATGGCGTCGACCCGCGCGTCTGGAACCAACGCCGTGCGTTACGGCACCATGAAAGACAACGTGCTGTCGTTGCAAGTGGTGACCGCGACGGGAGAGACGCTGCGAACCGCGAGCCGCGCCCGCAAATCCTCCGCCGGTTATGATTTGACGCGGCTGTTTGTCGGCGCTGAAGGCACGCTCGGCGTCATCACGGAAATCACGCTGAAACTGCATGGGATTCCCGAGGCTGTTTCGGCTGGTGTCTGCGCGTTCCCCGATGTGCAGGCTGCGTGCAGCGCCGCCATCGCCGCCATTCAAAGCGGCATTCCCGTGGCGCGCATCGAATTGCTCGATGCCTTGCAAGTGCAGGCCGCGAACCAATACTCGCGCCTGTCGTTGCCGCAGGCGCCGATGCTGTTGCTGGAATTTCACGGCACGCCGGCATCGGTGCGCGAGCAGGCCGAAAGCTTTGGCAAAATCGCAGCTGAGTTTGCCGGCGGCCCCTTCGAGTGGGCGACGAAGACCGAGGACCGCACGCGTCTGTGGCAGGCGCGGCACGATTCATACTGGGCGGCGCTGTCGTTGCGTCCGGGCGCGCGCGCCGTCGCGACCGACGTGTGCGTGCCGATTTCACGCCTCGCCGAATGTGTCGTCGAGACGCAGGCCGATATCGCGGCGAGTGGCCTCATCGCGCCGATTGTCGGGCATGTCGGCGACGGCAATTTTCACGTTTGCGTTCTGGTTGACGTTGAGGACGCGGCGGACGTGGCGCGCACGCAGGCGTTTCTTGAACGCCTGGTGCGACGCGGCCTCGCCATGGAAGGCACCTGCACCGGCGAGCATGGAATCGGCCAGTTGAAGCGCAAATACATGGTCGAGGAACACGATCCCGCCGCCCTCGGCGCCATGCGCGCCATCAAATCAGCGCTCGACCCGCAGGGGATTTTCAACCCCGGCAAGATTTTTGGGGCTTAGGGGGATGGCGCACGTCGTCTGAGACGTGCGTTGATAAAATGCTGCGCGGCTGCCCGATGGGTCGCGGCGGCAGCCTCTTTACTTGACCAGTCCCGCAGCTTTCAGCGCCTTGTTGATGACGCCTTCGATGCTCAAGCCGGGTTGCGAGCCAAAGGCTGGGGAGGTCGGCCTTGTTGGCGACGGCGTTTCAACGCGGCGGAGGTTGTCCACCAGGCCCCATGAACCGGCGATCCATTCTGTCGAGGGAACTCCGACATCGAGATGAAACGGCCCGGCGACGCCGCTTTGTGGCTCGCCGTCGCGTACCGCGAGCGGCACCCCATGCGACATGCCGCCGACTTCATACAATTCGACAACAGCTTTGCCGTCGGCGTCGTTCCAGGTCTGCCGCGTGTAGCGCTCGTTCGGCTCGACCGAGACACGGTTGGGATCGACGCCGTGCACGTTGAGCCACTGGGCGACGATCTGGTGCGCGTTGGCCGGCTGCACGGTGGAATCAGCGTCGCCATGCCAGACGGAAACGCGCGGCCACTCGCCAGCGTGTGGGGAGGCGTCGCGAACGAGGGAGCCGAGGTTCCCTGCCGATTGCGGGTTGAGGCCGGCCATGGATTGAAAGGCGTCGCTGACGCTGTTGGCTCCGCCAAATGGCAAGCCCGCGACGATGGCGCCGGCGGCGAAAACTTCCGGATAAGAGGCGAGCATCGCCGAGGCCATGGCGCCGCCAGCCGACAGGCCGGTGACATAGATGCGCTGGGGATCGATGTCGTGCTGCCCGATCATCGCTGCGATCATGGCGCGAATGGAGGCCGCTTCGCCGTTGCCGCGCGAGGCGTCGCCCTGTGAAAACCAGTTGAAGCAAAGATTGGGATTGTTGGCGCGCCGCTGCTGTGGCGCCAGCACCGCGAAGTTGTGCTGTTGCGCCAAGGCGGACCAGCCAGTCCCGAGATCGAAACCCTCGGCGGTCTGCGTGCAGCCATGCAAGGCGACGACGAGCGGGCATCTGCCAGCTTTGGGAGGCGGCGCCCATGCGTACATGTCGAGGTCGCCGGGGTTTTCGCCAGCGAAGGGGAGGCTTTGCAACCTGCCGGCCGTAAAATGATTTGGCGGTACCGGTACGACCGCTTCAAAATGTTTGGAAACACGTCGCAAGTTAATTAGGGTGTCAGACAGGTTTCGCATGGGAATCTCCGACGGATAAAATCATTGAACTAATATTGCACTGCAATAGCGGCTTTGCTGCGACGCAGCAAATTGTTTCTGGCCGGAGTTTCAGGGGTCGTCGGGCTGGCCCCCTTCAATAGGGCGAAATGAGGCATGTGGTGAGCGGTTTGCGGGCACGACATGGAGGCCGATGGCGTGTCGCCAGCCTTGCGTGCAGCCTTGGATGCAGCTTCGGAGGGCTGGCGCCTGTTTTTGCGGCGGACGGGGTCGCCGAATTTTATCGCGGCAAAACCGTGACGATTGTCGTCGCCTCCTCACCGGGCGGGGGGTACGATCTTTATGGTCGGTTGATCGCGCGCTTCATGGGTCGGCATGTGCCGGGCCATCCGCAAGTGGTCGTGCAGAACATGCCAGGCGCCGCTTCCAATGTCGCCGCCGCCTACATCAACAACATCGCGCCCAAGGACGGCACGGCGATTGGCGCGATTTTCATGGGGGCTGTGGTGGAGCCGCTGCTTGGCGAAACCCGCCGGCTTACCCACGACGCGTCAAAATTCAACTATATCGGCAATGCCAACGTGGATGCCTACCTGTGCTTTGTGCGCACGGATGCTGGCTTCAACAGCCTGGCTGACGCCTTTGGTCGCGAACTCGTGGTGGGCGCCAGCGCGGAAGGGGCGTCGACGCGCGATTATCCCTCGATGCTGAAAAATCTGCTCGGCGCAAAGCTGAAAATCGTCGCCGGGTATCCCGGCACGCGCGAAATCAATCTCGCCATCGAAAAGGGCGAGGTGCAGGGCGGCTGCGGGCAGACCTGGTCGAGCGTCGCAGCCACCTATCCGCACTGGTTTGCCAACCGGCTCGTCAAGCCGCTCGTGCAGGAAGCCAACGTGGGTTACCGCGAACTGAACGCCATGGGCGTCGGCCTCGTTCGCGATTTCGTCCCTGGCGAGGAACCCCGGCAGGTGCTTGAACTGGTTTATTCGCAGGCGGCGTTCGGGCGGCCCTATGTGGTGGCGCCCGGCGTGCCTGCCGAGCGCATCGCGGCGCTGCGCCAGGCGTTCTGGGAGACGATGAACGACGTTGAATTGGTGGCCGAAGCCAAACGCATCAACGTCGACGCCGTGCCGACACGAGGCGAAGAGTTGCAGACGCTGATCGCCAGGATTTACGCAGCGCCGGCCCATATCGTCGAGAAGGCGCGGGCGGCGCTAATCTACAGACCCTGATGCTTGACCGGCAGACCGCGAGACCGCACGTGACAGATAGTTTTGAGACTGCTGATGGCGCACGGCTTGACCAGTTCGAGATACGTTTCGCGCATCAGGAGCGCAGCCTCGCCGAACTCAATGATGTCTTGACCGCGCAGTGGCGCCAGATCGCGGCGCTGGAGCGCGAAGTGATGCGGCTGCGCGACGAGATACAGAACGCGTCGCCGGCGCGCGATGGCGCCGAGCCGCCGCCGCCGCATTACTGAACGGCGTGGGCAAAAGCGCCTTACATCTCGCCGAGCAGTTTTTTCGTCAGTGCAATGGCGGCGGCGGGCGTCGCGACAATCTGCGCCGCGATTCTGTCAAGATCAGCGCCGCCCTGCGGTTCAATCGGCAACTGCAGTTTGGCGGCTTCGGCGAGGAATTCCGGGTCCTGCATGGTTGCGTCGAACGCCCGGCGCAGGGCGTCGACGCGATCCTGCGGCACACCGGGCGGCAGGAATGGCGCGCGGGCAAAGGCCGAGGACCCGGAGATGATCGTCGCGGCGGCTTTCAGTTCCGGCGTCGGCGCAATTTCCATCAAGGTCGGCACATCCGGCAGGAGCGGCTCGCGGGTCAGGCCATCGACCGCGAGGGCTTTGAGTTTTTTCTCGGTGATATAGGACGGCTTCTGCGCGACAACGCTGATCCAGGCGCCGCCGCGCGCCTCGATCTCGCCGCGCTCCATGGCGAGGTTGAGATCGGCAACGCCGTTGTAGCCGAGCACGAATTTGAATTTCGTGCCGATCAGTTCATTGATCGCTTGCGGCAGGATAAACGTCGGCGAATTGCGGCCGGTGGCGCCGACCATCACCTCATGGGTTCGCGCCTCCTCGAGGGATTGCGCTTTTGCGGTGTGCCAGACGCCGATAAAATTGCGCAGCGGGGCGAGGTTGCCGAGCCAGCGCCATTTCGAGATGTCGAACTTGCCGGCGACTGAGGCTTCCGTAAGCTGGCTCGTGACATTGGTCTGCTGGGTCATGCCAAGGGTCGTGCCATCCTTTGGCGCGGTGTGCTCAACCCCGATGGCGGTCGAAATGCCGCCACCGACGCCGCCACCGATCTTGACGATCATTACCGGCTTGCCCGGAATGTATCTGGGCAGGTAATTGGCGAGGGTGCGCGCATAAAGATCATAGGAGCCGCCGGCGCCCGCGCCAACGATGAGTGTGATTGTCCTGCCGGTATAAAAGGTTTCGACGCTCTGGGCGCAGGCCATTGGCGCGCCGGCCACCTGGGCGCAGCACAATGCAGTGAACGACATTTGCAGACGGAAGGCGAGACGTGCGGACAAAGGCGTCCCCTGAAAAAAGGCCGCCCACCCCCGACGGCGCCAGCGACAATCCAGCACAAGCCACGCAAGCTAGCACAAGCCAATTCCAGGACGAATTCTGGCGAATTCAAGTTTGGCGAATTCAATTGCGCGGGGCGCGCGCACACGCCATCGTAACCCCGGAGAATCAAGACAACACGCGAGCATGCAAACGGTGACGGATACTTCTGAAAGCCCCTTAACTGAAGGCCTCGAACCTGCGGCACGCGCTTCGGCGCCGCTCTACGGGGTTGGCGGGCTTTGCCTCAGCCTCGTGGCTTTTGCGGTTCTGAGTGTCGTCGTTTTCGTCGTCGCCATGCTTGCCGTTGGCGGCATTGATGTATTGGTGAACGATCGCGAACATCTGACGGCGGCGCTGCGCCAAGCGCTAGACAGCCTGAGCGGCGGGCGTTTGCAGGAAATACTCGTCCCTGTGCTCGTGGTCACCTGTATTTTCTACGCCGCAGCGGTTTTGGCGTTGCTGGCGCTGGCGCGGTTTCGCGGCGCCGCCGCATGGCGTGACATGCTGGCGTGGCGACCCTTCCATGTGGACGGCGTGTATGTCTGGCTGGTTGTCGCAAGCATCGCCTACGGTGCGCTCGCAGGATTGGCGGTCCAGTATTTTTATCCGGATGCGAAAAGCTGGTTTCATGTGCCGCCTGGCATGGTCGGGCTGGCGGTTACGTTCCTGCTGGCGGCGCTGCTGGCGCCACTTGCCGAAGAGCTGCTGTTCCGCGGCTGGCTTTACACGCATTTGCGGGCCTACATGGGGTTCGGCCCGACCTTGGCGCTGACCTCGGTGCTGTTCGCCCTGGCTCACTGGGAGCGAACGCACCTTTACGCTTTGGCGGTGTTGCCGGTTGGAGTGGTGCTCGGGTATCTGCGCGAACGTACCGGCAGTGTGCGCGCAACCATTCTCCTGCACGGCATTTACAACGCCGCCGCGCTGGGCTTGAAATTGCTGTTTCCAGATGCTTAGAGCGCAATGACGCTTCTTCGAATCGTCGTCGCACTCCAGGTTTTTTTCTTGAGCATGATCTTTTCCGAAAACCGGCGTCCACTTTTCGGGATCATGCTTTAAAGGCCGGTTTTCGAAAGCGCTTCCAACGGGACCTGAGTTCATGCGCGCCTATCTGGAACTTCTCGAACGGGTGGGGCGCGAGGGCGTGACGCGCGCTGATCGCACCGGCACCGGCACGAAATCGGTGTTTGGACACCAGATGCGGTTCAACCTTAGCGAGGGGTTCCCGCTGGTCACCACCAAGAAACTGCATCTCAAATCCATCGTCCACGAATTGCTGTGGTTTCTGGCCGGCGACACCAACATCGCCTATCTCAACCGCAACGGCGTCAGCATCTGGGACGAATGGGCCGACGAGCACGGCGACCTCGGTCCCGTCTACGGCAAGCAATGGCGGTCATGGCAGGGGGCGGATGGCCGCACCTACGATCAACTGGCGTGGGTGGCGAACGAAATTCGTCGCAATCCCGGGTCGCGTCGCCTCATCGTGTCGGCATGGAATGTGCCCGAGATCGAGAGCATGAAACTGCCGCCGTGCCACTGCCTGTTTCAGTTTTACGTCGCCGACGGGAAGCTTTCGTGTCAGCTCTATCAACGCTCGGCGGACATCTTTCTTGGCGTCCCGTTCAATATTGCAAGCTACGCGTTGCTGACGCATATGATGGCGCAGGCGAGCGGATTGGAGGCGGGTGATTTCGTGCATACGCTTGGCGATGCGCACCTCTATCTCAATCACCTCGATCAGGCGGCGCTGCAATTGACCCGGACGCCGCAGGCGCTGCCGACGCTAAGGCTCAACCGGGAAGTGCAATCCGTGTTCGGGTTCCAGTACGATGACATTGCC
>JAYTTW010000105.1:0-30052 GCA_043744855.1 Hyphomicrobiales bacterium
CTCACGCAGCTGATCGGGCAATTGCATTTGGCCAGCCGCCCGCGCCAGTTCAAAAATGTCGATGGCGAAATTTGTTTCGCGCACGCGGAAGGCGGCCGCCTCAAAGTACATGCGCTCCGGAGCGACGCCGAAATGCAACGCTGCAATCGCAACGCCACGATCAAGGAGGTCCTGGCTCGCCATGGCGATCACGGTTCCGGCGTGGCGCATGGAGCGACCGGAGTGGGAGCCGCCGCCAACGGACACAATGTCCGTATCGCCCAGAATGATTTTTATGTTGGCGACATCGACGCCGACGAGATCGGCCGCGACCTGCGCAAAACTTGTTTCGTGGCCTTGACCGGAGGGTTGGGTGCCGATGACGACTTCGACCACGCCTTCGGGTTTGACGCGGATTTCAGCGCGCTCATTGGGCGAACCGATGGAGGATTCGACATAGTTGGCGACGCCCATGCCGTAAAGTTTGCTGCGGCTTTTGGCGTTGGCGCGCCGCGCCTCGCGATCCGCGAACCCGGCGAGGCGCAACGCGCCGTCCATGTTTTTTTCGTATTCGCCGCTGTCATAAACAGCGCCGACGCCGTTGCGATAAGGGAAGGCGGTTTGCGCCACAAGATTTGCGCGCCGCAACGCGATCTTGTCGAAGCCGAACTGCTCGGCGGCCATGTCGATGAGCCGCTCCAGCGCGAAGTTGACCTCGGGTCGGCCAGAACTGCGATAGGCCTGCGTCGGCGTCGTGTTGGTGTAGACGGCGCGCGCGCGAAGCCTCACAGCGGGTATGTCGTAGGAGCCGGGGATCAGGCCGGAGCCTTTGCCGAGTGGGGAAAACGACACGGCGCGCGCCCCCATGTTGCTCAGGTTGTCGGCGCGCATGGCTAGAAAGCGCCCATCGCGGTCGAGCGCCAGCGACACTTTCGAGACGAGGTCGCGGCCCTGGTAGTCGCTCAAAAAGGCTTCCGAGCGTGTCGCGGTAAATTTCACCGGTCGCTGCAATTTGCGCGACGCCCACGCGACCAGACCGAATTCCACATAAACGCGATTGCGGGTGCCGAAATTGCCGCCGACATCAAACGACAGCACGCGCAGGTCGGCGGGCGCGATGCCGAGGACTTGCGCCAGTTCGGCTTTCTGCCGCACCGCGCCACCGCTGCCGGCGTAGAGCGTGGTGCGGCCGGTGGCGACGTCGAAATTAGCTACCGCGCAGCGTGGCTCGAGCGGCACGCCGGTAACGCGGTCGATATGAAATTCGCGTTCGATGACGTGGGCGGCGCGAGCAAAGGCCTCGTCGGTCGCCTGTTCGTCGCCGAAAAAGGATTCGACGCAGAGATTGCCAGGCAATTCATCCCATACTGCGGGTGCGCCGGGCGCGAGGGCGAGGCGCGAATCCGTGACGAACGGCAGCACCTCATAGGTGACCTGCACGGCTTCGGCGGCGTCGTTGGCTTGCGCCTGCGTTTGCGCTACTACCATGGCGACGGCTTCGCCAACGTGTCGCGCTTTGTCGGCGGGCAGTAGCATGTGCGGGCCGATGAACACGGGCGCCAAATTGCCGGGCGCGTGCAGCTTCATATCGTATTTCGTTTTCGGCAGGGGATCGTGCGGCACTGGATTCAGGCCGTCTGCCCGCACATCCGCGCCGTCGAACAGGCCGAGGACGCCGGGCATGGCCAGCGCCGCGCGCTTGTCGATTCTGCCGAGGCGCGCGTGCGGGTGGGGCGAGCGCACCATCGCGGCATAGGTCTGGCCCGTAAAACGGAAATCGTCGGTGAACTGCCCGGCGCCGGTGATGAGGCGCAAATCTTCCTTGCGTCGCACCGGCTTGCCAACAGCTTTCAGCAGGGCGGCCTCAATCGGTTTCATTTGATGGTTTCGATTTTACGCACGGGTGTTTCGGGGATCAGACCGGGTTTGCGGCGCGGCCATGTGTTGGCGCCGTTCTCCAGCCATTTGCCGGCGACCGCGTTGTCAGCGAAATGCTGCCAGAGATCAGCCCAGTCGCCGAGTTGATGGCCGTGCCAGGGCGCCTGCGGGGTAATGGCGGGGAACTGCAATTCCTCCCAGATTTGTTTGGCGCGCTCCATGTAGGGTTTGGTTGGCAACGCCAGTGGCGGCATGGCGTGCTTGGCGGTGGCGTCGATGAGCAGCGTCGAGTTGGCGCCGCCCTTGGGGCCGTGGCCGCCGGCGCGGTTGGGCAGCACGAGCACGTCGTCGAGCGGGTTGGAGCGATAGGCCATCGACCAGAACACGCCGTCGGTATTGTTGGGGTCGACATCTTCAGACACGGCGACGCAAATCTTGCCGCACTGCGCCTGCAAGCTCGATGCGCCCTGCAGGCCGCGCCAAACCTCGGTTTTCAACGCGCCGTGTTTGAAGACCAGGAAAATAACCGGACGCAGGTTGGACAGCGGTTCGTGCATGACGACGCGCTCAATGCCCTTGACGTTCAGCTCCTTCTGCAAGTGATTGAGATAGAGCGGCTCGTAGGCGACTTTTTTCATGACGCTCGACTCGCTCGGCGTCACCTGGCTGACGATGGAAACCAGCACCGCGTCACGGCGTCGCGTGATCGCGGTGACATGCATCGACATGTTGAAACCTTCGAGCGCCACATGGCCGTGGCTTTCGCCGAACGGCCCCTCCGGCTCCAACGCATCGGTATCGATAAGCCCTTCGATGACGATTTCCGCGTCGGCGGGAATATCGAGATCGACGGTCAGCGCCTTGCACATGCGGATGGGACGCCCGGCGAGACCGCCGGCGACGGCCATTTCATCTTCGTCGATGCGCAGTTTCTGTGGGCCGGTGAACATCACGATGGGCGAACAGCCGACCACGATCGCACAGGGCATTTTCTCGCCACGCGCCTTGTATTTGAGCCAATGCTGATAGCCGCCGGCGCCCGAAAGACGGCTCGCCATGCGCACGCCCAAGCGGTCCAGCGCCTTGAGGCCGGCGCGGTAGGTGCCCATGTTGCGCACGCCGCTATCGGGGTCTTTGGTCACGCACAGGGTGGCCGTGAAGTAAGGTGCGGCGTCGTAGCCTGGGGTTGAGACCGGCACGGGAAGCGAGGCCAGACCGCCGCCCGGCTGGCGCAACGCCTCGCCGGTCATGACAACCTGCTGACAAGGTGGATTGTCGATGCGCACGGGTTCGATGGGGTGGGCCATGCCGCGCGTCCAGACATCGCCGATGTCGGCGACTGGCACGCCCATTCCCGTGGCATAGATATCGGCGTTGGCGGCGAGCGCGCCGACAACGACCGGCATGTCAAACTTGGCGCCATCGGCGCCGTGCACGTTGGTGAACATGAACGCTTTGCGGGCGCTGTCGGGCAGGCCACCGGTAAACTGCCAGCGCACGAGCGGATGCAGTTCGGTGTCCTTGCAGATGGGCCGGGTGATGCGCACCAGCAGACCTTGCGCCTCCAGGCGTTGCATCTGTTCGTGGAAATCGAGCGGCGCTGTCTGCTTCGGGGCGTCCATTGTGCCTCGCGGGAACATCGACAAAGGGTGCGCCACGGGCGCCAAAGTGGCGCCAGCGATGATGCGGTAGGGGGAACGCCTAGGCCATGTCGCGCGGCTTCGCAACGGGCGCGCGGACGGGTTGGTCTTGCGAGGCTTTCTGGCGTGTGACAAGAATCGCGCCACTCAGACGATCCCGCAGGAAACACGCACAAAACACGACAAGGAAACGCCATGGCCCGCATCGCCAGTTTCGAGACCCGGGATCACACCCAGATCGCCTTTGCCCTGCATGGCGACCCCGCCGCAAAGATGCGGGTGCTGCTGCTGCACTCGCTCGCCATGGACCATTCCTACTGGGAGCCTGTGGCGGAGCGGCTGGTCAAAGGGGGGGCGTGCGCTGTCGCGCCGGACCTTCGCGGCCATGGCGCCTCGGGCAAACCGAAGGGGCCGTATTTGGCGCACGGTTTTGCCGACGACATGAACGAACTTCTGAACCATCTGCATTGGCCTGAAGCTGTCGTGGCGGGCTCCTCAATGGGCGGCTCGGTGGCGTTGGCGATGGCGGCGCGCCATACCCACCGGGTTGCCGGTTTGACGCTCATCGACACCACCGCATGGTATGGCAAGGATGCGGAAAAGGCGTGGACGGAGCGCGCCGCAGCAGCCAAAGCCAAGGGGCTGGCGTCGCTCATCGATTTCCAATTGACGCGCTGGTTTGGCGACGATTTCAGGGCAGCCAGTCCGCAAGTGGTCGAAGCCTGCGTCAAGACGTTTCTGGCTAACGACATCGACGCTTACGCGGCGACTTGCCGGATGCTCGGCGAGTTCGACCAGCGGCGCAGCTTGCCGATGTTGCAGATGCCGGTGCGTATCGTGGTTGGCGAGGAAGATTATGCGACGCCGCCCGCCATGGCGGAGGATATGCATGCGGCTATCGAACAATCAGTGTTCCGGTTACTGCCCAAGGCGCGCCACTTGACGCCGCTTGAGCGGCCCGTGGAAGTGGCTGAGGAAATTATGGCAACACTTAATCAGGTGCATGTTTGAGCAGAGGCGGTGGGCCTAGAGGTTGACAAGCTTGCCGCCGGTCCTCGTTTGCGCGCGGTATTGCCCGATCTTTTCGAGCAGCGGCCGATCCCTCATGGTGTAGAGCACCGCTTCTTTGCCGCCGCGATTCATGTGTCGCGACCAGAGGAAATTCGGCACAACGAAAATGTCGTTGGCTTCCCAGTCCCAGGTTTTGCCGGCTATTTCGGTTTGCCCGCAGCCTTCGAGGCAAACGTAGACCGTGCTGGACGTCTCACGGGTCAGCGGTGTTTCTTCGCCGGCGCGCAGCAACTGGGCGCCATACGCCAGTGTCGGAAATACTGGTCCGCCATCGACCGGGTTAACGAATTCGAGCGATGCTTCTTGCTGTTTGCCGCCGGCGCGCGCGCTGATGGCGTCAAGCGCGTTGCGCACGTCGGCGCCGCGATACTGGAACATCGGGCTGACGTTTTGACCGGCGCCGCGCTGGTGGCCTGCGAGCGAGGGTTTTAGGCCGCCGCGTCCGTACATGGCGCGCGAAAATCCCGGCGGATTGGCAGTCGCCTGCACGCGCGCATTGCCTTGCTTGCCGGGAAACTCTTCGTCCAGCCAGATGATGTCGAGAAATTCCATCAGCGGCCAATCCAGCGTGTCGATCCACACGACGGGCGTCGACCCGTCGTTGCCGTGGTCGTGCCAGGCTCCGTTTGGAGTTAGAATAAGATCACCTCGCGCGGCCTCGCAACGCTCGCCCTCGACGTTGGTGTAACCGCCGTTTTCCGAAAGGATGGTCCGGCTGGCGTTGGGCGAATGCAGATGCGCCTTGGCGAGATCGCCGGGATTGTAGATCGAGACGGCGCAGCGCATGGAGGCGGCGACCTGCAATCTGCCGCCGAGACCGGGATTGGTGAGCAGGAACTGCTGACGGTCGGCGAACTCCACCGGCGGCACATCCGCCTCTGTGGCGATACGGCTGATCTTTTCGAGAAACGGATATATCTCGCGCCATTTCCACAGGTGCGGAACCGCTTTCATTTGCCCGGCGCCGACACGTCCTGGCGCCAACACACCTGCCGTTTCGGTTGCCGTATCGCGAAACCATGGGCGCTGCGCCGGCGCGTTGGCCTGTGTGCGCAGCCAGATCGACAGTGGCGCCGCCGCCTCGTTGAGAGCTTCCATGCGCGCGCGAGCGTCAGAGGGGAGCGGTGGGTGCTTTGGGGCTTCGTCCATGGGTCGCCGGGTGTGCATGCAAAACTCGGCCTTTGCGGGCCATTGCGCAGAGGTTTAGCCCTGTGCGGGGGTGTGTCAAATGGCGACCATGCGTTGACCGACGCGGCGCAACTTGCGCTGCATCGACAGGCGGGCGGGCGTCGCCTAATAAAGGCTTTGTGTTTTTCCTGCCGGGCGCCGCCATGATCGTCGACTTTCACCATCATTTCACGCCGCGCGAACTCATCAAGGACGATCCCGGGGATCGTCTGGTGCTGACCTACGACGAGAATGGCGCGCCGAGCTATACAACGCACAAGCTGCTGTTCGATATGGAAGCGCACGTCAAAATGATGGACGACGCCGGTATTGATCTGGCGGTTCTCTCGTGCGCGGCGGGAATGTCGGCGCCGACCGACCGCTCCAAGCTCATCAATGACAAGGCGAAGCAGTTCGAGAAGGATTTCCCCCGACGCTTTTTGGGATACGCGCACGCCAACCCGCTGGGTGGAGCGGAAGCGTTTCGCGAACTGGCGCGGTGCGCCGACGACCTCGGCTTTCCCGGCGTCACCATCACGTCAGAACAGGACGGGCTTTATCTGGACGCGCCGGAATTCGAGCCGTTCTGGGCGGAATGCGTCAAGCGCGGATTGTTCGTGTTCGTGCATCCTGCGCTGAAACTGAACGCCTCCGCGCAGTTCAACGCGTTTGATCTGGCGCGCAGCGTGGGGCGCGAATTTTCGCTGATCATGGCGACGATCCGTCTCATTAATTCCGGCGTGTTCGACCGGCATCCGCAACTTCTCGTGCAAATGTCGCATCTGGGCGGCGGCATCGCCTCGATGATCTCGCGCATTCGCTCCTATCAGGACAAGGTGTTCTGGGGCACCAAAGGCAATGCGAAGCATGGCGTGCTGCCGCGCGAGAGTTTCGATTATTACATCGCCAACAATCTGGTGTTCGATTCCGGCGGCTTCTGCGGCATGGTTGAGGTGGTGGCGATCGCGCTGACGGAATTGCCGGCGGCGCGCCTCGTGTTCGGCACTGACTATCCGCAGGAAATCCGCACCGCCGCCGTCAACGCGACCTACATCCGCGAAATCCGCAAGCTTGGCGCCGACGGCGATGCGTTGCTGGAAGGCAATGCGCGCCTGTTGCTGAAAGGTCGCGTCTAGAGTGCGATGACGCTCAACGCGACTTTTTGTAGGGACCGAGTTCGGCAAGCGCGGCGTTGAGAAAGCTGAGGTCGATGACCTTGTCGAGATCGACAGGGCCGTCAACGAGGCCTTGCGCACGAAACGTTTCCAGATCGGCACGCAGGCTTTCGACGTGCGGCGTGCCGTCAGGGTTGCACGCGGCGAGCGCGAAGCTGCGATAGAAATCCGGGTCCGTTATCGGCGTATATTCGGTGAGTATCTTGATGATTTCCTCGCCCTTTGGCCCAACAAACCGGCCTTGGTCGTCAAGCCCGTCGTTGTGATCGCGCACACCACGGATGAACGCCTTCATAAAACCGCGCGCTGCGGCGGGGCGCTCGCGCGCAAACGCTCCGCCGTAAAATAGCACGGCGATCTGATGATAGGGATAGGCCTCGTCGTCGCTGACCAGTTTCACCGCAAGGTTTTCGCGAATGGCTTGCGTCGTCGCGGGCTCGGCGGGAAAAGCGGCGTCGACGGCGCCGTTCCGCAGTGCGATGACGTGCTGGGGAAACGGCAAAAACGTCTGGTTGACGTCGTCGGCGCTGAGGCCGCCTTGCGCGAGGATTTTATTGAGGGTGACGCTGCCCGCCGTTCCCGGCGCGGCGTTGGCGATTTTGAGGCCCTTGAGATCGGCGACCTTGCGGACCTTGCCGCTGTCGATCAAATCCTTGCGTACGATGAGCGTTTGGCTGGTGCGACCGGGTGGCGTCGAAACCTTGTCGGCGACAATGCGGAAATCGAAGCCGCGCGCGACGGCGTTGTAGAACGCTGCAGAGGCAGCGCCCGCGACGACCTGAAGGGCGCCCGCCGCAAACGGCGTCACCATGCGGGCGGCGGAATCGAAACTGACGAACTCCACATCGAGGCCGGCCTCGCGGAAGTAGCCGCGCTTGTCGGCGACGTAGAGGCCGATATCGGTGGCCGTGCGGGGATAGCCAAGCACGATTTTTTGTAGCGGTGTTTGCGCGCCGGCCAGGTTGGCGAGAGCGGTGAAAATTGCGACGGCAAGCAAGGTGCGAAGCATCGGCGAGTTCCGTGGCGGGGCGCTGCGGCGAGTACCCGGAATCAAAGATTTCCGGGTACGTCGTTTTTTGTTGAAGTATCCACTTATCATCTCCAGAACGCGCGTCACTGCGTGACTCACTTTCTTCCGATGGTGGATACTAATCGTTTTCCAGGGCGAAGCGCTGCTGCAGCTGGGCGTCCTGCTCGGTGGCTTGCGCGACGAGGCGGATGGGCGTGTTCGCGGCGCCAAACAAATCGTAATTCCGGCGTTGCAGTACTTCAAAGAAAAAGCGCTGGTCGAACATGCGGGTGTAGATGTGGAAGAATTCGCCGCCCTTGTGACGATCATAGAGAATGCCGAGCCGGCTCAAGCGATCAAGCAAGGCGGGATCGAGATCATATCTGGCGCCCAGATCTTCGTAATAGTTTTGGGGAATGTCGAGGAAACGCACGCCGCGCTCGCGGGCAGCCTCGACAAACGCGAAGACATCGTCGGTCGAGAGCGCGATCTGTTGCACGCCCCCGCCGCCAAAATTTTCGATGAAGCGAGACACGCCCGTTGAGCCGCCTTCGGCAATATTGAGGGCAATGCGCACGGCGCCGTCGGCGGTGGAAATGACGCGGCTGAAGAACGCGCCATAGGGGTCGGCCAATTCGACCTGCGGCTCGTCTTTGAAGCCGAGGACGGATTTGTAAAAGGTGATCCACGACAAAAATTCCGGACGACGCACGACATTGGAGAGATGGTCGATGCGCTTGAGCGGGCCGGCGTGTTCGGGATCGTCCTCGAAGATGAAATCCTGCTGCCAGGTGCTGCGACCGGGATGCGGCGTCTTCATGAAGTAAAGCAAACTGTTTTCGACGCCCGCAACAGCGGGAATTTGCGCCTCCTGCTTGCCGACGCGGCCAAAGTAGGTGGGCGCCGCGAGCCTGCTGGCGCGATCGAGCGCGCGCTGGGGATCATCGAATTGCAGCGCCAGTGCGCAGACCGAAGTTCCGTGCACGAGATAGAAGGAATGGGCGAAGCCATCCTGTTCGCGATTGACGACAATGTTGACGCCGTTCTGGCGGAACAGGTCTACATCTTTGGAGCGATGGCGTGCGACACGGCGGAAGCCGAGGCCATCGAGTTCGCCGACGAGACGCGGCGAGTGCGCGCTGCTGGTGACGAACTCAATGAACTCGATGCCGGTGATGTGGGCGGGCGGCGGCAAGGCGGCGTCCACGCCAAGCGGGACGGCGCCGGCATTGTGGCGTTTCGCGTCGAGTTGCTCGGCGCAGATTTGCAGCGACCGCATGCCGTCGCGGGCGATGCTCGCGGCGGGCGCGCCGCGAAACTGGTCGTTGAATATTTCGAGCGACACCGGGCCGGAATACCCGGTCGCGAGGCAGGCCTCGAGATACTCGATCATTGGCCAGTCGCCTTGGCCGGGAAAGCAGCGGTGATGCCGGGACAGCGACATCGGGTCCATCAGGATGCCCGGCGCGTCAGCCAACTGCACCAAGGCAATGTGCTCGGCGGCGATTTGCGCAATGGGCGCAATCGGATTTTTGCGGGCGCAGATATGGAAGGAATCGAGGACGACGCCAAGGTTGGGGCGGTTGGCGCGGCGCACCAGTTCCAGCGCCTGCATCCAATCGTGCACATGGCGGCCCCATGCCAGCGCCTCATAGCCGAGGCGGAGGCCGCGTGTGGCGGCGCGGTCGGCGAGTTCGGCAAGATCAGCGGCGGCGCGCTCAACATCGCCGGAAGCTTCTTCTGCGACGCTCGAACAAAGCGACAAAAGACTGACGCCAAGTTCCTCCATGAGATCGAACTTGCGCTCGGCCCGGTCGAAATTGCGGCTCCGCATGGGCTCCGGCAAGCCCTCGAAATCACGCAGCGGTTGCAGCGCGACAATCTCCAGCCCGAGGTCTGTCGCCATGGCGCGAACCTGGCGCGGCTTGCCGCTGAAAAAGGTGAGATCGTTCTCGAACAGTTCGATGGCGCGGAAACCGGCGCGGGCGGCGGCGGCGAGTTTTACTTCGAGCGTCCCGCCCATGCAGACTGTGGCGATGGACCATCTCAACATTTCCACACACTCCGAGGCATCACGCAGCAGAGATAAACGGTCGCGCGGCACGCAGCAAGGATGGCGGGCGAGGATGGCAGGCCTAACAAACGAGGGCGTAACCGGGTTGACGCACAAAGCGCGACGGCTATCGTCGGGCGTCCTTGGGAGGAAAAATGGTCACAACGGTTTGTTTCATGGGCGCCAGCACGATGGCAGGCGCCGGCGACGAAACCGGCCTTGGCTGGCCCGGCCGCCTGCGTCGCCAGATCGCCAACGCCGAAGACAAAGTGACGTTCTACAATCTCGGCGTGCGCGGAAACTCCTCGAGCCTGATCGCCGAACGCTGGCGCGCAGAAATTGGCGCCCGGCTAAGCCAGGGCATGGACGGCCTTGTCGTGTTGACCCTGGGCAATAACGACGCCGCCGAATTCGACAGCGGCGAATTGCGCGTGCCGCTTGAGAAAACCCTCGCCAACGCCCGCAGGATTGTCAGCGGCTGCGCGGCGATGCGGCGCGTCCTCTGGATCAGCCCGACGCCGGTGGAGGAAGCCAGGATGCCGTTCTACTCGCACCAGCTTGGCAAGAACCTGACCTTTCGCAATGCGCGGCTGGCGCACCTTTCGATGGGCTTTTCCGAGATTGCCGCAGAATTTGAGGCGCCGTATTTCGATTTGTTCACGCGCTTGCAGGGCGACCCCACGTGGCGCGCCGCCATCCAGCTTCGTGACGGACTGCATCCCGACGGCTCCGGCTACGAGGCGATTGCGCGGCATGTTGGCGAATGGGACGCATGGCGGGCGGAAGCCGCAAAATTTGAGCGCGCAAGCGCTGGGTAAAGTTCCGCGACAACCAGCGGGGCCAGGGAGATGAAAATGCCAGGAGTTATCCACGGGCCGGCTGACTGGCGCGGTCCTGAAATGGAAAAACGTCGCGACTGGATACACGATTTCTCAGCTGCGGAAATTCGCGAGATCATGGACGCGCTGGCTTTCGCCCGCACGCGCCGCGCCACCCTGCCGACGCTGACGAAAGAGGATTTTCCGTTGCCCAACGTGTCGCAACGTTTGGCGCAAGCTCGTGATGTGCTCGAAAACGGTGCGGGCCTGTTCCAGTTTCGCGGCATCAACATTGACGGCCATGACAAAGACGATCTGCGGTTGATCTATTGGGGCCTTGGCAAGCACATGGGCACGGCGGTGTCGCAAAGCCGGGATGGCGATCTGCTCGGCGATGTGCGCGATGTCGGCCTCAAAACAGATTCGCCCGGCGGGCGCGGTTATAAATCGAATTCGCGTCTCAGCTTTCACACGGATTCCTGCGATGTCGTGGGATTGTTCGTGATGCGCGTCGCGAAAGCGGGCGGACGCAGTCTGCTGGCGAGTTCGCTCGCCATTCACAACGAAATCGCGCGCACGCGGCCAGATCTTCTTGAAGTGCTGTATCAACCGTTCCTGTGGAGTTGGCAGACGCAGGAGCCGCCGGGCGAGGCGCCGTACTATCCCCAGCCTCTGTTTACATTGAAAGATGGGCACTATTCCTGCCGCTACATTCGCGGCCATATCAAGAATGGCCACAGTTTTGCGGGCGTGCCGGGGCTGACGCAAATCCAGATCGAGGCCCTCGACACTTTCGACAAGCTCGCGTGGAGCGACAAATTTCATTTTTCGTTCATGTTCAAGCCGGGCGATCTGCAATTCGTCAACAACCACGTCCTGCTGCATTCGCGCACCGAGTTTGAGGATTTCCCCGAAGCTGATCGGCGTCGCCATTTGCTTCGCATGTGGATGGCGGTGCCGAACTCCCGGCCGCTGAGCGATCAGTTGCAGACGATTTTCCGCGATGGGAGGGCCGGCGCGGTGCGCGGCGGTTTCCCGACACGCACGGGGAGATACATTTACGAGTCGACCGGCGCGTTGCCGGATTGACGCCATGTCTTATTGAGGCCATGCCGGATTGACGCCGTGACCCTGCGTATCGCCATTCTCGATGATTATCAGCAGGCGGCGTTGCGGCTGGCGGACTGGCGCGTCGCAGGCGAGGATGTCGAGGCGGTCTCGTTCGCGCAGCATCTGCGCAGCGAGGACGAGGCTGCGTTGGCTCTGCAGTCATTCGACGTGCTGGTGTTGATGCGTGAGCGTTGGGCGCTGCCGTCGACCCTGCTGCCGCGTCTGCCGCGCCTCAAATATATCGTCGTCACCGGCTCGCATACCCAGTCGGTCGACATCGCCGCCGCCAAGGCGCATGGCGTGCCCGTTTCGTTGACCGGTTCGACGGCCTCGTTTTCGGCGGCGGAACATACCTGGGCGCTGGTGATGGCTTTGGCGCGCAACATCGCCATCGAAGACCGCAACATGCGCGAGGGCCGCTGGATGACCGAACTTGGTTTCCGCCTCGTCGGCAAGACAATGGGCTTACTTGGGCTTGGCAATCTCGGCGCGCGCGTGGCGCATTACGCCCGCGCCTTTGACATGAAGGTCCTGGCGTGGAGCGCCAACCTCACGGACGAGCGCGCGGCACAGGCGGGAGCGCAGCGGGTTGAGATGGACGAGTTGTTGCGCGCCTCTGATGTGGTGTCGGTGCAATTGAAGCTGTCGCCGCGCACGCGCGGGCTGATCGGCGCGGCGCAATTCGCGCAGATGAAACGCAGCACGGTTTTCGTCAATACATCGCGCGGCCCGATTGTCGACGAGGCCGCGTTGATCGCCGCGCTGGAGCAAGGCCAAATCCTGCGCGCGGGGCTCGACGTTTACGATGTTGAGCCGGTGCCTGAAAATCACCCGTTGCGCCGCGTCCGCAACACCGTTTTGACGCCACACATCGGTTTTGCGGTGGAGGAGGGGTTGCGCGATTTTTATTGCGACGCAGCGGCTTTGATCGCCAGCTGGCGCGCCGGTGCGCCGCGCAACCTGTATGACGGTTTTAAAGCGTAGAGCTCGACGACGCCATGGCTATTCCGGCGCAAGCCCGTCGAGACTTTCGGTCGGTTGCGCAAAGTGCTCGGTATGCAGCTCGCCGGTTTCCGCATCGACTTCGCGCAGCTTGACTTCGTAGCCCCAGAGATTGGCGATGTGTTGAAGCACCTTCCGCGCCGTCGGGCCGGCAAGCGTTCGCCCGCCCGCAACCTTGTGTTCGAGCATCAGGCAGCGATCGCCAAAAATGTCGACGGAAACGACCTCGATCATCGCGTCTGAGTGGGAGGGATCATGGCGGCGCGCCAACGAGCGGCGGACGCGACGATAGCCGCGCTCGTCATGAATGGAATTAACGACGACCTCGGGTTCCGCCGCGTCGTCGGTGAGCGCAAACAGACGCAGGTCGCGGATGACAGTTGGCGAGAGATACTGCGAGATAAAACTTTCATCCCGGTAATTCACCCAGATTTCCTTGAGCGTCGCCATCGGGTTACCGCTGCCGGCGATATCGGCTGCCCAGATGCGATCCTCCGGGGTCGGCGACACGCAGATGCGCTCGATGTCGCGCATCATTGCGAAACCCAGGGCATAAGGGTTGATGCCGGAGTAGCCGGGATGGTCGAATCCCGGCTGCATGACGACGTTGGTGTGCGACGCGAGAAATTCGAAAAATGAGCCGTCGCTGATCTGGCCCTTTTCGTGAAGCCGCTGCATGACGCGATAGTGCACATAAGTCGCAGTGCCCTCGTTCATCACCTTGGTCAGGCGCTGCGGATAAAGGTACTGCGAGGTGAGGCGTACGATGCGAATGATTTCGCGTTGCCAAAGTTGCAGTCGTGGCGCATTGCGCTCCAGAAAAAACAAGATGTTTTCTTCGGGTAGCCCGAGTTTTCGCTCAGTGACGCCAGCATCGTCCAACTTTTCAGCACGGGCGCTTTTCTGCGCCGGCATCGTGCTCCATAGTTCATTGTACGTCTGCTGTTGATGCGCGAGGCGCTCGCGCAAACGGGCTTCCTCGTACTTCAGGTCCATGGCCTTGCGGCGCGGTGAGCGGAATATGCCATGGCTTTGCAGCGCGTGCGCCGCATCGATGAGGCGTTCGACGGTCTCTTCGCCGTATTGCTCCTCGCAGCGGGCGATGTAGGCCTTGGCGAACTTGAGATAATCCAGAATGGCGCCGGCGTCGGTGAATTCGCGAAACGTCGCGTTGTTCTTGAAAAAGTGGTTGTGGCCATAGGCGGCGTGGGCGATGACGAGCGTCTGCATCGTCGCGCTGTTGTTTTCCATGATGTAGGAAATGCACGGGCTCGAATTGATGACGATCTCGTAGGCAAGCCCCTGCATGCCCTTGCGATACAGCAGCTCTTGCTGGGTGTAGTTTTTACCAAACGACCAGTGCTGATAAAAAATCGGCATGCCCGTCGAGGCGTAGGCGTCAAGCATTTGCTCGGTGCTGATGATCTCGATCTGGTTGGGGTAAATATCGAGACCCAGTTCGCCCAGCGCAATTTCAGCGACCGCCTCGTCGATGCGCTTGATGGTGTCGTAAGACCAGTCGGCGCCGGTGAACAGCAGGTCGCTCACGTCGCGCCTCCTGCTTTGACGCCGCCGCGGGCGAAGAGTTCGCGGAACACCGGGTAAATTTCCTCCCGACTGGTGACGAGGCGTTGCGCAAGACGGGCGTCGCCCAGCGCTTCATAGGCGCGCCAGAGGGAGGATGGCGAGCCGGAATAGCCGGGTTCGTTGACCTCGAGATAGGCGAAGTATTGCGCGAAAGGCAGCAACTCCTGGCTCATCAGGCCGGTGGCTGCGACATTGTCGCGCGGATCGTTGTCGCCATCGGAGGCTTGCGCGACATAGATGTTCCACTGGTCAGCGCCGTAGCGCTCGCGAATGATCTCGCGTGTCAAGGCGAGGGCGCTGGAGACACGCGTGCCGCCACTCTCTGTCGAGTTGAAAAAAGTTTCTTCGTCGACCTGCTCGGCTTCGTCCGTGTGGCGGATGAAAACGATGTCGACTTTCTTGTAGCGCTTGTGCAAAAACACGTAGAGCAGCATGAAGAAGCGTTTGGCCACGTCTTTCATGTGTTCACTCATGGAAGCCGAGACATCCATCAGGCAAAACATGACGGCTTGCGCTGTCGGCTTTGGCAACGGTTCGAAACGTCGGTAACGGATATCGATGGGGTCAATGAAGGAAACGGCGCGCGAACGGCGACGCAGGCCATCGATTCGGGCGCGCAATTCGTCGACTTCTGCGTCTGTCGCCTGACTTGCTTCGGCCTGCGCGAGTTGCGCCTCCGCCAGCGTCAGTTCAGCCGCCTTGGGCCGCCCCAAAGCAAGCCGGCGCGACATGGCGTTGCGCATGGTGCGAGACACGGAAATGCTCGACGGCGAACCGGAAGTTGAGTAGCCGGCGCGCTTGACGCCCTCATGTTCAAGGGTGCTCAGCTTGCGCCGCACGAGGTCCGGCAATTCAAGGTCTTCAAGAAAGAAAGCCAGGAATTCATCCGCCGAAAGGGCGATCTGGTATTCGTCCTCGCTTTTGCCCTCGCCAGCCTTCGAGCCGCCGCCGCCGGAGCCGCCGGGGGGGCGGCGCAGCTTGTCGCCAGCGACAAATTCCTTGTTGCCGGGAAGCACGGGTTCGCGCACGCCGTCATCGCCAAGATGGAACGAGGGCTCATCAATGCCGTCACCGGGGATGACGACTATGCCGGCGCTGTCGACATCGCGAATACTGCGGGAGGCGCTCGCCTTGCGCACAGCGTCGCGCACAATTTTTCGGGCTCTTCGAAGGAAACGTTGCCGGTTTGGCAGGTTCTTGCCATTCGGATTGAGGCGTCTGTCGATGATGTTCATCAAAGCGTCCCGCAAGGCGCATAACTCAGGCTGACTGTTTGACCCGCATGTACCACTCCACCAATCGGCGGACCTGACGTTCTGTGTAACCGCGCGCCTTCATTCGCTCGACGAAGTCGGAATGCTTCTTCTCGGTTTCACTGTCGCGCTTCGAGCCAAAGCTGATCACCGGCAGCAAATCCTCGACCTGCGAAAACATGCGTTTTTCGATGACTTCACGAATTTTTTCATAGCTGGTCCAGGACGGGTTTTTACCGCCCGCAGCAGCCCGCGCCCGCAAGCAGAATTTGACGACCTCATTGCGGAAATCTTTCGGGTTGGCGATGCCGGCGGCTTTTTCGACCTTGGTGAGTTCCTGATTGAGCAGATCGCGATCCAGCAACTGGCCGGTATCTGGATCCTTGAAGTCGACGTCCTCAATCCAGGCGTCGGCGTAACTGACGTATCGATCAAAAAGATTCTGACCGTAGTCGTTGTAGGATTCGAGGTACGCCTTCTGGATTTCGTGGCCGATGAATTCGGCATAGCGCGGCGCCAATTCGGCCTTGATGAATTCGATGTAGCGCTTCTCCGTATCGGAAGGTAGTTGCTCACGGCGAATGGATTGCTCCAAGACATACATGAGGTGGACCGGATCGGCGGCGATTTCGGTGGCGTCGAAGTTGAAGGTGGACGCGAGAATCTTGAAGGCGAAGCGCGTCGAAACGCCGTCCATCCCCTCGTCTTGCCCGGCTGTATCCTTGTATTCCTGAAGGCTGCGCGCTTTGGGGTCAGTTTCGCGCAGGCTTTCGCCGTCGTAGACGCGCATCTTGGCGAAAACGCTGGAGTTTTCATGCTCGCGCAGACGCGACATGACGCAAAAACGCGCCAGCATTTCCAAGGTAGCGGGTGCGTTGGGCGCGCTCGCCAATTCAGAGCTGCGGATCAGCTTGTCATAGATGCGTTGCTCCTCGGCGACCCTCAGGCAGTAAGGCACCTTGATGAGATAGATACGGTCAATGAACGCCTCGTTGTTCTTGTTGCCCTTAAAGGTGTTCCATTCCGCTTCATTGGAGTGAGCGAGAATGACGCCGGTAAACGGGATGGCGCCAATGTTTTCGGTGCCGATGTAGGTGCCCTCCTGCGTCGCGGTGAGCAGGGGATGCAACATTTTTATGGGCGCCTTGAACATCTCGACAAACTCGAGCATGCCCTGATTGGCGCGGTTGAGACCGCCCGAATACGAATAGGCGTCGGCGTCGTTCTGAGCCAGCGTTTCAAGTTTGCGGATGTCCACCTTGCCGACGAGGGAGGAGATGTCCTGATTGTTTTCGTCGCCCGGCTCCGTCTTGGAGATGGCGATCTGGCGCAACCGTGACGGCATCAGTTTGACAACGCGAAATTTCGACAGGTCGCCGCCGGCCTCGTCAAGCCGTTTCAGGCACCACGGGCTCATCAAACCCGTGAGCTTGCGGCGGGGAATGTTAAACTGCGTTTCCAGCTCCTCGCCCATTATTGCGGGATCGAACAGGGCCAGCGGGCTTTCGAAAACCGGCGAAATCTCGCCGTTGTATTTCAGCGCGTAAACAGGCTGCAGTTCCATGAGTTGCTTGAGACGTTCGGCAAGCGAGGATTTGCCGCCGCCAACCGGGCCGAGCAGATAGAGGATTTGCTTGCGCTCCTCGAGGCCCTGCGCCGCATGGCGAAAATACGACACGATGCGCTCGACGGTTTCCTCCATGCCGTAGAACTCTGCGAAGGCCGGATACACCCGTATGGTGCGGTTCATGAAAATGCGGCCGAGGCGCGGATCGCGCGCGGTGTTGACGACCACCGGCTCGCCGATAGCGGTGAGCAACCGTTCGGCGGCGTTGGCGTAAAGCACCGGGTCGGTTCGACAGGCCTCCAGAAATTGTCCAACCGACATTTCCTGATCGCGCCGGCTCTCAAATGTGCTGGAATATCGGGTTAGCAGGTCTGTAGAGGTCGACATGATTGCTCCTGGGTGGTCCGGGAAGCGCGGGTGGACCGGGAAACGCGACGGTCAAACCGCGTCATGCAATTCTGTTGGGCTCGTTGAGGCACGCGGGTTGAGGCACTCTTGCAAACAACTTGCCAGCACACTTGCGGGCACACCCGGTTGAACGCCTGCCGTCACACCGGATGTAAGCTTGAAACCTCTATCAACGCGACTATGTTCCGCGATTCGCGTGGGCTTGGCGATGTTTATCATCGTGTGGCAAGACCTTCGCCTGCTTCTGCTGTGCATAAACTTAACGATGAAACCCACAGCGCAAACCTAACCGCCAGCGAAAGCTCAGGTTGCGCTGCAAACGCAGCAATTTTGCGGCAGTGCAATAACGGGTGCGATGCAGCCCAGCGGCGTTTTCCAAGCGGATAGGCGCCGCGCCCGAGGCGGGCTATCGTTGTGGAGGCCGGATACGTCCAGAAGGGCGAGGCGGGAGGAAACCATGGCGAAGCTTCACATCAATGGGAAACTGCGCGATCTGCCGGTTGAGGGGGAAATGCCGCTGCTGTGGGCTATCCGTGAACATGCAGGATTGACCGGCACGAAATTTGGCTGCGGTATCGCCCAATGCGGCGCCTGCTCTGTGCATATCAATGGCGAAGTGCAGCGCTCCTGCTCCATCCCTGTCGCGAGCCTGAAGCCGACCGACAAAATCGTCACCATCGAAGCGCTTTCGGCTCATAGCTCGCATCCCGTCCAGAAGGCGTGGGCCGCAGTGGATGTGCCGCAGTGCGGCTATTGCCAGTCCGGCCAGATCATGGCGGCGGCGGCGCTGCTGCGCAAAAACCCCAAGCCAAGCGATGCCGACATCGATGCGGCGATGACCAACATCTGCCGTTGCGGCACTTATCAGCGCATTCGTGAAGCCGTCCATATGGCGGCCGCCATGGGCGCCGCTTCTGGCGCTGGCAAGACGACAAACCGCATCTGAGGGGGGATGGGCATGAACAAGATCGTACGAAAAATGGAAATTGCTACATCGCGTCGCGGCTTTCTGGTTGGCGGTCTTGCCGGCTCGCTATCCCTCGGCTTTCATTTGCCGCTGCTCGCCAAAGAGGCAGAGACGCCTGAAATCAATGCCTGGGTGGTGGTGAAGCCTGATGGCGCCTGCGTCATCCGCATCGCGCGGACTGAAATGGGGCAGGGCACGCTGACCGGCCTCGCGCAACTGGTCGCCGAGGAACTCGAATGTGACTGGAAAAAGGTCTCAACCGAGCAGATACGTCCCGGCCAAAATCTGGCTCGCAAACGCATCTGGGGCGAAATGGGCACGGGCGGAAGTCGCGGCATCCGCACCTCGCATGACTATGTGCGACGTGGCGGCGCGGCGGCACGCATGATGCTGCTGCAAGCCGCCGCCGATCAATGGAGGGCGCCGGTCGGTGAGTTGAGCGTGTCGGAGGGCGTTATCACGCACGCGCCGAGCCGGCGCACCACGACGTACGGCAAGGTTGCCGCCGCCGCCGCGAAAATCACGCCGCCCGACCCGAAATCAATCCAGCTGAAAGACGCGCGGGACTGGAAAATCGCCGGCAAGCCACTGAAGCGTCTCGACACCGCAGACAAGCTGAATGGCGCCAAGATTTACTCCATCGACGTCAAGTTGCCGGGGATGCTGATCGCGGCGATCCGGGATTGCCCGGTGTTTGGCGGCAAGCTGAAGTCATTTGACGACGCGGCGCTCGCCGGAAAACCCGGGTTCCACAAAACCGTGCAGGTAAAGGACACCGCGATCGCTGTCGTCGCGGATACTTTCTGGCATGCGAAGACCTATCTCGATGAGGTCAAAGTCGTCTGGGAGGAAGGCGAAAACGCCACCGCGTCGAGCGCAACCATTGCAGCCCTGCTCAAGGACGGCCTCGAGGCGACAGGGCCTGACAACGGCGGACGCGACGAGGGCGATGCAGCGGCAGCCATCGCAGGCGCCGCCAAAAAGCTTGAGGCGGTTTATTTCACGCCGTTCCTCGCGCACGCCACCATGGAGCCGATGAACTGCACGGCACGGGTTACCGCCGATAAAGCGGAAGCCTGGGTTCCCACCCAAAACGCCGAGGCCTCGCTCGCCTCGCTGTCGACCGCCTCCGGCGTTCCGCTCGCCCAGTGTGAAGTCTACCGCAGCGATCCCGGCGGCGGCTTTGGCCGTCGCGGCGGCGGCCAGGATTACGTCGCGCAAGCGGCGGAAATCGCCAGGCAGTTTCCCGGCACGCCGATAAAACTCATCTGGACGCGCGAGGAAGATCAGGCGCACGATTTTTTCCGTCCGGTATCCATGATGAAGGGCGAGGCGGGCCTCGACGCTGATGGCAATCTTGTCGGACTGCGCCTGCGCATTTCTGGCCAATCGATCAACGCCTTCTCCAGCCCCGGCAACATCAAGGGCGGCAAGGACGAACGCCAGTTGCAGGGCTGGTACAAGGAGCCGGGCGACGCCCAGTTCGGTTACACCGTGCCCAACCTCAAGACCGAGTACATGATGCGCAACACCCATGTGCCGGTCGGCGCATGGCGCGGCGTCAACACCAACCAGAACGCCGTCTACGCAGAATGTTTCATGGAGGAGGTGGCGCGGGCGGCGGGCAAGGATTCCCTCGAGTTCCGCCGCGCCCTCATGCGGCAGCATCCCAAGCATCTGGCTGTGCTGAACGCCGCTGCTGAGAAGGGCGACTGGGGCAAGCCGCTGCCGGCGGGCGTGCATCGCGGCATCGCGCAGTTCATGGGGTACGGCAGTTATTCAGCCGCTGTCGCGGAAGTCTCGGTCACGCCAGACGGCAAAGTGAAGGTGCATCGCATGGTGTTGGCGCTGAATTGCGGCAACGCCGTCAATCCCGGCCAGATCGAGGCGCAAGTGCAAGGTTCCGTCGCCTACGGTCTGACAGCGACCTTGTACGGCGAATGCGTGGTCGAGAAGGGGCGCATGGTCAGGCTCAACTTCGATACCTATCCGATTATGCGGCTGGCCGAGATGCCGAAGGTGGAGACGGTGATCCTCAACACTGGCGATTTCTGGGGCGGTGTCGGCGAGCCGACGATCTGTGTCGTGGCGCCGGCGGTGCTCAACGCGATTTACGCCGCGACTGGCAAGCCCGTTCGCAGCCTGCCGCTCAAAGGACAGAAGCTCGTTTGAGGGGAAGCTTCAACAACGGCGGGCCGAAAATTCCGGCCTGCCGGTTGGCGCGCGAAATTATTTGCGGTCCATGCCGATAAGCTTGGCGATGGAAGCAACCTGCGCCATCTGCTTTTTTAGCGACGCCTCAAACTCGACGGCGCCGCCGGGCGACAGCACCTGACCCGTTGCGGCCAGCTTTTTGCCGATCTCGGGATCGCTCGCGGCGGCGACAACATCGGCGCCAATCCGGTTGCGCAATTCCTGCGACATCATTCTGGGGCCGAGCAGTCCGACCAGCCCTTCCAGTTCAAGCGACGGACCGCCCGATTCCGCCGAGGTCGGAATGTTCGGCAAAATCGACACGCGCTCGCGGCTGGTCAGCGCGATGACCTTGACCTTGCCGCTCTCGGCGACGGGCCTGAGGATCGCATAGGAGCCTACGGCCACGTCGAGGCGGCTTTCGGCAAGGTCGCCCGCCGCAGGCACGATATCCTTGTAGGGAACCTTGACGATATCGAGGCCTTCGGTTTTCACAAAGCCGTCCCACACGAGTTCGGTAATTCCCGGAACCAGCGCTGCATTCAGTTTGCCCGGATTGGCTTTCGCCCGGGCGATGAGGTCGCTCAGCGAGTTGACGCCCGAGACAGTGGGAACGCCAACCGCGATGATGGTCGACGAGAAACGCGCGATCGGCAAAAGGTCGCGCGTAAGATCGTAGTTGAGCTTTTCAATCTGGTAGGGATGCACAGTGAAAGAGCCGACTGCGGCGAACATCAAAACGTGATCGTCATTGGCGGCGAGGAACGCGTTGATGGCGAGCAAGCCGTCGCCGCCGGGCTTGTTCTCGATGATGACGGGTTTGCCCCAGCGCTGCACGAGCTTGTCGGTGAGCAGCCGTGCGCCAATGTCAGCGCCGGCGCCGGCGCCGAAGGGGATAATGAATTTCACTTGCCGGGTTGGCCAGGCCGGCGCCTGCGCGTGGGCGCCAGATGCAGCCGACGCAAGCATGCCGGCAGCGCCAGTCAGGGTGGCGCGACGGGTGAGGGTCGATTCGGACATCAGAGTTTCCGGGTTGCGGGCAGCGAGCCTCTATTATTTCGCCGACTTTTGGGCAGACTTTGCCGCCCTGCCGAAGCCGCCCTTTTTCGGCGGTTTCTTGGCTGGCTTTCCGAACGGGAGGGCGATGGTCTCGGCGCCAGCCTCTGGCGTCGCGGCATCGTCAGGCGTGACGGCTGGCTTGCGGGCAGGTTTCGGCGGCGCCTCGTTGTCGGCGAGCCCGGCCTTCGCGGAGGAGTTTTTGAAGCGTATCATGGGCGCATCCTACGGCGCCCGCGCGGCAATTCAAAGCGCCTCTTCGGCTTCCTTGATCGTATCCCGCAAATCAGGCACAACGCGATGACTTCCGGCGCCTGGCGCCACGGTCAGCGGCGGACTCCGATGTCTACACCCCTACGCATCGGCCTTGCCGGTCTTGGCACTGTCGGCGCAGCTGTGATTCAATTGCTGGTTCGCCAGCAGGCGTCGCTTGCCAACAGCACGGGCCGGCGCATCGAGATCGTCGCGGTCAGCGCGCGCGAGCAGCAGCGCGAGCGCGGCGTTGATGTGAGCGGCTTTCCGTGGTTTGACGATCCCGTTGAACTCGCAAAGTCCGACCGCATCGATCTTTTCGTCGAACTGATGGGCGGCGAGGAGGGGGTGGCGCGGGCCTCAGTCGAGGCGGCGCTGACGGCCAAAAAATCGGTTGTCACCGCCAACAAGGCGTTGCTCGCCAAACACGGCATGTCGCTGGCCCGTATGGCGGAGGCGCGCGGCGTGGCTCTGGCCTTCGAAGCCTCGGTCGCCGGTGGCATCCCCATCGTCAAGACCCTGCGCGAGGGTCTCGCCGGCAACGAAATCCGCCGCGTCCATGGCATCCTGAACGGCACCTGCAATTACATTCTTTCCCGCATGGAGCAGGAGAAGCTGTCGTTCGAGGTTTGTCTGCGTGAAGCCCAGCGTCTCGGCTACGCCGAAGCCGACCCGACTTTTGACATTGGCGGTTTCGACACCGCGCACAAGTTGGCGATCCTGACGTCGCTGGCGTTCGGCGTGGCGGTTGACGCCGAAGCCATCCACGTCGAGGGCATCCAGTCGATTACGCTGGCCGATCTCGAGGCTGCCGATGAGTTGGGTTACCGCATCAAACTGCTCGGCGTCGCCCAGCGCAGCAAACGCGGCATTGAGCAGCGCGTGCATCCCACCATGGTGGCGAAAACCTCGGCCATTGCGCAGGTGATGGGCGTCACCAACGCGGTCACCATCGACGCTGATGCAGTCAAGGAACTGACGCTGATCGGGCCGGGCGCCGGCGGCGAGGCGACGGCTTCCGCTGTCGTCGCAGATATTGCCGACATCGCGCGCGGCATCCGCTCGGCGCCGTTTGGTTTGCCGGTGGCATCGCTTGGCGTGTGCGAGCGTATGCCTCTGCAATGGCACGAGGGCGGATATTACATCCGGCTTTGCGTACATGATCGTCCGGGCGCCGCCGCCGCCATAGCAACGCGCATGGCGGAGCGCCAGATTTCGCTCGAAAGCATCGTGCAGCGCGGCAGGCGCGGCAAATCCGGCGCCGCTGCGGTTCCCGGCGCGCCGGTGCCGGTCATTCTGATTACCTATGCAACCTCTGAAACGATGATCCGCGAAGCGCTGGAAGCGATCGTCAAGGACGGCTATATCGCCGAGCGACCACAAGTGATCCGAATCGAGCGCGACTAAGCCCGCCTACCGCACCAAATGGGAAACGCATCCATGACCGACCTCGTCATCAAGGAAGACAAAATCATCGAGCGTATCCTGACGATGGAACTCGTGCGCGTCACCGAACGCGCGGCGGTTGCCTCGGCGCGGTGGCGCGGGCGCGGCGATGAAAAGGCGGCGGATCAGGCCGCTGTCGACGCCATGCGGCGCGAACTTAACCGCCTGCCGATTGATGGGACGGTGGTCATTGGCGAGGGCGAGCGCGACGAGGCGCCGATGCTGTTCATCGGCGAGAAGGTTGGCACCGGCCATGGCCTGAAAGTCGATATCGCCGTCGATCCGCTTGAAGGCACCACCCTGTGCGCCAAGAATATGCCGGGCTCGATCGCTGTCATGGCGATGGCGCAGGGCGGTTCGCTGCTCAATGCGCCGGATGTCTACATGGAGAAGATCGCCATTGGACCGGGCTATGCGCTGGGTGTGGTCGATCTCGATATGAGCGCCGAAGAGAACGTCCGCGCGCTGGCCAAGGCGAAGGGTGTAAAACCCAGTGAGATCAGCGTTCTCATTCTGGATCGTCCGCGCCATGCGCATCTGATTGAGGGCGTGCGAAAGGCCGGCGCCTCGGTCATGTTCATCACCGACGGCGATGTCGCCGGCATCATTTTCACCGCGCAACAGCAACAGACCGGCGTCGACATGTATATCGGCACGGGGGGCGCCCCCGAAGGCGTGCTGGCGGCTGGCGCGTTGCGGTGTGTCGGGGGTCAGATGCAGGGCCGCTTGATCCTAGACAGCGAGGAAAAGCGCGAGCGCGCCCTCAAGATGGGCATCCGGGATCCGAAGAAAAAATATGACATGAAGGAACTGGCGTCGGGCGATGTCATCGTTTGCGCCACCGGGGTCACCGACGGCGCGCTGCTGCGCGGTGTGCGCTTCGGCAAGGAGATCATCGAGACGGAGACGGTGATCTATCGGTCGGTGACGGGCACCGTGCGCAAAATCTCGGCGGAGCATCGCGAGTTCGGCAAGTTCAAGCTCGACTGACGCGCGGCGGGACGCCACGTTCCGGAACCAATGATTTCGGGTACGTCGTTTTTGTCGAAGTATCCGCTTATCATCTCCAGAAAGCGCGTCACTGGGTGACTCACTTTCTTCCGATGGCGGATACCAGGCATGGCGAACCCGCGCAACTTTCTGAATGTTGACAAGTCTGTGCTGGGACGCGCCTGGCGGGATGCTCTCGATCTCGAAGCGCAGGGCCGCGCCCAGGCGCTGACACAACTCTGGGGCTATCCTGATATTCTCTCCCGCGTGCTGGCGGCGCGCGGCGTCGCCCCGCAAGATGCCGCCGCCTATCTGGCGCCAACGTTGCGCGACCTGATGCCCGATCCATCGACCCTGCAAGGCATGGACGCCGCTGTGACGCGTCTTGCCGACGCCATTGGGCGCCGGGAAACCGTGGCGATCTTCGGCGACTACGATGTCGACGGCGCCTGCGCCGCCGCGCTGCTCGGCGGTTTTCTTGCCGCCTGCGACACGCCGTTCGTGCTGCACATCCCCGACCGGATATTTGAAGGTTACGGGCCGAACATCGAGGCGATCCGGGCGCTGCGGCAGCAAGGCGCAAGCGTGCTGGTAACCGTCGATTGCGGAACCCTCAGTTTCGAGCCGATCGCCGAGGCGACGCGGCTTGGCATGACGTGCCTGGTGCTCGATCATCATCAGGCGCCAGTCGATCTTCCCGCAGCGCACGCCATCGTCAATCCCAACCGGCAGGATGATTTGTCAGGGCTGGGCTATCTCTGCGCCGCCGGCGTTGTGTTCATGACGCTGGTCGCTCTCAACCGCGAGTTGCGGTCGCGCGGAACCGCGCCACGTGTCGATTTGATGGCGTGGCTGGACCTCGTGGCGCTGGCCACCGTCGCCGACGTGGTGCCGCTGACGGGCTTGAACCGCGCCTTCGTCGCACGCGGTCTGGAGGCGATGCGGGAGCGACGGCGACCGGGATTGACCGCGTTGTTTGACGTATCGGGGGCCAAGGGGACGCCCTCGGCCTACCATCTGGGCTTCCTCATCGGCCCGCGCATCAACGCCGGCGGGCGGATCGGCGATGCCGCGATGGGCGCCAAGTTGTTGCTGCTCGACGACGCGGTCGAAGCCGCGCGGATCGCCGCCGAACTGGATCGGCTCAATCGCGAGCGGCAGTCGATTGAGATCGCCTCGGTTGAGGAGGCGCAGGCCGAAGCGCTGGCCAGCCTGGGGCTGAGCGAGCAGGGCGCGGCTGTCGTGACGGCGCGCGAGGGCTGGCACCCGGGCGTCGTCGGGCTCGTGGCCGCGCGCCTCAAAGAACGCTTCAAACGGCCCGCCTTTGCCATTGCTTTCAATGGTAAAACAGGCGTCGGCTCTGGCCGCTCCATTGCCGGAATTGACCTCGGTCGCGTGGTTCGCGCGGCGGTCGAGGCCGGCATTTTGCTAAAGGGGGGCGGACATGCGATGGCCGCCGGCGTCACCCTCGAGCGGGCGCGCCTCGGCGACTTCCGGGCGTTTCTCGAAGAGCGTCTTGGCGATGCGGTGGAACGGGCGAGGGCCAACGATGCGCTGGCGATTGATGCGGCGCTGACGGCTGCTGGCGCGGTCCCCGGACTGGTCGAGGCCTTCGCGCTGGCGGGACCGTTTGGAGCGGGAAACCCGGAGCCGGTTTTTGCTTTCCCCGATCACCGGCTTGTCGATGTCGCCACCGTCGGGGCTGGCCACGTGCGGGTGCGGGTTCGTGCCGGCGACGGCGCCCATCTCAATGCCATCGCCTTCCGCGCGGCGGATGGACCGCTGGGGCAGGCGTTGCTCGCACGCAAGGGCGAGGCGATGCATCTGGCCGGCACGCTCAGCGTCGATCGCTGGGGTGGTGGGGAACGGGTGCAACTGCGGATTGTCGACGCGGCGGAGCCGGGGGTGCGGCGCTAGCTGTTTCAGTCTGCCTTCGCAGCACCGCCATGCCTTCGCAGCACCGCCATGGCGGCGTCGTGCGCGTCAGCGACGCTGAAATAGCTACGCTCGGAAGAGGCAAGCTCGATGTCGCCGGCGCGGATCAGCAGATCGCGGATGGCGTCCTTGACGCGGGCGAACATCAGCGTTTTGCCATCGCGCGCCAGCCGCGCCGCGAATTCGCTCAGGGCTTCCGCCGAGGTGCTGTCAAGATCGCTGCTCATTTCAAGGCTGACGATGACGCAATAGACCGGGCTGAGGGTTGGGGCCGGGCTGAGGGTTGCGAGGCGCATTTCGATTGCATGAAAAATGCGTTCGCAGTTGGCGAAGAAAATCGGTTCGGCCGGCCGAAAGATAGCGATGCCTGCCTCGCTCACCGCCTCGGGATGGCGCGCCACGTCAACGAAGTCGCGGCTGCCGGCGAGACAACCGAGCTGCATGATCTGTGGCCTGGAAAAACGCTGTAATACGGCGATCAGCGACAGCGCGATGGCGATGAGCATTCCATTCAGTACGCCGAAGGCCAGAACGCTCGCCGCCGTCGCGGTTGCGACATACTGGTCGCGGCCGAGCCGCCATAGGCGCAGCAGGGGACGCGGATCGAGCGCATGGGCGAGCGCCGATATGACCACAGCCGCCAGCGTCGCCTCGGGGAGCTGTGCGATAAAGCGCACGCCGACAAACATCAATGCGACGATCGCCAGCGCCGCCGCGAACCCCGACAGCCGCGATTGCGCACCCGCCGCCTCGTTGGCGGAGGTGGCGGAAAAGCCGGCGCCGACCGGCATGCCGCGCAACAGGCCCGCCGCGAGGTTGGCCAGGCCGAGGGCGCGCAACTCGTGATCGGCGTCGAGTGTTTCGTTGTGGCGCAACGCGTAGGTGCGCATCGAGCCCCATGATTCTGCGTAGACAATCAGCGCCAGCGGCCCGGCGAGCTGCGCGATGCGGCTCCACGTTTCCAAGGTCAGGGTGGGGATGCCAGGCAGTTGCGGCGTTGTGTTGATCGGGCCGACGCAAGCCAGCGAGCCGCTGCACAAATTGCCGGCCACCGCTGCGGCAATGGCGAGCGCCAACACGACGAAGGCTCCCGGCAAAGCGGGAAAGCGCTTCAGCGCAAACAGCACAACAAGCGACGCCCCGCCGATGATGAGCGGCGCGGCACGCCAATGTGTTGCCTGGCTGGCGAGGCCAGCGATCACCTGGAAAACATCGCCTTTCGCCGCCACGCCAGCGATGGCGGGCAACTGTTTGATGACGATGGTTACCGCCAGACCGAAGGCGAAACCGTGCAGGACCGGGCGCGAAATGAAGTTGGCGATGGCGCCCAGCCGGACCACGCCGGCGACAAGAAAAATAAGGCCCGTGCAAAGCACCAGCGCGTAAGCCAGTTCGACCTTCTGGCTGGCGTCGGCGACGGGAAGGGTGGCGATTGCGGCGGCGAGGATCGCGGCGGATGACGAGGTCGGGGAAACGATGGCGAAAGGACTGCGTCCGTAGAGCGCATAAACAACGAGGCCGGTCACGGCGGCGAAGATCGCATGCTCCGGCGTCAGCCCGGCGATGCTCGAGTAGGCGACCGCCTCTGCCGACAGGAGGCCGGCGACGGACAGGCCTGCAACCATGTCGGCCAGCGGAATTCGCGAGGAAAGCGGCGTTCTTGCGTCATTTTTGACCGGCATTGCCATGCACTTCCGAGGTGCGGCCGAGGGTGCCGCGTTGGCTCGCATGTTTGCGTGCGTGGCGTGCGTCGCGCAAGCGTCAAACGGTGAGGCGAGCTTTGTTGACGCTGACGCAGGGATTGTTGCGGCGCGCGAAAGCCACAAATTTTTGCGCCGGTCTCCACCAACCCAATCAGCCTTGGTATAAACAGGGTCATGACCAATCCCGCCACGCCTTCCGACGCTACGCCGCTCGCCGCCATGCTCGCCGAGATCGCCGCAGAAATGCGCGATGTCAGCGAGCGGGGCGTGGTGGCGACGTATATTCCGGAGCTGGCGCGCGTTGATGCGGCGCATTTTGGCATCGCGGTTGTCGAAGCCAATGGCAATGCCGCGTCAGCAGGCGACTGCGACGTGCGGTTTTCGATCCAGAGCATTTCGAAGGTGTTCACGCTAACGCTGGCGCTCGGAAAATTCGGCGAGCGTTTGTGGCGTCGCGTGGGGCGGGAGCCTTCAGGCAGTCCCTTCAACTCCATCGTGCAGCTTGAAAATGAGCGCGGAAAGCCGCGCAATCCGTTTATCAATGCGGGCGCCATCGCCGTATCGGACGCCATTCTTTCTGGCCACGCACCGAAAGCCGCGCTTGGGGAAATTCTGCGCTTCCTGCGGTTTCTCGCCGAAGACGACAGCATCGGCTTTGACGAGGCGGTGGCCGCCTCGGAGCAGCGCACCGGCTTCCGCAATTACGCGCTCGCCAATTACATGAAGTCGTTCGGCGTGCTCGAAAATCCGGTTGACCATGTGCTCGGCGTCTATTTCCATCAATGTTCCCTAGCCATGTCGTGCCGGCAACTGGCAATGGCCGGGCGCTTTCTGGCGCATTCCGGACGCAATCCCGCCACCGGCTATCAAGTAGTGGCGGCGGAGCGGGCGCGGCGCATCAATGCGGTGATGCTGACCTGTGGCCATTATGACGGGTCGGGCGAGTTCGCCTATCGTGTGGGATTGCCGGGCAAAAGTGGCGTCGGTGGCGGCATTCTGGCGATTGCGCCGGGCAAGGCGTCCATCGCCGTGTGGTCGCCGGGACTGGACCCTGCAGGCAACTCGCATGTCGGTCGAATGGCGCTGGAAGCGCTGGTGCGGCGCACGGGCTGGTCGATTTTCGGCGTCTGACTTAAGGCTTCCGGCACACGCCAAATAAGCGCCCGCGGCAGAAAACCTGAAAGGTTTGAACCTGGCGGGCGGCGCCAGCGTATATCCTGCATGCTCATCCTTCTCTCGACCTTCTACTTGATCGGCGGCGCCTTCCATCTGTTGAAGCCCGATCCGATGTTGCTCATTATGCCGGACTTCGTTCCGATGCCACGCGCGGTGATTTTCGCCACGGGATGCTGCGAAATCGTCGGCGCGCTGGGGCTGCTGTATCCGCCGACGCGCAAGGCCGCAGGGTGGGCGCTGGCGGTCTACGCGGTGTGCGTTTTCCCGGCCAACATCAAGCACGCCGTGATCGACCTTGGTGGCGGCGGCGGGCTTGGGTGGGCCTATCACGTGCCGCGCCTGGCGTTTCAGCCGGTCCTGGTGTGGTGGGCGCTCTACGCTTCGGGGGTCACGCATTGGCCATTTGGGCGAAGCGTACACGCCAGCCGCATGAATCCCGTTGCGGTCGATGGAACTATAAAACCGCAGCAATCTTGATCCGGCAGCCGCGTTGGGCCATGCAGAACCTGCAGCTTGCCAAGCAGGGGAATCGGGTGAAGGCGATCACGCTGCGATGAGGCTGGCGAGATAGTCGTCGTCCCATCCTGCGGTCTTGCGGCGCAGGCGGATTGAATCCT
>JAYTTW010000106.1:0-8271 GCA_043744855.1 Hyphomicrobiales bacterium
AGGCAAGGCTCATGGCGGCGCTCCGAATCAAACCGCCACACTGAATCACGCAAAACACAATCCGTTAATCGCCGTTAACTTAAGTTCGTGGCCCTGACCTCACCTGGCAAAGGATTGGCTGCCGCCTGGAAATGCGCTAAAGTTCCGGCATGAAGAGCGCCAGCTCACGTTTGGCCACGGCGGCGAGACTTGTCTGCGCCAGCTTGCTGGTATTCGCCACGGGCGGACCCTCGGTCGACGCCCAGGATGAATCTGCGGCGGCGTTTTTTCGCGCCGACCGGGCGAGGATGCAGGCCGCCCGCGAAGCGGTCGCGCCGGTCGCCCGCGTGCGACAGCGCCCCATACGCATGAACCCGCACGCCGCGCCGGTTCGCACGCGCGTGCGTCCAAGTCTGGCCACGCCAGCCCGGCGCCGCGACGCGACGCCAACGCCGTCCGACCCCGCGACGCCCGCCCCGATCCCCAATGCGCCGCTGCCCGATGTCGCGGACGGCGCGCAACCAGGCAACACTGCGCCATCGCAAGCGGCCGTGCCAGCCCCAGCGGAACATCGTGTCGAACCGACATTCAGCATCGCCGTCATGGGTGATTCCCTAGGTGTTCTGCTGTTCCAGGGCCTTGCCGAAGCTTTCGCCGACAAGCCGGAGGTCGCCGTTGTGCGCAAGGCCCGCGAGAACACTGGTCTCGTGCGCGACGACTATTTCGATTGGGTCAAAGGCGCGCGCGAGGTGGCGAACGCCCCCGACAAACCCAACCTCGCCGTCATGATTTTGGGTAGCAATGACCGGCAGCAACTGCGCGACGCCAGCGGCTCGGCTGACCTGCGCTCGACCCGCTGGACCGAGGCCTACGGCGATCGCGTCGAAGCCATCGCGCAGATGTTTTCGGACAGAAAAATTCCGCTCATCTGGGTCGGCCTGCCAATCATGAAAAGCGAACGCTTTTCAGCCGACATGGCCGCAATCAACGAAATTTACAAGCAGCGCGCCGTCAAAGCCGGGGCGGTGTTTGTCGACACTTGGGAAGCTTTCCAGGATGATCGCGGACAATACGCCGCCTACGGTCCCGACGTGAACGGTCAGTACCAGAAACTGCGTTCCGCCGATGGCGTTCATTTCACCCGGCCGGGCGCGCGCAAGCTTGCCTACTTTCTGGAATCGGACGTGCGTGGCGCCCTTTCCGTGCAGCGTCCCAAAGTTGAGCCGCTCGATGCGGCGAATGCGGTCATCGCGGCGCGGCCATCGACGGCGTCGCCAAGTGAGGCGGTCCGCTTTCCACCAGCCCCTGCCGACGGGTTGGTCCGGTTGCCGCTGCCGCCCGCCGCGCCGCAAATTCTCATCCCGGTGAAACCCGCCGAAGGCGCCATCGTCGCCCTGACATCCCCGGCACTTTCGCCCGGCGGTCAGCTGGCGTCGGCTGCAGCGCCCGGCAGTCCCGGTGGTCCGGCGCAGGCGTTGCTTGATCGCGTCATCGTACAGGGCCAACCGTTGCCCGCGCGTCCCGGCCGTGCCGACGATTTTACCTGGCCGCGTCCGTAATCGCAGGTGCGAACCGCGACCACGTCGAGGCATTGCGTCGGGGCATCGCGTCGGGGCCTTGCGGAATTTCCCTGCGCCTCCACCGTTTTGCCGCGATTGCTGTAGAGATTGTGGCCAGTGCAAATTTTGAGGTGTCGAAAATGCTGTTGAGGGCGCTGACCGTTGTATGCGTGCTGACTTTGCCGGGCGTCGTTGCCGACATCCGCGTCGCGCAGGCGCAGTATTATTCGCCCGGCTATCAGCCGCTGCCCATACCGCCATATTCCGCCCAAGGCGGTCAGCGATTTGTGCCCCTCTATGACGAGGACGATACGTTGCCGCCGCGCCCGCGCGGGCGCGCGCTGCCGCGCCCGCTTGCGTTACCTGGCGCCCGGACTGCCGCGCCGCGTGGCCCCTACGCAAGGGACCCCTACTCACGCGAGCCCTACGCAGATATCGACAACAGCTATGATCTCTATTCGGAGCCGCAGCTGCGGGACCGGCCGCGACGCGGGTCCCGCAACGCCATCGCCTCGTTGCCGTCTGACGCGGACCCCGCCTATTCGAGCGGCATGAATTACGACGACGAAGTCGATACCAGCCGCGTCACCGGCCGGGTGATCGCCGACCCCACGCGGCAGGCGGCAGGCACCCTCACGGTCAACACCCGCGTGCGCAAACTCTACCTGTCGCTGGGTGGCGGTCAGGCCATGGAATACGGCATCGGCGTCGGACGCCAGGGTTTTGAATGGAAGGGCGCGGCGCGCATCGGCCGCAAGGCTGTCTGGCCCGGCTGGACGCCGCCGAAAGAAATGATCCTGCGGCGGCCCGACCTGCCCGAGCACATGGAAGGCGGCCTCGACAATCCGCTCGGCGCACGCGCGCTTTATCTGTTCAAGGGCGCCAAGGACACGCTGTTTCGCATCCATGGCACCAACGAGCCCAACACCATCGGTCGCGCTGTGTCTTCGGGCTGCATCCGCATGCTCAATGCTGACGTGATCGACCTCTACCAGCGCGTGCCGAAGGGCGCGAATGTGGTGGTAATCTAGCCCATCGGTCGGTTCGCTCAGCGCGGCAACAGGCTTGCGCCCATCAGCGTTTTGTCGATGGAATGCGCGCACTGGCGCCCTTCGCGGATCGCCCACACGACTAGGGACTGGCCACGCCGCATGTCGCCGCAAGCGTACAGCTTTTCAACGGATGTTTTGTAGGCGACCTGGTTCGCCTCGACGTTGCCGCGTCCGTCGAGTTTGACGCCAGAGTTTTGGATCAGTCCTTCATACAGCGGCGAAACAAAGCCCATTGCCAGCAAAACCAGATCGGCCTTCAACTCGAACTGCGTGCCGTCGATGGCCTGAAAATTTGCATCGACGCGCACACACTCAATCGCCTTCACGGCGCCGTCCTCGCCGACAAACTTCACTGAATTGACCGCAAAATCGCGCTCCGCGCCCTCTTCGTGGCTCGACGACGTGCGCATTTTCAGCGGCCAGTCCGGCCACGTCAGCAGCTTGTTTTCCTTTTCCGGCGGCTTCGCCATGATTTCCAGTTGCGTCACCGACAACGCGCCTTGGCGCACCGAGGTGCCGATGCAATCGGAGCCCGTATCGCCGCCGCCGATAACAATGACGTGCTTGCCGGCAGCCAGGATCGGCTCATTGGTCGTCAGCGGTTCGCCGCTGATGCGACGGTTCTGCTGCGGCAGAAAATCCATGGCGTAATGCACGCCCGAAAGATCGCGTCCGGGAATTGGCAGATCGCGCGGCTTTTCCGCGCCGCCCGCCAGCGCCACCGCGTCGTAGTCCGCCAGCAGCGTATCGATTGGCATGTCAACGCCGACGTTGACATTGCAATGGAACGTCACGCCTTCAACGCTCATCTGGCCGATGCGCCGGTCAATGTACTGCTTTTCCATCTTGAAATCCGGAATGCCGTAACGCAACAAGCCGCCCGGCCTCGCCTGCTTTTCAAAAACGTGAACGTCATGGCCGGCGCGGGCGAGTTGCTGGGCGCACGCCAGTCCCGCCGGGCCGGAGCCGACAATCGCCACGCGCTTGCCCGACTTCGATTTCTGCGGCTCTGGCTTGATCCAGCCCTCCTTCCAGCCGCGATCGACAATCGCGCATTCAATGGATTTGATGGTCACCGGCGTGTCGGGGAGATTGAGCGTACACGAGGCTTCGCACGGCGCCGGACAAATGCGCCCGGTGACCTCGGGAAAATTGTTCGTCGAATGCAGGTTGCGCAGCGCTTCCTGCCAATCGCCCTTGTAGACAAGATCGTTCCAGTCGGGGATCTGGTTATTGACAGGGCAGCCGGTATGACAAAACGGTATCCCGCAATCCATGCAACGCGCCGCCTGGTCTTTCGTCGTCTGCTCGCTGAGTGGCAGCACGAACTCGCGATAATGGCGAATGCGGTCGGAGGCCGGCGCATACTTGCGATCCTGCCTGTCGATTTCAAGGAACCCTGTAACCTTGCCCATGATTTGATTTTGAACTCTCGATGAAGCAGCTAAAAAGCCGTTTTCCGGATACAATGCAAGTTGCATGCTAAAATTTTGCGCGCCAGGGCAATGTGAAGGTTGCCAAGCGAGTCATGCGCTGCGGCGATGCTCTCGCGCGCCATTCGCAGGCCAGGCCCTCAACGAGGGAACCGGCTCACTCCCCCGCTGGCGCCATGGCGCGGCCACCGTGCTGCGCTTCGAGTTCGGCGAGGGCCCGGCGGTATTCAACCGGCATCACCTTGCGGAACTTTGTCTTGGCGACATCCCAGGTGTCCAGAATTTCCTTCGCCCGCGCCGAGCCTGTGTAGCGCAGGTGATTGGAAATGAGCTGGTGCAGACGTTCCGCATCAAAGCGCGTCATGTCCTTCATCACATCGACGCGCCCGTGCACCTGCAAGTCGCCGCCTTGATGGAAGCGGCTAACGTTGAGCGCCTCTTCCTCCTCGACGGATTCAAGTTCGACCATCGCCAGATTGCAGCGCTCAGCGAAGGTGCCGGCTTCGTCGTAGACATAAGCGATGCCGCCCGACATGCCCGCCGCAAAGTTGCGACCGGTGTCGCCGATGACGACAACCACGCCGCCTGTCATGTATTCGCAACCGTGGTCCCCGGCGCCTTCGACAACCGCGATGGCGCCGGAGTTGCGCACGGCAAAACGTTCGCCGACGACGCCGCTCAGATAACATTCGCCGGCGATGGCGCCATACAGCACAGTGTTGCCGGCGATGATGGCTTCGTGCGCGACGATCTGCGTCGCCGACTTCGCGGGATAGACGATGATGCGACCACCCGACAGACCCTTGCCGACGTAGTCGTTCGCCTCGCCCTCGAGTTCGAGCGTTACGCCGTGCGCCAGCCACGCGCCGAAGCTTTGCCCGGCGGTGCCGTTGAGCTTGACGTGAATGGTGTCGTCCGCAAGCCCTTTGTGTCCGTAACGGCGCGCCACCTCGCCCGACAGCATCGCGCCCGTCGCGCGGTTGGTGTTGTTGATGGTGGCCTCGATACGCACCGGCGTTTGTTGGTCGAGCCCGGCTTTCGCCTCGGCAATGAGCCGGTTGTCCATCGCCTTTTCGAGCCCGTGGTCCTGCTTGACCGAGCGGAACAACGTGTCGCCCCCCACCGCAGTCGGCTTGTGGAACAGCCTGGAGAAATCCAGCCCCTTCGCCTTCCAGTGGTCGACCACCGCCACCTTGTCGAGCATCTGCATTTGGCCGATCATTTCGTCGAAACGGCGGTAGCCCATCGACGCCATGATTTCGCGCACTTCTTCGGCGACGAAGAAGAAAAAATTGATGACATGCTCGGGCTGGCCGACGAAGCGCTTGCGCAGCACCGGGTCCTGCGTCGCAACGCCGACCGGACACGTATTGAGATGACACTTGCGCATCATGATGCAGCCTGCGGCGATTAACGGCGCCGTGGCGAAACCAAACTCGTCCGCGCCCAGCAGCGCGCCGACAATGACGTCGCGCCCGGTGCGCAAGCCGCCGTCGACCTGCACCGTAATGCGCGTGCGCAAGCGGTTGGCGACGAGCGTCTGATGGGTTTCCGAAAGCCCGATCTCCCACGGCGAACCCGCGTGCTTGATCGAGGTCAACGGCGACGCGCCGGTGCCGCCTTCAAAACCCGAAATCGTCACGTGATCGGCGCGGCCTTTGGAGACGCCGGCGGCGACCGTGCCGACGCCAACTTCCGAGACCAGCTTCACCGACACCAGCGCCTTCGGATTGACGTTCTTCAAATCGTAGATGAGCTGCGCCAGATCCTCGATGGAATAAATATCATGATGCGGCGGCGGCGAAATCAGGCCGACGCCCTGCGTCGAATGGCGCACCTTGGCGATGACAGCGTCGACCTTGTGGCCCGGCAACTGGCCGCCCTCGCCGGGCTTCGCGCCCTGCGCCATCTTGATCTGCATCATGTCGGAATTGACCAGATATTCTGTCGTCACGCCGAAGCGGCCTGAGGCCACCTGCTTGATGGCGGAGCGCATGGAATCGCCATTCGCCATGCGCTTGTAGCGGTCTGATTCCTCGCCGCCCTCGCCGGTGTTCGATTTGCCGCCAATGCGGTTCATCGCAATCGCCAGCGTCGTGTGCGCCTCGCGCGAGATCGACCCATAGGACATGGCGCCCGTCGAGAACCGCTTGACCAGTTCAACCGCCGTCTCAACTTCTTCAAGCGGCACGGGCGTCCGGCCATCCTCGTGCGCGGCGCGCAGCCGGAAAAGCCCACGGATGGTCAGATATTGTTCTTCCTGCTCATTCAGCAGTTTCGCATAGGCGCGGTACTGCTGTTGCGCGTCGCCGCCGGAGCCGCGCACCGCGTGCTGCAGCAACGACACCGATTGCGCCGACCATGCATGCGCCTCGCCGCGAATGCGGTAGGCGTAATCGCCGCCGACATCGAGCATGGAGCGGTACATCGGCGCATCGCCGAAGGCGTCGCGGTGCCGGCTCACCGTCTCGCGCGCGATCTCGTCAACCCCGACGCCTTCTATGGTTGTCGCCGTGCCGGTGAAATACTTCGCAACGAACGCGCTGTTGAGCCCGATGGCGTCGAAAATCTGCGCGCCGCAATACGACTGATACGTCGAGATGCCCATCTTCGACATGACCTTGAGCAGGCCCTTGTCGACCGATTTGATGAACCGCTTGACCACTTCGTATTCGTCAACCTCCTCGGGAAACTCTGACGCCATCGAGGCCAGCGTCTCGAACGCCAGATAGGGATTGATGGCTTCCGCGCCGTAACCGGCAAGACAAGCGAAGTGGTGCACCTCGCGCGCTTCGCCCGTCTCGACGACGAGGCCGGCGGAGGTGCGCAAACCTTTGCGGATGAGGTGATGATGCACGGCCGCCGTCGCCAGCAAGGCCGGAATCGGCACGCGATCCGGCCCCATCATCCGGTCCGACAGGATGATGATGTTGTAGCGTCCGCGCACCGCGTCTTCCGCCCGTTCGCACAGACGCTGCAGCATGTTCGGCATCGCCTGCGCGCCGTGTTCGGCGGCATAGGTGATGTCGAGCGTGCGCGTGTCGAAACTTTCTTCGAGCATGCCGATGTTGCGGATCTTTTCGAGATCCTCGTTGGTCAACACGGGTTGGCGAACTTCCAGACGCTTGCGTTTGGCGTTGTCGTCGCGATCAAAAATGTTGGGACGCGGGCCAATGAACGACACCAGGCTCATGACGATCTGTTCGCGGATCGGATCGATCGGCGGGTTGGTCACCTGCGCGAAGTTCTGCTTGAAGTACGTGTAGAGAAGCTTCGACTTGTCGGACAGCGCCGAGATCGGCGTGTCGGTACCCATCGACCCCGTCGCTTCCTCGCCGGTGACGGCCATCGGCGCGAGCAGAATGGCGAGGTCTTCCTGGGTGTATCCGAAGGCCTGCTGCCGATCGAGCAAGGACACATCGGTGCGCGTCGCGCGCGCCTCGACGGGCTTCAAATCCTCCAGCACAATCTGCGTGCGTTCCAGCCACTGCGCGTAGGGATGCGCCGACGACAGCGCGCTCTTTGTCTCGCCATCGCTGATGATGCGATGCTCTTCGAGATCAATCAGCAGCATCTTGCCGGGCTGCAAACGCCATTTGCTGATGATCTTTTCCTGCGGTATCGGCAGGACGCCTACTTCCGACGCCATGACGACGAGACCGTCGTCGGTGATGACATAGCGGGCCGGGCGCAAGCCGTTGCGATCCAGTGTCGCACCGATCTGGCGACCATCGGTGAACGCCACCGCAGCCGGTCCGTCCCACGGTTCCATCAGCGCCGCATGATATTCGTAGAAGGCACGGCGCTTGTCGTCCATCAGCGGATTGCCGGTCCACGCTTCGGGGATCAGCATCATCATCGCGTGCGCCAGCGAGTAGCCGCCCTGCACAAGAAATTCGAGTGCGTTGTCGAAGCACGCCGTGTCCGACTGGCCTTCGTAGGAAATCGGCCACAGCTTCGAAATGTCGTTGCCGAACTTCTCGCTCGATACCGACGCCTGCCGCGCCGCCATCCAGTTGACGTTGCCGCGCAGCGTGTTGATCTCGCCGTTGTGGGCGACCATCCGGTAGGGATGCGCGAGCTTCCAGGAGGGGAACGTGTTGGTCGAGAAGCGCTGGTGGACGAGCGCCAGCGCGGAGGCGAACGCGGGCTCCGACAGGTCCTTGTAGTACTTCTTCACCTGGTAGGAGAGGAACATCCCTTTGTAGACCAGCGTGCGCGCCGACAGGCTGACCGTGTAATGACCGA
>JAYTTW010000107.1:0-2135 GCA_043744855.1 Hyphomicrobiales bacterium
GAGTCCATGCGTGGCACACCCGCCGGACCGCGATTGCTGATGCGCCGGCTCCGCGAGGCGATGGCGGAGCCGCTCAATACGCAAACACGACTGGACAGGATCGTAACCCACATCGCCGCCAACATGGTCGCCGAGGTGTGTTCGGTCTATGTCCTGCGCTCCGATGGCCGGCTTGAACTGTTCGCCACCGAGGGCCTCAATCGCGAAGCCGTCCATTTGACCACCATGCGTTCCGGCGAGGGCCTTGTTGGCCTTATCGCCGAAAGCGCCGAAGCGTTGGCGCTGTCGGACGCTCAGGCTCACCCGTCGTTCTCCTACAAGCCGGAAACCGGCGAGGAGATTTACAACTCATTCCTCGGCGTGCCGATTCTGCGGGGCGGCAACACGCTTGGCGTTCTCGTCGTGCAGAACCGCGTGCGCCGCACCTATTCCGAAGAGGAAATCGAGGTTCTCCAGACGACCGCAATGTTGCTTGCTGAAATGATGGTCCCCGGCGAACTTCAATCGCTGGTGCGCCCGGGCGACAACATTGCCTCGCGCGGCGCCATTGCGCTGACCGGCTCGCCCGTGTCGGACGGCGTTGGCCTCGGCCACGTCGTGTTGCAACGGCCGCGCGTCGTCATCAAGCAATACGTCGCCGAGGATCTCGTCGAGGAAACCGCTCGGCTTGAGGAGGCGGTGGTGAAAGTTCGCGTTTCCGTCGACGAACTTATCCGTCGCGGCGACGATGAACCCCAGGGCGAACATCGCGAGGTGCTGGAGGCGTTTCGCATGATCGCCCATGACGCCGGCTGGCTGCGTCGCCTGCGCGAGGCCATTCGCACCGGCCTCACCGCAGAGGCCGCGGTTGAGCGGGTGCAGAATGACGCACGCGCCCGCCTGCTGCGCTCTACCGACCCCTATATGCGCGAGCGGCTGCACGACCTCGACGAACTCGCAAATCGCGTCTTGCATCAATTGACCGGCGATCCGCTCGTCACCGCCAACGCGGATTTGCCCGACAACGCCATTCTGGTTGCGCGCACCATGGGCGCTGCGGCGTTGCTCGATTACGACCGCAAGAAATTGCGCGGTCTGGTGCTCGAGGAAGGCGGCGCGTCGAGCCACGTGGCCATCATCGCGCGCGCCATCGGCATACCCGCAGTCGGCGATATCGCAAACATCACCTCTCTGGTCGAGGATGGCGACCCGATCATCATCGACGGCGGGACCGGCGAAGCGCATTTGCGCCCGCCGGCCGACGTTGAGACCGCGTATGCCGAAAAAGCCCGCCTGCGCGCCCGCCGCCAAGAACAGTATCAAACGCTGCGCGACAAGCTGGCGCTCACCCTTGATGGCGTCAAGATCGACCTGCACATGAACGCCGGCCTGCTGCTCGATCTGCCGCATCTCGAGGCCACCGGCGCCGACGGCATCGGCCTTTTCCGCACCGAATTGCAGTTTATGGTGGCGCCGCGGTTTCCTCGCGTCCGCGAGCAGGTCGCGCTTTATCAGGCGGTGCTTGACGCTTCAGGCGAGCATCCCGTGACCTTCCGCACCCTTGATATTGGCGGCGACAAGATCCTGCCGTACATGCGTTCTTTCGAAGAGGAAAATCCGGCGCTTGGCTGGCGCGCCATTCGAATTGGACTGGATCGGCCGGCGCTTCTGCGCCTGCAATTGCGCGCCATGCTGCGCGCCGGCGCCGGGCGCCGCCTGCGCATAATGTTTCCGATGGTCGCCGAAACATCCGAGATCGACGCCGCCCGGAGCCTCGTCGTTCGCGAGCTTGAAGTCATGGCGGCGCAAGGCTACGGAGCGCCGCTCGATCTCAAAATCGGCATTATGGTCGAGGTGCCCTCGTTGCTGTGGCAACTCGACGAGGTCATGCAGCGCGTTGATTTCCTCTCGGTCGGATCGAATGATCTGCTGCAATACCTGACCGCCGCCGACCGCGACAACAAGCGTGTCGCCAAGCGCTTCGATCCGCTCTCCGCGCCGATGCTGCGGGCCTTGAAATTCATCGCCGACAAGTGCGCGCAGGCCAGCAAGCCAGTCACGCTCTGTGGCGAAATTGGCGGCCGCCCACTCGAGGCGATGGCGCTGGTCGCCATGGGGTATCGCGGCCTGTCGATGACAGCCTCCTCGATTGGACC
>JAYTTW010000108.1:0-2117 GCA_043744855.1 Hyphomicrobiales bacterium
GGCCAAGGTCATCGCCGCCCCATAATCGTGCTTGTCGAAACGGCAAATGATGGCGAACTCATCGCCGCCCAGCCGCGCCACCACATCATGCTGCCCGACGGTCTCGACCAGACGCGCCGAAACCAGCTTCAGCAGCGCGTCGCCGACCGCATGGCCATAGGTGTCGTTTACTTCCTTGAATTCGTCGAGATCGACCAGCAGGACAGCTGCACTGCCGGCGTTTTGCAAAGCCATCACATCGGCCAACCGGTCATGGAACATGGCGCGATTGACCAGCCCGGTGAGCGCATCGTGGTGCGCCATATGAGCGATTTGCGCGACCGCAGTCTGCCGCTCGGTCACGTCTTCGTGGGTCGACACCCACCCGCCGCCTTGCATGAGTTGACGCGTCACCAGCACAAACTGCCCACCGGTGAGATGGTCAATTTCCGTGGTCTTGGCGCTCGGCGGGCGCGTCCGCTTGAGGAAATATTCGCCCGGCGATTCCCCGTTGCTGTAGCAGCCCGCCGCAAGCCGCAGGCGAATGACTTCCGCCAGCGGGGTGCCCGGCGTCAATTCCGCCGAGTTGAGCCCGTAGAGAGACGCATAGCGATGATTGTGGATGACCAGACGGTTGTTGGCGTCGAACATCGCCAATCCCTGCGACATATGTTCGATGGCGGCGTCAAATCGCGTATTGGCGACGCGCAGCTGGTCGGACTGGCGCTGCAACTGGAATTCATTTTCGCGTAACTTTTCACCACTCTCGACAACCTGTCGATGGCGGGCGAGCAACGTCCCCATCAACATCGCCATCGCCAGCCCCAAAACGCTGCTGACCATCAAAATCACCATGGCGCGGGTCCGCCAGACGCTCAGCGCCACAGTCTCCGAAATCGCCACGTTGATGACCAGCGGATACGGATCGATGAGACGCACCGCCACATGCCGCGCCTCGCTGTCGAAAACGCCCTCGGAGCGGTAAAAGCCGCCGCCGTGCGCAACCACATCATACCATCCAAGCGTTGACGGTAATTTGGCGCCAGCCCGCTCGACGCGATCAGGATGGCGCAGAAATACCACCCCGTCGCGACGCAGGAACATCGACGATGCCCCGGGAATGCCGGTTATGGCGTCGGAAAGCTTCAGGAAAGCCGAGGGTTGTGCAGCAACGACAGCGACACCTAAAAACTCCCCGTCGGCGCTTTCAATGCGGCGGGAGAAATACATTGTCCAGCTTCCGGTCACGCGGCTGAACGTTGGCTCCCCAATGAACAATTTCAGGTTCCGGCTGGCGCGCGCACTCGTGAAATGCTCGCTGTCTATCAAGGAGAGCGGTTGTGCCGGCCACGAACGCGTCGACGCGATCACGCTTCCCTGCGCGTCGATCATCAGGATCGCTTCGACCTGCGGCAGCCGGGTCAATCGCTGGCTCAGAAACTCGTGCGCGCGCCGGTCCGCCATGACGCGGCGAAATTCCTCCGCCGAGGCGATTTTCCCGCGCCGCGTTTCGGCCTGCAAATCCTCGAGGACGATGTCGACGGACTGGGTAGCAAATTGCGTTTGATTGGCCAGCACCGTCGCGACGTTACCGACATCGGCCCGCGCCCGCTCCAGCGCATCGTCACGCAATTGCAGCAACGTCGCCGTGATGACCGCTGCCGAGGTGATCAGCAGCAGGCCGGTAAGCACGGAAGCCCGATCAAGCCTGGGAAACTTCAATATATCCGCCTGCAAATTCCGGCTTGCCGTCTGCGAATAAATGCCGGCAAGACCTTGAATAGCCCCCTTTCATTAAGGATCGTTTAGTGGAACACTTCGGAATGTTCCTCGAAATGCCTGCGTTGGGGGGTATTTTTGGCGGACTGAAGTGCGGGCGCGATCATCAAGAAAATCGGCGATTTTGAAGGTATCGCATTCTCTGACGGGCTGCTGCCGGCCTCCCCTGCGCTCGCAATAAGTCGCCGGGGTCGTCGATCTTGACCCCCGGGGCGGCGCGCAACCCGCAGGTCAAAATGTTCGAGCCAGCCGTGACCGACGACTTCAGCGCACATTTGTTACGCGCCAAGGCGGCAAGGCGCCGGCTACCGGCTCGAGCCTGACGCGTGAACGGCGGATGGCGGCGTGCGCCGCCATCC
>JAYTTW010000109.1:0-2116 GCA_043744855.1 Hyphomicrobiales bacterium
CCAATGCCTATGGCTTGCTCGGCGGCGAGGCCAATGCGCCGGGCCCGCGCAAGCGCCCGCTGTCCTCCATGTCGCCGACGCTCGTCTTCAACAATGGCGCACTGGAAATCGTCACCGGCTCGCCCGGGGGATCGCGCATTATCAGCATCGCGTTGCAGATTATTCTCAACATCATCGACTTTGGCCTCAATGCCGCCGAGGCGACCGAGGCGCCGCGCATCCATCACCAGTGGCAGCCGGACCATCTCGATTTCGAACGTGGTTTTTCCATCGATACCCTGCGTTTGCTCGAGGCGCGCGGCCAAAAGCTGCGCGCAGCGCGGGCTTTTGGCTCCGCTCAAACCATCCACCGCCAGCGCGGCGTTCTAATGGGGGCGGCAGATTCCCGCCAGCGCGGCACTGGAGCGGTGGGCTATTGAAACGACAAATATAATTTTTTTGTTTGGGAGGTGCAGGCCGGCTGGTCAGGTCCGGGACATGCACCGCGTTGCTGCGCGATCAGCAATTGCAGCAAGGCCTCGGGGCACGGCAGGGTGCCAACATGCGTTGTGAGGATGCCGTCCTGGCTCGTTTTCATGTGCGATCCTCCACGGCGATGGTTTGATCCGCCGGCCATCGTTCCATGCAGGGCTGGGCTGGCAATGCAGCGCCAGTTTCATTCAGGTGCGCCGTCAGTGTAAAGCCTTCTTCCATGCCGCCCTTCGCCGCCCTCCCCATTGATGACGCCCTGCCAGCGCTCAAAGCCGCGCTCGCTGCGCGCAATTGTGCTGTGCTTGTGGCGCCGCCCGGCGCCGGCAAAACAACGCGCGTGCCGCTGGTGCTGATGCACGAGGCCTGGGCGAATGGCGGCAAGCTGATTTTGCTGGAACCACGCCGGCTCGCGGCGCGGGCGGCGGCGCAACGTATGGCGGAGACGCTTGGCGAAAAGGTTGGCGAAACAATAGGTCTGCGCGTGCGCCTTGAGTCGCGCGTGTCAGTCCAAACGCGAATCGAGGTCGTCACTGAAGGCGTCTTCGCACGGATGATTATCGACGATCCGTCGCTGGCGGGAATTACTTGCGTGATGTTCGACGAATTTCACGAGCGCTCGCTCGATGCAGACGCCGGCCTCGCTCTGGCGCTCGATGCGCAGGCGGGATTGCGCGAGGATTTGCGCCTGCTTGTCATGTCCGCCACGCTCGATGGCGCACACGTCGGCAAGCTCATGGGCGATGCGCCGCTGGTGCAATCACAGGGCCGCGCCTACAGCGTCGAAACGCGCCACGTCACGCGCGATCCGCGCGCCCGCATCGAGGATGAAATCACGCGTGTGGTAATGAGTGCGCTGCGCGCGGAGACCGGCTCGCTGCTGGTGTTTCTGCCCGGTCAGGGCGAAATCACGCGCGTCGCCGATCGACTGCGCGAACAGGTGCGCGACGACAATATCGATATCGCGCCGCTGTTTGGCGCCATGGACCGGAGCGCGCAGGATCTCGCGGTGTCGCCAACACTGGCGGGACGACGAAAGATTGTGCTGGCGACCTCCATCGCCGAAACTTCGCTGACCATCGAGGGCGTGCGTGTGGTCATCGACAGCGGCCTGTCGCGCGTTCCCCGTTACGAGCCCGATCTCGGCCTGACGCGGCTGGAGACCTTGCGTGTGTCGCGCGCCGCAGCCGACCAGCGGCGCGGACGCGCGGGGCGCACCGAACCCGGCGTCTGCTATCGCCTGTGGGAAGAGGCCGCAACGGGAGCCATGGACGCCTATGCCGCGCCGGAGATTCTCGCCGCCGATCTCTCCGGCCTGATGCTGGACCTCGCGCAATGGGGCGCCCGGGATCCCTTGTCATTGAACTGGCTCGACCCGCCGCCCGCGCCCGCCGTCAACGAGGCGCGTGCATTGCTGCGCGGATTGGGCGCGCTCGACGCCGACGGCGCGATGACCGAAACCGGCCGCGCCATTCGCGCGCTACCCCTGCCGCCGCGACTGGCGAGAATGGTAATTGAAGCAGCGCGGCGCGGCGCAGCCGGGCTGGCGGCGCAAATCGCAATTGTGCTTGTCGAACGCGGGCTCGGCGGCACTGGCGCGGATGTGGCGGAGCGCGTCGAGCAATTGCGAAGGGATCGTGGGCGACGC
>JAYTTW010000110.1:0-2110 GCA_043744855.1 Hyphomicrobiales bacterium
CTCGCCGGAAAGCCATTTTGCAGCGAACGAGACGATAACAAAATGCGTCTTCGCCTTGCTCGCCTCGTCCGGGACGATAACCTCAGCGAAATCGGTGAAACCGACGAGTTGTGCGCGCACGCCGGTTTCCTCGTGCAATTCGCGCAGCGCGGCCGCTTCCAGTCGTTCGCCCGTCTCCACCATGCCGCCGGGCAGTGTGTAGAACTTGTCGTTCGGCGGCGCGGCGCGCGCGGCCAGCAACACTTTGCCATCGCGAAACACAGCGCAGCTCGCCGCGAGGAAGGGACGTTCGGGATAGTTACGCGAAGTGGTCATTGCGACTCGCATTGGCAGGCTGTTGAAAAACTCGAACGCGACCCCCGGGAATAAGAGCGGGCCAGTCTTGTCAGCAACCCGTCTTATCAGCAACCAGTCTCGTCAGATTTTTCCTGACATGGATTTGCGGCAGGCGCGTGCGGCAGGCTCCCGCAGCTTGCCACGCGCGGCGCCTGCCCCTAAGCATCTGGCGTTGCGGGAGTGTCGGGATGATTTCGATTTTGCGGTCAAGGCGCTTTCCGGCAAGTCAGGTCACGGCACGCCTGTTGGCAGCGATTTTCGGGGTCGCGTTCGCGCCGCAAGCGCGCGCCCAATCCGTCGCCGAATTCTACAGGGGCAAGACTGTCAGCATGATTGTCAGCTCCTCGCCGGGCGGCGGCTATGACACGCTGTCGCGTTCGGTGGCGCGCTTTCTGGGCAAGCATATTCCCGGCAACCCGCAAGTCGTGGTGCGCAACATGCCCGGCGCCGGCGGCATTGTCGCCACCAACCACATCGCCAAAGCGGCCCCGCGCGATGGCCTCGTCTTCGCCGGCGTGCAGAATAACACGCCGTTTGAGCCGCTGTTTGGCACCAAGGAGGCGGATTACGATCCAACCAAACTCAACTGGCTTGGCACGCCGTCGATCGAGACGGGCCTGCTCATCATCTGGCACACAGCGAAGATCCAGACCCTGGCGGATGCGCAAAAAATGCCAATGACCGCCGGAGCCTCCGGCGCCAATTCGACGCCGAGTTTCTACGCGCGTTTGCTCAACGAATTGCTGGGCACAAAGATCAAGATCATCGTCGGCTTTCCCGGTCAGAACGAAGCCTATATCGCCATGGAGCGCGAGGAAATCGATTCCTATGGCGTGACATTCTGGTCGTCGCTCACCTCCACCAAGCCGCACTGGATTCGGGACGGAAAAATCCGCATTCTCCTACAATATGGCCCTGAAAAAGATGTCGCTTTGCCCGACGTGCCGTTCGGCCCTGACCTCGTGAAAAGCGAGGATGACAAGTTGCTGTTCGAAGCCGCCTATGCGCCGCTCGCCGCCGGCCGGCCGTTTGTAGCGCCGCCGGATATTCCCGCCGGGCGCCTCGCCGCGCTGCGCAAAGCCATGCTCGACACTTATTCCGATCCGGAATTTCGCGCCGAGGCGGAGAAACTGCAATTGCAGGTGGATCGCCCGACATCGGGCGAAAAGCTGCAGGCGCAGATTTCGCGCGTGTACCAGATGCCGCAGCGCGTGGTGGAAAGGTTGCGCAAGATCGCTCAGGGCAATTGATGCACGCGCGCCTGCTGATCAGCGGACATTTGCTAAAGGGCAGCCCCCGATCCGGAGGGCAAAATTGCTGATGGATTACTGGAGACTGCAGCTTGCCTAGCGCATCAGCGTAACGATGTCAAGGATAAAATTCAAATAATAGGCTTTAAGTCCTGTATTGCACCGCCTGGCCAATAAAGCGGATGGAAAAAGGCCGGCCGGCCATGGCTCCGCCGAGATTGTCGCTAAATTTCAGCGGCGTGCAATCAGCGATTGCCTTCAGCGCGGCGGATACGAAATCCCGCTGGACAGATTTGTCGCCACTCAACCTCGAATAGGCGATGCGCGGCTTGCCGAAAATCTCGCCTTTTCGATTGAACGTGAATTTCACCATCACTTCCATACCGAGGGCTTCCGGCGGCTGGCGGTAACAGGCGTAGATGGCGGCATACACGTCTATGTAACGGTCGAGAACAACGTCGGCTTTCTGGGCATGCGCGGGCGAGGCGATGGCCAGAGCCAGCAGGCCGGCGCCGACAAACGGC
>JAYTTW010000111.1:0-72941 GCA_043744855.1 Hyphomicrobiales bacterium
CAGGCGCGCATTGAGATCATAACCGCCGCCCGCGCCAAAGCCGACGACAATGGTCACCGTCTTGCCTTTGTAAAACCCGGCTGGGGTCTGCGCGTGGGCGAGCGCTGCAAATGCCCCCAGCGACGCAAACAGCGCAACGGCGCGAAGACCCGACATCCAGTTTTCCTGTTTTTGCCGTGCGGGTTAAAGCCGGGCTTCCAGGAAACGCAAAACGCAAGGCGCAAATGCGTTGGTGAAGCTGCCGGGTTCGTCGATGGGTTCGGAATTCCAGCCGTGCGCAGCGCCGGGATTGATGAAGTGAAAGGCGGGAATGCCAGCTTGTTTCAGCGCGAGCAGAAAGGCGTCGGACTGGGCGCGATCGACGATGTCGTCTTCCGTGCCGTGCGACAACTGGAAGGCGATGCCGGCTTGGTCCTTCGTCACGTAACTCATCGGAGACGCGTCAAAATAAAGCTTGCGGTTCTCCACGGGAGAAGCGCCCAGGTACTTTTCAACAATATTGTCGCGCGGCCGCGACAGCACATCGTGATTCCATTGTTGCGCCATATCGTAGATGCCGTAGTTGGGGATAACCGCTTTGACGCGCGTGCTGACGCCCGCATAGGGATCGTCGAGGTAAGCGGCGCCCTTGAAGGTAGGATGATCTCCGGCAAGGCTGACGAGCGCGACAAGATGCGCACCGGCGGAGTCGCCCATTAACGCCAGCCGGTCAGGATCTGTTTTGAGCGCCTCGCCACGACTGCGCATGAACTGGATGGCGGCGCGCACATCGTGCACGGATTCGGGAAACATCTTCTTCCCGTCCTTTATGAGACGATAGGAGATGGCGAAAAACCCGTAGCCACGCTGCGCCAGCCATGGGCCCCAGTATTGATAGGTGGTGCGCGCACCGGCCTGCCAGCCACCGCCGTGCACGCCAATGACAAGCGGGAATTTTCCCGGCGTTGAAGGCGAATAAAGATCGCCCGTCAGCAACACGCCGTCGTGCTTGCCGTATTCAAGGTTGCGCCGGACTTCCACATTGCTGGTTTGCGCAAAGCCGCGCGGCGCAGCAAATGCGGCGGCGCCAACACCGACGAGCGCAGTGCGGCGGCTGACGAGATGCATCGGTTCCTCCCGGAAAATGTTACACCGGTAGAATACAACGCCAGCGGCGCAAGTCCAAGACGCACAAGTCTAGGACGCGCCCGGCGCGCCGCGGATGAATTGAATAATGGCGGAGAAATCCGCGCCTCCTTCGCCGCCCGCGTTGTGCATGGCGTACAACTGGGTGGCGAGCGCGCCGATGGCGGTTGTCGCGCCGACGCTTGCCGCCGCCGCCTGCGACAAGCGCAAGTCCTTCAGCATCAACGCCGAAGCAAAGCCCGGCTTGTAGCCGTTGTTGGAGGGCGCAGACGGCACTGGACCTGGCGCCGGACAATACGCCGTTGTCGACCAGGATTGTCCTGACGAGGTTGAAACAACGTCAAAAAGCGCCTGCGCTGTCAGCCCCAGCTTTTCGCCAAGTATGAAGGCTTCGCAGGTGGCGATCATGGTTGCGCCAAGAATCATGTTGTTGCAGATTTTCGCCGCCTGCCCTGCGCCGGCTCCGCCGCAGTGCACGATGCGCTTGCCCATGTTTTCCAGCAGCGGTTTTGCGGCGGCGAAGGTTGCATCGTCACCGCCGCACATAAATGTCAGTGTGCCGGCTTTGGCGCCACCAGTGCCGCCGGACACCGGCGCATCGAGAAATTTAACGCCGCGCGCCGCGGCGAGCGCATGCGCCGTTTTCGCGCTGTCGAAATCGATCGTCGAGGAATCGATGATGAGGGCGCCGGGTTTGGCTTTCGGTAAAATTTCCTCAAGCACCGCCAGAACATGTTTTCCGGCCGGCAACATGGTCACGATGACGTCGGCGTCGAGGACGGCGTCGGCGCTCGAGGACGCCATCGTCACGCCATCCGCCTGCGCGGCGGCCATGGAGGCGGAAGACAAATCGAAGCCGCGCAAATAATGTTGCGCACGGGCCAGATTGGCGGCCATGGGCCCACCCATATTGCCAAGGCCGATGAAGGCTATGTTCGCCATGGTCCGCACTCTTTCCGCAGCGTTTCATAGCAGCGCTGCACTGCGTTGCCTCGTCGCCGTTATCACCGCCCAACGAGCGCACGCGCCACGATGACGCGCATGATTTCGTTGGTGCCTTCGAGAATTTGATGCACACGCAAGTCGCGGACGATTTTTTCAATGCCGTAATCGGCAAGATAGCCGTAGCCGCCGAGCAATTGCAGCGCGTCGTTGGCGACCTTGAAGCCGGTGTCGGTGGCGATGCGTTTGGCCATGGCGCAGAGTTGCGTGGCGTCTGGCGTCGCAGCGTCGAGCGAGGCGGCGGCCCGCCATAAAAATGTGCGGGCGCATTCAAGCTCGCTCGCCATGTCGGCCAGGCGAAACTGCAGCGCCTGAAATTCGTCGAGCCGCTTGCCGAAGGCGCGCCGCTCTTTCATGTAGGCGAGGGCTTTTTCGAGAGCTGCTTGCCCGCCGCCCAGCGAGCAGGCGCCGATGTTGACACGACCACCATCGAGGCCGGCCATGGCGATGGCGAACCCCTCGCCTTCGCCACCCAGTCTGTTGGCGACTGGCACGCGCGCGTTCTCAAAAATCACAGCGCGAGTCGGTTGAGCGTTCCAGCCCATCTTGCGTTCGTTGGCGCCGAACATGAGGCCGGGCGTGTCGCCCTCGACGATCAGGCAGCTGACGCCCTTGGGACCCGGCTCGCCGGTGCGGACCATGACGAGGTAGAAATCATCTTCGTTGCCGGCGCCCGATATGAACTGCTTTTGCCCATCGAGAATATAGAAGTCACCCTCGCGGCGAGCCCGGGTGCGCAGCGCCGCCGCATCGGAGCCGGAACCCGGTTCTGTCAGGCAGTAGCTCGCAAGCACATCCATGCGGACTAACGCCGGCAAAAATTTGGCGCGCTGCGTCGCATCGCCGTAGGTGTCGACCATCCACGCGACCATGTTGTGAATGGACAAGTAGGCGGAGACGCAAGGGCAACCCGTCGCCAACGCCTCGAAGATAAGCGCCGCGTCGAGACGCGTCAGGCCAGAGCCGCCGAATTCCTCGCTCGTGTAAATCGCCGACATGCCGAGGCTTGCGGCCTCGCGCAGCACGTCGACGGGGAAGTGTTTTTTCTCGTCCCATTCGAGCGCGTGCGGCGCGAGGCGTGCATCAGAAAATTCTCGCGCCATGTCGCGGATGGCCGTCTGTTCAGCATTTAAAGCGAAAATCATCGGGTTACTTCGTTGGGTTGGCGGCGTTCGAGGGCTGCAGATTTTCACGCGATGCGGAGCGATGCAATAACGACGATAGACGGATGCCGCCTCATGGACGCATCGCACTGCCGTCCATCGCCGAGCGGCCCATGGCGGCCAGCACCTCGACGCCATGCACCGCGTCGTCAGGGCTCACCGGAAACGGCGCGCGCCCTTCGATGGCCGCAGCGAAGGCTTCGACTTCGGCGCGCTCCGCGTCTATCGCGTCAAACATCAGGGTTTCCATTTCGCCCTGCGCTGGCATAAAGGTGAAACTCCGGGCGCCGCGAATCTCCATCCAGCCGCGCGAGCCGAACACCTGAAACCGATAAAAATCCGGCGTCACGCCAATCGCCGTCAACAGCGCCGTGCGGCCATTCACCGTCGTCAGCAGGCAAGCGCTGACATCCGCCAGTTGATTGGGCGAGATGTCGCGCTGCGCCTTGGCCTGCACTTCGGCGATGCGACCCATGGTTTCGATGGTCAGATACAGCATGTGGTCGGCAAGACTGCCAGCCGGCGTGTTGACCGGGTCTGACTTCCAGTGATCGTTTTCCATTGCGCCGTAACGGTCGACGCAAAAATTTCCCTCGCTGTGCAGCAACTCACCGATGGCGCCGGCGCGAAGTCGGCGCCGCATTTCCGCAACATTGGGAAAGAAGCAACGATTGTACCCCAGCGCCAGCAACACGCCGGATTTTGCAGCGGCGTTTTTGAGAGCATGCGCATCGCCGGGCTGCATCGCCATCGGCTTGATTGCGAGCACCGGCTTGCCCGCCTGCAGCGCGGCGAGCGAATGCGCGGCGTGCAAGTGCGCGGGACCACACGAGACAATGCCGTCGACGGCGGGATTGCCGAGGACGCTGGCGTAATCCTGCGTCATGGCGAGGCCGTGCGCCTCACAAAAAGCCCGCGCCGGGGCCGTGCGGTTGACGACGGCGTGGGTAAAGCGGACGTGTGGCGACACATACTGCACGGCCTCGACGAGCTTGCGGCCCCAGCCTCCGGCGCCAACGATTGCGAGATTGAGCATCTCGGCCTCCTTGCGCCAACCTCTGCGCCGGTAGAGGTTTTGGCAAGTCGCACAGGGCTGAAAGTCGCATGGGGCGGGCTGTGGTTAGCTCGTTATCTGCCGCTCCATCCGCTAGAATTCCATCAAATCGTTGGCGACGGTTACCGGGCCATGAAAGATGGCTTTAACCTGATCGGCAAGCCTTTGGTATTCGTCGTTGGGATCGGCTGTCGCGGTCAAGTGAGTGAGGACCACCGCCTTGACCCCGGCGCGGCTTGCCATTTTTCCGACCTCGGCAGGGACCAAATGCTCGTCGATAATGTGGCGCATGAACTCCTTCTGTTCCTTCTCGGTCCAGCTTGCCCATTGTCCGTCCTTGATCCGTACTTCCCTGGTATCTTCGGGGGAAGAAACCTCGGAGACGAACAGGTCCGCGCCCTTGGCGAGATCGCTCACTGCGTCACTTGGACCCGTGTCGCCGGTAAAAACGATTGAGCGGTCCGACGTGTCAAAGCGGTAGCTATAGGACTTGTAGTTTCCGAAGCCTGGCGTGCCCTTTGGGAAATTGAAATGCGTGTTCTCCACCGCAGTCACTTTTACATTGGCGTCCTGGAAGGCGACACCTGGAAGCACGTCGTGACCAAGAAATATCTGCGAAATCGGAATCGAGCGCGTGCCATCGCTGATCCGGATATCCGAGTCGAACTTGAGAGCGCGGACCTGCGCCGCGACAAAAGCCTCGGTGCCGGGCAGGCCGTAAATGTTCACCGGTTTTATGCGATTATACGAATAGCTTACGGTGAGCAGCTCGCCGAGACCTGCGGTATGGTCGTTATGACCGTGCGTGATGAAGATATTGTCGATGTTTCGAAACGGGACTTTAGCGTCGACAAGGCGGCGCATAACGCCGGGGCCGGTGTCGATCACATACGGCGATGCATTTATCATCAAAAGATTCGAGGATTGATAACGCCCCGGCGTGGGGATCGGGCCCGACCTTGTGCCAAGTGTGATCAGTCGGGTTGGCGATTTCACCGGGGCCGTGGTTTGTGCCGGAGCGGTTCCAATCCCCAACATCCAACCGCTGGCAACAAGGGTCGCCGCCGTCAGCGCACGCAAGGTTCTCATGCTTTTCTCCCATCAGTATTTTCATCGCCATGAAAGCTAGATGAAAACTCCGCCCCGGCATAGCAGGTCGTGCCCACAACGCCTCGCTTGATGCCGTGCGGGATAACGAAGCATTGATGGAGAAGGACTTTGGCGCTGCCGCGCCCTGGCGGAGTAAGGCCGCTGCAGACAGCATTAGTGACCGACCAGCTACGATTGCAAAAGCGGTTGGCTTGCAGCGCGACGCGCGAATCATGCCATAAGGGCGCATGGAACCAGCAAAAAAGCGACGCCCGGGTTTTCGCGAGATCGTCACGGACCGGCGTCTGGCGCTGATGCTGGCGCTGGGGTTCAGCTCCGGCCTGCCGTTTCTACTGATTTTCTCGACACAATCCGCGTGGCTGAGCGAGGTCCGCATTTCGCGCGCCGCCATTGGCCTCATGAGCTACGTCGCGCTGGCTTTCACGTTCAAATTCTTGTGGGCGCCGATCATCGATACCTGCAACGTGCCGCTTCTAACAACATGGCTGGGGCGGCGAAGAAGCTGGATGCTGCTGTCGCAGATCGGCGTCGCGGTTGGGCTTGTCGGCGTCGCCATCGGCGATCCATCGACGCATCTTGGCTGGACGGTGGCGGCGTCGTTCTTCATCGCCTTTGCAGCGGCGACGCAGGATATTGTGATCGACGGTTGGCGCATCGACGCGGCGCCGCAGGAACAGCAGGGCATGATGGCGGCGACGTATCAGCTCGGCTATCGCCTGTCGCTTTTATGTGCAGGCGCCGGCGCGTTCTATATCGCCGACTTCGTCAACTGGAACGTCGCTTACCTCGCGATGTCTGTGCTGACGGGCGTGGGAATGACCGCCTGCCTGCTGTCGCCGCGCGGGGTCGACAAGACGTCGACCGACGTGGGCGGCTTTTCGCTGGCGACCTCGTTTTGGGAGCCGTTGCATGATCTCATAGCACGCTACGGCTTGCGGCTGATCCTCATATTGTTGCTCGTCTCCATCTATCGCCTGCCGGACTTTGTATCTGGCGTGATGGCGAACCCGCTGTACATCGATCTGGGTTTTGGCAAATCCGATATCGCCACCGTGTCCAAGGTTTACGGTGTGTGGGTGGGCATGGCGGGGATTTTCGCTGGCGGTTATTGCGTGTCGCGTCTCGGCCTGATGCCGACGCTGTTCATTGGCGGCGTCGCTGCGTCCGCTTCGCACCTCGCCATGGCGTATCTCTCGGCCCACGGCGCGCGGCTGGACTTGCTGACCCTCGCCATCAGCATTGAAAACTTCGCCAGCGGATTCGCCGGCACGGCGCTGATCGCCTTCATGTCGTCGCTCACCTCGCCGCTGTTCGCAGCGACGCAATATGCGCTGCTTTCCTCGCTGTATGCATTGCCGGGAAAATTCATCGGAGGACTTTCAGGCTTTATGGTGGATGCGTTTGGCTACACGAAGTTTTTCATTTCCACCTCGCTCATCGGCGCGCCGGTTGCCGTGCTTTGCTTGCTCGTGTGGCTCTCAACACCTGCGGAGAAAGCCGATCCATCCGCATTGACCGACAACGTTTGATACAGAAATGTGTTGCACGCTGGCGCCGCGTGGCGGACCGACAGCCGACCGTGCGCTTCCATACAACCAGGGGAATGTGAATGCCCACTGCGGCCACTTTGAATATTCTCTGCGCTGGCGGTTTTCGCGCCGCGATGGAAAAAATCGCGTTAGAATTTCAAATTCTTTCGTCGACGCGCATTGTGCTGCGCTTCGGCACGCCGGCAGCCACACGCGAAGTGTGCATCAAGGCGAGCGGCTTCGATGTCGCCGTTGTCACCTCGACGAGCCTCAATATGGGAGCGCGCGCCGCGCTCGGCGGAACATTTGTTGTCGCCAAAAGCCCTGTCGGCATTGGCTTTAGTCCGCGCACAGGCGCCCGCCCGGTTGCAACGCAGGCTGAATTTGTGGCGACGATCCGCTCGTTGCAAAGCATCGGCCTGTCGGATCCAGAAGCCGGCACGCAGCTTGGCGCCGACATTCTGGCGGCGGCGGAAAAGCTGGGCCTGGCCGACGACATCCGCGCCCGCGCCACGTTTGTGATGGGGCCGGGTTCGGTCGTCTCCAGCCTCGTGGCAAAGAACGAAATCGACGCGGTCATGACGCTGGTCAGCGAAATCATGACGGTCGCTGGCGTCATTTACGGCGGACCTGTGCCGGACGCGATGGGTCTTGGCACACCTTTCGAGGCGGCCGTCGCGAGGCAGGCGCTGGCGCCCGACATTGCGCAAAAATTTCTGGATTTTTTGCGCACCGATGATTCTCGTGAAAAAATGCGCGGCACCGGCCTCGTCGTATTGTCATAGCCATATGACAGAGCGTTCGGCTTCAGCCAATGACGTTGCGTTTTTGCTGGCGCCCGGCGCCGGCGCCCCGAGCACGCATCCGCGCATGCAAACAATTGCGCGCTTGTTGGCTCCTCTCGGCAAGGTGACGACGCTCGACTACGATTACATGCGCGAGGGGCGCAAACGTCCGGACACCCTGCCAAAATTGATCGAAACGCATCGCGCCGCATTGTCTCAGCTGCGTGCGCAACATGCGGGAAAAATCGTGCTGATCGGTAAAAGCATGGGCGGGCGCGTCGGCTGTCACGTGGCGCAAATCGAGCCGGTCGATGCCGTGATTTGTCTGGGATATCCGCTGTGCGGCGGCGGCGACCGCAACAAACTGCGCGACGCGGTTTTGGTCGCCCTGCGCACGCCCATTCTGTTCGTGCAAGGCACGCGGGATTCGCTTTGCCCGCTGGATTTGCTGGCGCAGACGCGGGCCCGAATGGCGGCGCCCAACCGGCTGCACATCGTCGAGGGCGGCGATCATTCGCTGATCGTCTCAAAGAAGCAACTGAAACAATCTGGCGACACGCAGGACGCGACTGACAAACGATGCACCGCTGAAATCGCCAGTTTTCTTTCAGGCCTGGAGGCGCCAAACCCTACACGTCGAGATTCGCCACGTTGAGCGCGTTTTCCTGAATGAACTCGCGGCGGGGTTCCACCACATCGCCCATCAGCTTGACGAAGATATCATCGGCCTCGTCGAGTTCCTTGATTTTCACTTGCAGCAATGTGCGCACATTGCGGTCCAGCGTCGTCTCCCACAATTGCTCGGCGTTCATTTCGCCGAGACCTTTGTACCGCTGCATCTGGCTGATGCCTTTTTGCCCGGCAGCGGTAACGACTTCGACGAGATCGCTAGGGCCGGAAACTTTCTTCTCGTCGCCGCGACGCACAAAGTTGGCAGGGGTCGCGTAAACTTCGTTGAGCGAGGCGGCGTGTTCGCTCAGGCGGCGCGCCTCGGCGGAGGCGAGCAAACCAGCATCGAGGTTTTCGGCCTGCCGAACGCCGCGCACGGTGCGGGTGAAAACAAAGCCGCCGTCTGCGACGCCACCGGCCCAACCGCGTTCCGTCTCGTCTGAGACGCGATCGAGTCGCCCGGCGACAATCTGCGCCAGGCGCGGCGCCTCCTCGCCCAACTGTTCCAGCGGTTTCAACGCGCCTGCGATGGCGGCCTGTTCGACAACGCTGCGGTCGTAGCGCGTGTGCAACATGGCGAGCACCTGGCGCACCAGACGCGCCTCCTCGACCAACGCGTGCAAATCTGCGGCGCCGCGCTCCTGCCCGCTGGCCAGACGCAACAGGGCGTTTTCCAGCCCGCAATCGACAAGGTATTCCTCGCGGGCGCGTTCGTCCTTGAGGTATTGCTCGGATTGGCCGCGTTTGACTTTGTAGAGCGGCGGCTGGGCGATGTAGATGTGGCCGCGTTCGATCAATTGCGGCATCTGGCGGAAAAAGAACGTCAGCAGAAGCGTGCGGATGTGCGCGCCGTCGACGTCGGCGTCGGTCATGATGATGATTTTGTGGTAGCGCAGCTTGTCGATGTTGAAATCGTCCCGGCCGATGCCGGCGCCAAGCGCCGTGATGAGCGTGCCGATCTGCTCGCTCGACAGCATCTTGTCGAAGCGGGCGCGTTCGACATTCAAAATCTTGCCGCGCAACGGCAGGATCGCCTGATATTCACGATTTCTGCCCATCTTGGCGGAGCCGCCGGCGCTGTCGCCCTCGACGATGAAAATCTCCGACTTGGCGGGATCGCGCTCCGAGCAATCGGCGAGTTTGCCGGGCAGGCTGGCGATGTCGAGAACGCCCTTGCGACGCGTCAGATCCCGCGCCTTGCGCGCCGCCTCGCGCGCCAATGCGGCCTCAACAACTTTGCCGACAATCTTTTTGGCGTCGGCGGGGTTTTCCTCGAACCAGCGGCCCAGCGCCTCGTTGACGAGGCTTTCGACAACCGGGCGTACTTCGGACGAGACGAGTTTGTCTTTCGTCTGTGACGAAAATTTGGGGTCCGGCACTTTCACGGAGAGCACGGCGGTGAGGCCTTCGCGGCAATCGTCGCCGGTCAGGTCGACCTTTTCCTTTTTCGTCAGGCCGGAGGACTCTGCGTAGCCGGTCACCTGTCGCGTCAATGCGGCGCGAAACCCGGCGAGATGCGTGCCGCCGTCGCGTTGCGGAATGTTGTTGGTGAACGGCAACACATTCTCGTGGTAGCTGTCGTTCCACCACAACGCTGTCTCGACGGTAATGCCGTCGCGCTCGCCGCGCACCATAACCGGGTTTTGAATGCCCGGTGTTTTGGTGCGGTCGAGGTAGCGCACGAAGGCTTCCAGTCCGCCTACGTAGTAGAGGTCTTCGACCTTCTTCTCGGCGTGGCGCGCGTCAGTCAGGACGATGTGTACACCCGAATTGAGGAACGCCAGTTCGCGCATGCGGTGCTCAATCGTGGCGTAGTCGAACTCCACCATGGTGAAGGTCTGGGTTGACGGCATGAAGGTGACTTCGGTGCCGCGTTTGGGTTTGCCATCGACGCTTTCAGCGGGGCCGACAACGACGAGCGGGCGCACCACATCGCCATGGGCGAACTCGACGAAATGCTCTTTGCCGTCGCGCCAGATGCGCAACTTCAGCCACACGGAGAGCGCATTGACGACAGACACGCCGACGCCGTGCAAACCACCGGAAACCTTGTAGGAGTTCTGATCGAATTTTCCGCCGGCGTGCAATTGCGTCATGATGACTTCCGCCGCCGACACGCCTTCCTCGTGATGAATGTCGGTGGGGATGCCGCGTCCGTTGTCGCTCACCGTGCAGGAGCCGTCGGCGTTCAAAGTCATCGTGACCAGATCCGCATAACCAGCCAGGGATTCGTCGATGGCGTTATCGACGACCTCGTAGATCATGTGATGCAGGCCGGAGCCGTCATCGGTGTCGCCGATATACATGCCGGGGCGTTTGCGCACTGCATCGAGGCCGCGCAACACCTTGATGGAGTCAGCGCCGTAGGCGTTGGGTGCATCGTTGTCGGGGGTCGGCGCGGCGGGCGCCTGAGGGTCGTCCATGCGATAAAAAACTCTTCCTCGAAGGAGGCTTCCCGAAGCGCTTGATTCGGGGCTCCCTCCTGTAGCCCGAAACGCCCTCGATTGCACGCAATTGAGCGTGTTCCAACCGGCAAAAGTGGACGATGTTTGCGAATGGGAACGCGCCCCGACCGCCGGGGCCGGGGCCGAGCCTGAACGGAAATTCGTTTGCCTCCTTCGGGCCAGGCGCTGAGGCTCGAAGTTAGCGGCTGTTTTACGATTTTTGCGGGCGCTCCTCAGGTGTCCAAAGGCTCTACCCGGCCCGCGCTCACCAGCAGGTGTCGCGTGTCGCGCGGAACGTCCTTGAACTGGCCAGGATCGGCGCCGGTCAAAAACACCTGCGCGCCAAGTCGCTCGAGGCTGGCGTAGAGCGCGGCGCGGCGCGTCGGGTCGAAATGCGCGGCGATTTCGTCGAGCAGAACCAGCGGCGCCAACCCGCTCATCGAGGCCACGAGGCGGGCGTGCGCCAGCACCAGACCGACCAGCAGCGCCTTTTGCTCGCCAGTGGAACAGCGCGCTGCGGGCATCGCCCGGGGGCCATGGGCGACCACAAGATCGCTCGCCTGCGGACCCAGGAGGGTGCGCCCGGCAGCGGCATCGCGGGGCCGGTTGCGCGCCAGCATGTCGCGATAGTCATCCTCGATTTCGAGCGCCGGTCGCCCTTCGGCAAGGCTGCGGTCAAGCTCGCCATCGAGGCGCACGTCGGCCCAGGGAAACGCCGAGGCTTCCTCCCGCCCGACCGCCGCGAGGGCGGCGAGGTGCGACACGGTCTCGAAACGCGCCGCAGTTACCGCGACGGCGACCTCGGCCAGTTCGCGTTCGGCGGCATCGAGCCAGGCACGGTCGCGCAGGCCGTTTTCGAGCAGCCGGTTGCGGTTGCGCAGGGCCCGCTCCAGCGCATTGACGCGGCTGCCATGTTCGGCATCCACGGCGAGCACGAGGCGGTCCAGAAAGCGCCGCCGCTCCCCCGCCGCGCCGCTGAACAGGCCATCCATCGCCGGCGTCAGCCAGACGACCCGCACATGGTCGGCGAAAGCCCGCGCCGAACCCACCGGCGCACGCTCAATGCGGCAACGCCTCGCGCCGGCCTCCGTCGGGTCGAGGCCGGTGCCGAGCTGGGTCAGCGCCTCGCCGCTCTCCAGCTCGATGGACACCGCCCATCCGCCGCTGCCGCCCTGCCGCGCCATTTCGCCAAGCTCGGCGCGCCGCAACCCGCGCCCCGGTGAGAACATGGAGAGCGCTTCCAGCACGTTGGTCTTGCCGGCGCCGTTGTCGCCGCTGAGCGCGACGAGGCGGGCGTCGAGATCGATGTCGAGGCTGGCGTAGGAACGGAAATCCGCCAGAACGAGGCGGCGCACCCGGGGTCGCCGGGGCGCAGTCTCGGGGGAAATGTCGCCGGCCGCCATGGGCAGGCCATGCCACGATTTCCAGCCGCTTGATAGGGCAATGGCTGGGCGAAGCCTCGCGGCGCAGTATGCTTAAGCCTGGGGCTTTAGTTTCAGCAGCTTTTCGGCGTTGCCGTGGGCGAATTTGGCGCGGTCAGCAGGCGATAGCACAATCTGGTCGAAGAACGCCTTCGCCGGCTCATGCGCGCTGAAGGGATAGTCGACCGAGAACAGGATACGGTCGATGCCGAACACCTGATGCAGCATCGTGAACGACGGCAGGCTGTAGAAGCCGCTCGTCGTTACATGCACCTGATCGTGGATGGCGTCGTTGACATTGCGTTGCAGGAACTTCGGCACGGCGGCGTGGAAGGATTCCTCGAAGCGCTCCATCATCGCCGGCAGCCCCTCGCCCTGATGGCCGATGATGATCTGCAACTTCGGGTGACGATCCAGCGCGCCCGACAAAACGAGGCGCAGCACATGCACCGCAACCTCGGTATGCCAGCCGAAACCGGCGCGCGCGACAATCGTCGGCAGCGGCCCCGGCAGGTTGCCATAGTAAGCTTCGCGCACCGACAGCGGGGGAATTCCGGGGTGGAGGTAGAGCGGCACGTCGAGCGCTTCGCAACGAGCGAGAATGGGCTCGAAACGGCGATCATCGAGGAAGCGATCCTCGGTCGTGCCGTTGACCATGCAGCCGTGAAAGCCAAGTTTTTTGACGCAGCGTTCGAGCTCGTCGGCAGCCGCTTCTGGCGCCGTCATCGGCAGATGCGCGAAGCCGGCGTAACGCGTCGGGCGCCTGGCGATTTCGGCAGCGAGAGCGTCGTTTATTTCGCGCGCAAAGGCCGGGCCTTCGTTGGGCGGCAGCAGATCTGCGCCGGGGCCGGAAGGGCCCATGACCTGCAGGGAGACGCCGTTGTCGTCCATCGACTTCAAGCGGGCGTCGCCGAAATCCTTCAGGGCGTCGTCGGTGGCGGGGCGGGCGGAGGGCGCGTCCGGCGGCGGATAGCCGCGCTTGATCTGCGCAGCGGCAGGCACGCGCTTTTGAATATCGGGAAATGTAAAATGCTCTTCAAGCGCGACGAGACGCATGGATCACCTTCTGCTGGATGGCGGATTCAACTGGCGCACGTGCGCGCCGGTATATTCGCCGATGTCGCCGCGCAAATCCAGTGACAGGCTTTTTAGTCCTCCGGCGTAAATCCCGAGGTGGCGACAACCGGGCCCCATTTTTCCAAGCTGGTTTTCACTGTCATCGCGAATTTCGCCGGCGGTTGAAAAAACATTTCGTTGCCAAGCCGCGACTGGGCCTCCACGAGATCGGGTGCGTTGGCCGCTTCCTCCAGGGCGCCGGCGAGCGCCGCGACAATGTTGGCTGGCGTTTTGGCGGGGAGAAAAACGCCCGACCAGGTGTCAAAGGCAATGTCGAAACCGGCCTCCCGCAGGGTTGGAACGTCGGGCAGAAAGCGTGAGCGCTGCGATGTCGCGACGCCAAGCAAACGGATCTGGCCCGATTGCGCCATCGGCGTGACCTCGCTGCCTGGATTGACGCTTGCCGAGACGTGGCCGCCGAGCAGGTCCTGCAAGGCAGGCGCGCCGCCACGATAGTGCACCGGCAAGATTGGCGTGTGGCTCTCTTTCGACAGCATGACGCCAACAAAATGCGGCGTGCCGCCCGCGCCCGTTGTTGCATAGTTCGCCTTGGTTGGGTTGGCGGCGCACCACGCGAGAAACCCCTTCACGTCGACGACTTCTTTAGGCACCGCAGGCCCGACACTGAGCACCAGCGCAGATTTGGTCAGCGCCGCCACTGCGCTCAGATCGCGCAGGGGATCATAGGCGAGATTTTTGTAGATGTGCGGATACAGGGTGATCGGGAAATCCGTGGTGAAGAGAATTGTGCCGCCGTCGGGCGCGGCGTTCTTGACGTGCTCCACTGATAGTCGCCCGGCGACGCCGACCTTGTTTTCGACGATGACGGCGGGGGCGTACGGCGAGCCGATGCGCTGCGCGAAAAGGCGGGCGCTTACGTCGGTGCCGCCACCCGCCGCGAAACCGACGACCAATTGCGCGGTGCGATCGACGACGCCGGCGCAAGCTGGCGTGACAAGGCCGGCAGCGAGGCCGCCAGCCAGTGTTTCGCGGCGGGTTGGCATGACGCTTCTCCCGACGTTTTATGTGGGACCCCTGCTGGCCGCCTACTGCAAGGTGACGCGGTTCGCCACGCCGCCATCCGGCTGACGGGTTCCCTGTACACGAACTTTGGCGCCCGCCTTCACCAGCGCCTTGTCGGCCGCCTCGATGCGGATGACGGGAACGCCGGGATCAAGGATGAGTTCTGATTCGGCGCCCGTCGCCAGTTTGACCTTGATGTTGTTGCTGCCGTTGACGACGGCTGCGCCGGTAACGTTGGCGTTGGTCATGGTCTGGTTGCGCTCGTCGTTCATGGGCCGCTGGCCCTCGCCGACGCCGCGCATCGCCTCAGGGAAAATACGCAATTCCGTCGAGTGCAATTTTCCATCGGGTCCACGCACGGCGGCGGAAGCGACGAAATCGTTGGCCTTGATGTCGGCGAGGCTGACGTTCTTGTTTTGCAACACCATGAGGTTCGGCGCGAGTTTGTAGGTCTCGATCGCGCCACCCTCGGTTTTCTTCAGGGTGATCGAGGTGGCGTCAAAGGCTTCGACGACGCCAAAGTCGTTGAAGGCGCCGGGCGCCTGGGCCATCGCCGGAGGCGCGGCGAATGCGAGGATCGTGGCTGGCAGCAGGTGAATCATTTTCATGGTTTAAGCCTTTCGTGGGGTGGCCGAATCAACCTCGCGCCCGGTCGCGAGATGCTCATTTCGGGTAGTTCGCCAGCGCCCGCGCGGCGCCGGTCAATTCGACAATCGACAAGCCGGTGTTGGCGCGGTCGACGATGTAGATATAGCCGCGGTCGTCGACCTCCATGTTGTTGACCTGGATGGCGATCTTGCAGTCGGTGTTGTTCACCTCGTCGCGGCAACGCTTGTCGGTGTTCTTCGTTGTGCGCGGAATGTAGTAGCCGACTTCGGCGGGATGGTAGGGGTCGCGAACGTCAACGACGCGCATGCCAGCGTTGAACCACGAGAAGAACATCAGTTTCTTTTGAAAGATTGGCGTCTGGTTTTCGTGACTGGCGTGAGAGCCGAAGCGGCCGCCGTGGGCGCAAAAACCATCGTCCGTTTCCTTCACGTCGTAGGTGGAAACGCCAATCGGATGGCGCTCGTCGGTCACGTCAAAGAACATCACCATCTGCCGATGTTCGCCGCATACGGTGACATTGTTTTCATTGACCACGACGACGAAGTTGCGCCTCTGTCCTTTGGCGTCGTGGACGAAATTCGGCACAGCGACGTCATACAGCGGAAACGTGGTGTGGGCGCCTTGAAATTCTGGCAGCATGATGCGGCCAACTTCCGGGGCGCGCAGATTTTCGGCGGTCGGCTCCGCCGCGCCTTTCAGCAGCTTGTCGCGATCAACGATCTGGCCGACGCCGCGCGCGTTGGTGCCATAGCCGAAGAATACCCGGTTTCCCAGCGGCCCGGTTGAAATCGGGCCGTGGATTTGGCCGGGGTTATAACCTGTGGCGTCGGCTTTCTGTTCAGGTAATCCGAACTCGCGGATTTTGACGGGGTGAGCGGGGTCGCCGAGATCGTAGATATGGGTGATGCGTGAGGCGCGCCACACCGCCGGATCGGCGCTGCCGGGCAAATAGGCGATGCCGGTGTCGCACTCCAACCAATTCTTGTGCGTCGATTTGAAGCCGCCGATGACAGCGATGCGCTCGGGATTTTCGGGCCTTGTTACATCCCAAACCTCGTTTGCCGATTCACCAAAGGTACGCAGCAGATAGGTTTTGGATTTATCGGCTTTCGGCAAGGTCGCGCCGTCGCACACACGCGTCATCTGCGCACCGCCGGTTTCGCGACCCGGCACAACCGCGCCTTTTTCGCCGGGAATGTGAAACAGCAGCTTGGGTTTTTTGACGTCGGTGACGTCGAGAATTGAAACGCCGTTTTCCTCCATTTGGCCATTCAGCGGATTGACCCTGCGGCCGCCGTGATGGCCGATGTAGGCGATCCAGCGCTCGCCCTGCTTATGTATGGTTGGCTGATAGGCGGAGCGGGCCGCGAGGTCATGCACGCCGAGCAGCCGGACGTTTTTCGCAGCGCCCTTGCCGGGGAGAATCCTGGCCTGCGCCAACGGGACGACACAGGACGCAACGACGACCCCCACAGCGGCGCGAAAAATCGTTTGCATGTTTCCACCCGCAAAGCGCGCCGCGCAGATTTCATCCGCGTCCAGCCGCCGTGGGCAAAACCTAGCATCTTCCCGCGATTTCACAAACGCCGACGCCACGCTACCTGAGCGCGCGAGGCAGGCTTTCTCATTGCGCAAGGCAAGATTGGGCGAGCGCCTGGAAAGCGCGGGCGCGATGGGAGAGGGCGCGCGAGCCATCAGCCGGAAGACCATGTTTTTCGTGCGCCGACATTTCGCCAAAGGTACGCGCATGCCCGTCCGGCTGGAACGCCGGGTCGAAACCGAAGCCAAGCTCGCCACGCGGTGAGGCCGCCAGAAAACCGTCGACGCGATCCTCGAAGGTTTCGACATGTCCGTCGGGCCAGGCGAGCGCCAGAGCCGAAACGAAGTGGGCGCGGCGCGTCGAGGGCTCAACCGCGCCGCGCGCGCGCAATTGCGCGTCAAGCCCGGCGATCGCCGCCGCGTAAGACGGAAAGTCTTTGGCAAACCGCGCAGAGTGAACGCCGGGCGCGCCACCAAGCGCGTCGACGCATAGACCGCTGTCATCGGCGAAGGCCGGCAACTGCGCGGCGGCAGCGGCGGCGCGCGCCTTGATCAACGCGTTGGACTTGAACGTGGCGCCGGTTTCCTCCGGCTCGCCGAGCCCCAGTTCGCTGGCGCTGACGCACGCAACGCCATACGGCGCGAGCAACTCGCGCATCTCGCGAAGCTTGCCGGCGTTATGCGTGGCGATGACGACCTTGCCTTCGAGGCGGCGATGCATTGGGAACCGTTCTAGTACCGGAATCAAGTTTCCGGGTACGTCGTTTTTGTTGAAGTATCCACTTGTCATCTCCAGAAAGCGCGTCACTGCGTGACTCACTTTCTTTCGATGGCGGATACTAACCGAGCGCGGCTTTTTGCAGATCGACAAGTCTGGCGACGCCAGCCCGCGCCAGCCCCAGCAGCGCCTGCAACTCAGCCTCACTGAAAATCGCTCCTTCGGCCGTCGCCTGCACCTCGACGAGGCCACCTTTGCCGGTCATGACGAAGTTGGCGTCGGTCTCGGCGGCGGAATCCTCGATGTAATCGAGATCCAGCACCGGCACGCCCTTGCATATACCGCAGGAGATGGCGGCGACGTGATCGCGAACCGGAATTTCCTTTACCATGGAGCGCTGGCGCATCCAGCGAAGACAATCATAGAGCGCCACGAAGCCACCGGTGATGGATGCCGTGCGGGTGCCGCCATCGGCCTGAATCACATCGCAATCGACGACGATCTGGCGCTCACCCAGCGCCTGCAAATCGACGACGGCGCGCAACGAGCGGCCAATGAGTCGCTGGATTTCCTGAGTCCGCCCGGAGACTTTGCCGGCGCTCGATTCGCGCCGTGTGCGCGTGTTGGTGGCGCGCGGCAGCATGGCGTATTCCGCCGTCACCCAACCGCGGCCCTGGCCGCGCAGCCACATCGGCGGCTTTTCCTCCAGCGAGGCGGTGCACAGCACGTGGGTGTCGCCAAATTTGATGAAGCACGAACCTTCGGCATGGCGCGCCACATTGCGCTCGAAGCTGACGGCGCGAAGTTCGTCCGGAGCGCGTTTGGAAGGGCGCATAAGAGGTTCCATGTTTCGAGAAGTCGCGCTTCTAGAAGGTTGAATGGCGCGGCGCAAGTTGTGCGCGGTCGTTACCGCCGCGCTCACCCGCCCGCTCATGACGGCGAAAAAAATCGCCCATCAGGGTGAAGGCCCGACGCGCCTCCGCCAGCCGCGCCGTCTGCTGCATGAAGCCGTGATGCAGGCCTTCATGCACGTGCACTTCAAAGGTCGCGCCGACATCTTCGAGGCGGCGCCCCATGGCCAGAGTGTCGCACAACAACGGGTCCATGCCGGAGGCGTTGAGAAAAATCGGCGGCAATCGCGCCAGTGCGGCGGCGTCGGCGCGCACCGGACACAGCAGCGCATCCTTGCGAGCCTGACCGTGCGCGGCCGATGGCGCGTACATCTCCCAGAATTTCATCATGCCGGGCCGCGCGAGGCCGTGGCCGAGGGCGAATCGAAGGTAGGACGGCGTGTCGAAATTGTCGTCAAAGACGCCATAGAAACAAAGCCCCATGTCCGCCGCCCGACGAGCCTCGCGTTGCTCATGCAGGATCGTCGCCATGCACAGATTGCCGCCCGCGCTGTCGCCGCAAATGGCGAGCGGACCTTTGAAAGCCGGGTCGGTTTCAGCGCGAGCGACAATCCAGCGCCAGCAGGCAAGGCAATCTTCCAACGCGCCGGGATAGGCGGTCTCTGGCGACAGGCGATAGTCGATATAGAGCACCCGCTTGCGGGTTTCCACCGCCAGCAAGCGCGCCATGCGGGCATGCGAATCGATATTGCCGAACACCCAGCCGCCGCCATGAATGAACATCAGGCAGCCCGGTTCGGCGACCAGCGGCGTGATGAGTTCGCACAACACCGGCGGCGCGCCGTCAAGGGCTTCGATGTCAAGACGTTCGGCGCTGGCCACGTCCGGCAACCCGGCGTTGACGCGCATGGCGCCTTTGGCGCGCCACTGACGCATCTCAAGGACTGGCAAGGTATCGAACGCCGGCATGCCGACAAGTTCGTCCTGCTCGATATTCCAGTCGAACAGGGCCTGCATTTCAGCGCTGCGTTGCACCTGCGGGCTCGTCAGGCGGGCAACGTCGAAATGTTTGATGGATGCCGACATGCCGCAGTCTCCAGGCTTTTAAAACAACTGCGGCAGTGACGCGGAAGCGCCGCGCGCCGTCAAGCAAACGGGACGCGATGGCGAGCCACCGGAATCATGGCGCGCACATTTCCGACGCGCGCCGCGTCGACCCGACCGGCGACATAGCCGACGCCCTCGGAGGCTTGCGCCACCACGTGGCCCCAGGGATCGACGAGCATCGAGTGGCCCCATGTCGAGCGCATCTGGTTGCCTTGCTGGTGCGCGCCGGTTTGAGCGGCAGCCGCGAAGTAGACTTCGTTTTCGATGGCGCGGGCGCGGATCAGCGGCTCCCAGTGGTCTTTGCCGGTTTGCAGCGTGAAAGCCGCCGGCAGCGCGATCATCTGCGCGCCCTTGTCGGCGAGCGCCTGAAACAGGCTGGGAAAACGCAGATCGTAACAAATAGAGCAACCAATCGTCAGCCCTTCGCAATCGTAGACGACGACAGCGTCGCCTGGCTTCATGGCGGCGGACTCGTTGTATTGCACGCCGTCGGGCGCGGTGATGTCGAACATATGGATTTTTCGGTAACGCGCCACTTCGTTGCCGCTGCGGTCAAACACAACGGTGGTGTTGCCGACGCGCTTTTCGCCGTCGATCCGTTCCAGAATCGACCCGGCGTGCACGAACACACCGTGCGTGCGCGCCAACTCTTGCAACATGGAATAGGCGGGACCGCCGGGCAGCGTCTCGGCGGCAGCACGCTTCTGTTCTGCGCTGCCGCCCATGAAATCGAAAACTTCCGGCAGGCATAGCCAATCGGGCGTTTCCTCGCGGACGGCCTGTTCGATGAGGGCGCGCGCCGACGCCAGATTGGCGGCCTTGTCGGCGCCGGAGTTCATCTGGATGAGGGCAACTTTCATGGCTGGCTCCACAGGCGACGCTGTTGCGAATTAACCGCGATGAAGCAGCAGCGTCAAGGCGCGGTCGCGTTGTGGTTTGCCTGTTGGCGCGCCAGCGCGGCGGCAGCCTGCAACGCCTGGCGCAGTTCATCGCGATAGGTGTGCACGCTGACGATAGCGCGACCTGTCGGCACGCCCAACCCGATCAGCGCCGCCTCTGAGAGTTGCAGGCTCGCCTCAATGGTTTCAGGCACCGCGTCTGTCACGCCAAGACCGTAAAGATGGCTGGCGTGCACAGCATCGCGGGCGCGCGAGACAAGCGGCGTATCCTTGCGCGCCTCGCGCACCAGCAGGACAATCTTGTCGATGACCTCGCGCTCATCAAGAGTGATGATGACGCCGTTCGCCTCGTTCAGCCCGCACGCCTGAAGAAATTCAATTCGCGTGGCGTCGCCAAAATACACATCGAGACCGGCGCGCCGGTCGGCGATAACGTTGTTGGCGTTGAAATCGACGGCGACGTAGGGTTTTTTGTGCCGCCGCAACATCTCACACACGACTTTGCCAACCCGCCCGTGACCAATGACGATGGCATGGTGTTGCAACGCGCGTGGTGCGATTTCGAGTTCGGGCGCCAACGGTTCGAGGGCGCGCATTCGCCGCGCCACGCGATGGGCGACAGCGCCGCATGACGGAATCAGCGCCATCGATAACGCCGCGACAACGACGGCGAAGCTGGACAATTTCGGGTCGAGGATGTTGAGCGTTGCGGCAAGGCCCATGCCCACGAAGGCGAACTCACCAGCCGCCGCCAGCAACAAGGCCGTCTCGAAGCCTGCCGGCGTTGTCGCGCCAAACATTTTCGTCAAGGCGAACAGCACCAAACCCTTGATCGCCAGCAGCAACGCAATCGCCTGTACCAGCAACAAGGGCTGGGCAAGGATGACGCGCACGTCGATCTTCATCCCGACGGCGAAAAAGAACACGCCGAGCAGCAGGCCCTTGAACGGCTCTATGGTGGCTTCAACGACCTTGCTGTAGGCCGTCTCGGCGAGCAGCAGGCCTGCGACGAATGCGCCCAACGTCATCGACAACCCGGCAAGCGAAGCGACAAAGCCACTGCCGATGATGGCGAAAAGGATCGTCGCCATCATAAGTTCGTTGGAGCGAACGCTGGCGACGAGGCGAAATACCGGTCGCATGAACAGTCGACCGAAGCCGACGATGATGGCTACCGCCAACACCGCCTGGGCCATCGCGACGCCGAGACTGACGAACAGCGAGCGCTGCGTCGCCGCGTCGCCGCCATGCACCGAGATGTACATCAGCAGCGGGATGACGGCGATATCCTGGGCCAGCAGAATCGCGAACGCCGTGCGTCCAACGTGGCTCGTCATGCGATCTTGTTGCGCCAGCAATTCGAGCACAATCGCCGTCGACGACAGGGCGAAGCAAGCTCCCAGCATCAAGGCTGCATCGGACGGCAAGCCGTAAACCGACAATACAAGTGCCAGCAGCGCGGTCGAAACAACCACCTGCAAGCCGCCAAGTCCGAACACCAGTCGCCGCATCACCATCAAACGGTTGAACGACAGTTCAAGGCCAATCATGAACAACAGAAAAACGACGCCAAGATCGGCGATCTCGGTGACCCGATCCTCGCCGGTGATGGTGACAGAACGCAGTATCGGCAAACTGTCTGAAAAGGCGCCAAGGCCGAGCGGGCCCAGCAGCGCGCCGGCGCCCAGATAGCCGAGCACCGGGCTGAAGCCGAGCCGGCGAACGACCGGGACAATGAGGCCTGCAGCGCCGAGCACGACAAGCGCGTCGGTGTAGACGGAATATTCGAGTGAGGAGACCATCGCGCACACCTAGCATTGGCAGCGGTTTTGTGAAACTCGCACGCGACGGGTTTCGCGCAACGCCAACAGGCCCGAAAAATTACAGGGCGGCGACGGCGGCGCAAACAGCGCTCGTCAACGTGGCGAGTTCTGCGTCGTCGATGGTGAAGGCCGGCGTCAGGTAGGCGATGCGGCCAAACGGTCGCGCCCAGACGCCATGCGCGATGAGGGTTTGCTGCAAGGCGCGGCGATCGGGTTCGCGCTCGAATTCGACGACGCCGATAGCGCCGAGAACGCGCACGTCACGCACGCCGGCAAGTTTGCGACAAGGCGCAAGGCCCTCGGCGAGCCGCGCGGATATAGTCTCCACCTGCGCCAATCGTGGCTCACGTTCAAACAAATCCAGCGAAGCATTGGCGGCGGCGCAGGCGAGCGCGTTACCCATGTAGGTGGGGCCATGCATCAACGCATGGGCGGGATTGTCGGACCAAAAAGCCTCGAACACCTTGCGGCGCGCCAAGGTAGCGGCGAGCGGCAGCGTACCGCCGGTCAGCGCTTTCGAAAGCGTGAGAATATCCGGTGTAACGCCGGCGGCGTCGCTTGCAAACATGGCGCCAGTGCGGCCAAAACCGGTGAAAATTTCATCGAAGATGAGCAGCAGATCGAACTCATCGGCGAGACGACGCAGCACGCGCAACACTTCGGCGTCGTGGAACAACATACCGCCGGCGCCTTGCACCAGCGGCTCAACCAGAATGGCGGCGAGTTCGTGACGGTGCTGCGCAACGGTCTGCCGCAAGCGCGCCGCCGTTGCCGCATCGCGCGGCAAATCAGCGACAACATTTTTGGTCAGCACTCCGGAAAACAGCCCATGCATGCCTTCCTCCGGGTCGCACGCGGCCATGGTGGCGAAGGTGTCGCCATGATACGCGCCGCGAAACGTCAGCAGTTTGTGGCGCCCAGTGACGCCGCGGTTCATCCAGTATTGCAGCGCCATCTTGATGGCGACTTCGACGGCGACGGAGCCGGACTCGGTAAAAAACACACGGCTTATGTCGCCGGGCGCCAGGGCCGCTAGCCGCGCTGCAAGCCGGTAAGCCGGCTCATGCGCAAGGCCGCCGAACATGATGTGGGGAACCGCATCGAGTTGGGCGCGCACGGCGTCGGCGATATGGGGATGGTTGTAACCGTGACACGCCGTCCACCAACTGGCGACGCCATCCACGAGTTGGCGACCATCCGAAAGGTGAATGCGCGAGCCTTGCGTGCGCGTTACCGGCAACGGCTGCGGCGCGTGCTTCATCTGCGAATAAGGCAGCCAGACGTGGGCCAGCCCCTGGGTGAGCCAGTCGGGATCAGCCGACGTTGCAGGCATCGCTCGTCACGCCGAGCCGGGCGAACAGGGCGGCGTCGCGGTCCTCGCCGGGGTTCGCCGTTGTCAGCAACCGCTCGCCGCTGAAAATCGAATTTGCGCCGGCGAGAAAACACAACGCCTGCATCTCATCGCTCATGTTCTCGCGACCCGCGGAGAGGCGCACCATGGAGCGCGGCATGACGATGCGCGCCACGGCGACGGTGCGGACGAAATCGATCGGGTGCAAACGCGCAACGCCGTTGAGCGGAGCGCCCTGCACTTGCACCAACAGATTGATCGGCACGCTCTCGGGATGCGTCGGCAAAGTCGCCAGTGCATGCACCATGCCGACGCGGTCCTCGAGGCTTTCCCCCATGCCGACGATGCCGCCGCAGCAGACGCTCATGCCAGCGGTGCGCACATGGGCAAGCGTGTCGAGCCGGTCCTGCCACGTGCGCGTCGTAATGATTTCGCCATAAAATTCCGGCGAGGTGTCGAGATTGTGATTGTAATAATCGAGACCGGCGGCGGCCAGCTTTTGCGCTTGCCTGTCGCTCAGCATGCCGAGCGTCATGCAGGTCTCCAGTCCGAGCGCTTTGACATCTTCCACAACACCACACAGGGCGTCGACATCGCGGTCCTTCGGTTCACGCCACGCGGCGCCCATGCAGAAGCGCGTCGCGCCGCTTTGTTTAGCGTCGCGCGCGGCGGCAAGAATGGTTTCGCGGTCGAGCAGCTTGCCGGCTTTCACGCCGGTGTCGTGATGGGCGCTTTGCGGGCAATAGGCGCAGTCCTCCGGGCAGCCGCCGGTCTTGATCGAAAGCAAGGTCGAGAGTTGAACTTTCGTTGCATCGAAGACGGCGCGATGCACTTGCTGCGCCTGAAACATCAGATCGGGAAACGGCGCCTCGAACAAGGCGCGGATTTCCTCGCGCGTCCAGTCGGTGCGCAGCGCCACCAGTGCGGAACGATGCAGGGAGGGATCGACGGCGTTCATCGGTGAGTGGCGCCCCATTGTTGCGTGCGCATTCATACCTATTTAGGCTTGCACTCGCAAGCGCGCCGACTGCGGCGCTCTTTGAACCCGGTGTTTTTATGCAATCGCTCGACGCCTTCGCAGTGGCCAAGCTGGCGAATCTCGAAGCGAGAGACCTGAGGCGCACGCTGGTCGCAACGCAGCGGCGCAACGGCGTCGAAGTGCGGCGTGGCGACTGCACGCTGACCAGTTTTTCGTGCAACGATTATCTCAATCTGGCCTGCGATCCGCGGGTGCGAGAAGCGGCGAAGGCGGCCATCGACAGGTATGGCGCAGGCGCGGGCGCCTCGCGGCTCGTCACCGGCGATCATCCGTTGCTGGGCGAGTTGGAGCGGGCGCTTGCCGCCTTCAAGGGCGCCGAGGCGGCCTGCGTTTTCGGCTCCGGCTATCTCGCCAACGCAGGCATCGTCCCGAGCCTCGTCGGCGAGGCGGATCTTTTGCTGCTGGATGAACTGTCGCACGCGTGTTTGTGGGCCGGCGCCAAACTTTCGGGTGCCCGCGTGATGACGTTTCGTCACAACGATATGCGTCACCTGCACGAGCATCTCGCTGCCTGCCGTTCCGCGCACGCGCGCTGCATGATCGCTACCGACGGCGTCTTCTCGATGGACGGCGATCTGGCGCCGGTGCTCGAACTTGCAGCGCTGGCGCGCGAACACGACGCCTGGCTGCTGGTCGACGATGCGCATGGCGTCGGCGTCGTCAACGGCGGGCGCGGCACAACCTTCGATACGCACACACCCCTGCAGATGGGCACGCTCTCCAAGGCGCTCGGCTCCTACGGCGGCTATGTTTGCGCCTCGGCGGCGGTGATTGATTTTATCAAAACGCGGGCGCGCACGTTGATCTATTCGACCGGCTTGCCGCCGGCGAGCGCAGCGGCGGCGCTGGCGGCTTTGCGCATCGTCCGCGCTGAACCTGAACGGGTAGCGCGGCCCTTGGCGAATGCGCGGCATTTCACCGCGCTAATGGGGCTGCCCGACGCGCAAAGCAGCATTGTGCCGATCCTGGTCGGTGAAGCGCGGCGGGCATTAAGCCTTTCAAGCGCTTTGGAGGAAGACGGCTTCCTCGTCAGCGCCATCCGGCCGCCGACGGTCCCCGCCGGTACGGCGCGGTTGCGTGTGGCGTTCACCGCAGAGCATTCGCGCGAATGCATCGAAGTGCTGGCGCGCGCTCTGCAAAAGCGTTTGCAGGGACTCAACGCATGAGCGCCCTGTTTATCACCGGCGCGGGCACGGATGTCGGCAAAACCTATGTGACGGCCGGGTTGCTGCGCTACCTGCGAGGCGCCGGCCAGACGGCGCAAGGGTTCAAGCCGGTCGCCACAGGGTTTGAGGATGCGCACGCGCAGAACAGCGACGCCGCAGCGCTGCTCGAAGCGATGGGCGTCAGCGCCAGCGCCGCAGCCATCGCCGCAATATCGCCGTTGCGGTTCCGCGCGCCGCTGTCGCCAGACATGGCGGCGCTTCGCGAAGGGCGTAGTTTGCTGCTGACGGACATTTTGGGACTTTGTAAGGCGCGACTGGCGCAAGCGCCGGGGCCGCTCCTCATCGAAGGCGTCGGCGGCGTCATGTCGCCGATCGCCAGCGACGCCACCTGTCTCGACCTTGCCGCAAGCCTGTCGCTGCGATCGCTGATCGTTGCGGGATCGTATCTGGGCGCCATCACTCATGCGTTGACGGCGCAAGCGGCTTGCAGGGAGCGCGGCGTTGAAGTGTGCGCCATGGTGGTCAGCGACAGCGCCAGCAGCCCTGTCAGTCTGGCGGAAACCTGCGCAACCCTGGAGCATTTTGCGAAAGGCGCGCTGATTTTTGCCTTGCCGCGCAACGCCGGCGCTGAAGATTTTCAGTGGAGCGCGTTGGCGCGGAACTGCGGGCTTGAAGACTTGCGGGCTTATTGAATGACGAGTACCCGGAATCAAAAATTCCGGGTACGTCGTTTTTGTTGACGTATCTACTTGTCATCTCCAGAAAGCGCGCCACTGCGTGACTCACTTTCTTCCGATGGTGGATACGAGTGTTTCCAAAAACGCGCCGAGCCGCGCGGTTTGCGCCGCATTGAAACGCAGTCCAAGTTTGCCGCGACGCCAAAGAATATCGTCTGTCGTGCGCGCCCACTCCCGGGTTACAAGATGGCGAACCTCGGCTTCGCTCAGGCCGCAGCCGAAGTCTTCGCCACAGGCGGCCAGCGTTGTTGGCAGTATGGCGAATGCGAGCGTCCCGTAAGCGCGCACCATGCGTTGCGCGTCGCAAAGCCCGAGCCACGGACGTTCCAAGCGAAGTCTCGCCAGCAGACGATCTGCGCCATCGACCGGAAAATCGCCGCCAGGCAACGCCGCGCTGGCCGTCCATGCAGGTGCTATAGCGGGCGACTTGGCGGACAACTTGGCGTCAACCAGCCATGGCGCCAATTTCGTCAACGCATGTTCGGCAAGGCTGCGATAGGTGGTGATCTTGCCGCCGAACACGTTGAGCAACGGCGCCGCGTTGGCGGGCGCGCCAACATCGATCTGCAAACGATATTCGCGCGACGCTGACTGGGCCTTGCGGGCGGCGTCGTGCAGCAACGGGCGCAACCCTGAATAGGAGTGCACAACATCATCCGGCGAGATTTTCTGCGTAAAATATTCGTTGGCGCAATCGCAGAGGTAGGAAATTTCCGTCTCGCTTGCGTGCGGCGACGTCGGCGCGTCGCTCCAGTCGCGATCCGTCGTGCCGATCAGTGTAAAGTCCGTCTCGTAGGGGATGGCGAAGATGATGCGCCGGTCGCGGTTCTGAAACAGGTAAGCGCGGTCGTGCGCGAACTGCTTTGGCACGATGATGTGGCTTCCCTGCACGAGACGCAACGGCGCTGGCGCGGCGTCGGTGACGACCTCCGCCAGCACCTGCGCCGCCCACGGGCCGGTCGCATTCACAAGGGCTCGCGCCGCGACGACGCGCGTGCGACCACCGGTCTCTATGGTCACACGCCAGCTGTCCGCATCGCGCGCGGCGTGCGTCACCCGCGCCCGCGTTTCGATATGAGCGCCACGCGCCGCTGCATCCATCGCGTTGAGCACGACGAGGCGCGCATCGTCGACCCAACAGTCGGAATATTCGAAAGCCCGCGCGGCGCGATCGGCGAGCGGTACGCCAGCGACATCCGTCCGCAAGTCCAGCGATCGCGTGGCTGGCAAAAGCCGGCGCGCGGCGAGGTGGTCATAAATGAATAATCCCAGACGCAACATCCACGCCGGGCGTAAGCCTGCGTGATGCGGCAGCACGAAGCGCAGCGGCCAGATGATGTGCGGCGCCATGCGCAGCAAGCGTTCGCGCTCGGCGAGCGCCTCGCGAACAAGGCGGAAGTCGAAAGTCTCCAGATACCGCAGGCCGCCGTGCACAAGTTTGGTCGAGGCGGAGGAGGCGCCGCTGGCGAGGTCGCTCTGCTCGAACAAGGCGACGGAAAGGCCGCGTCCGGCGGCGTCGCGGGCAATGCCGCAGCCATTGACGCCGCCGCCTATGATCAGGAGATCAAACCGGGAAGAAATTTCAGCCAAGCGAAACCGCGCGCCTCCAGCTGCGACACGTTTTCGCACGCCAGCGTGCGCGCTTGAACCCGGTGAGGTCGCGTGTCAAGACAACTGCTTTCCGCAAGCTGTCGCCTGCTGGCCAAAGCGCCGGCCAACAAAAAGAACCCGCCATGGCCAAGCCGCAATTTGTACTCGCCCTTTCGTGTCCGGATCGACCCGGAATTGTCGCGGCTGTCTCCACCTATCTTTTCAACCAGGGCTGCAACATTCTCGACGCGCAGCAATTTGATGCGCCCCAAGCTTCGTCTTTTTTCATGCGGGTGGTGTTTGAGGGCGACGCTGCGGCTGTGGAAGCGCTGCAGCAAGGCTTCAGCCCGATTGCAGAGAATTTCGCCATGAACTGGCGCCTGCATTCGCGCGACGAACGCAAACGTGTCATGATTCTGGTTTCAAAATTCGATCATTGCATCGCTGATTTGCTGTATCGCTGGCGCATCGGCGAACTGAATATGGACGTCTCGGCGATTGTCGCCAATCATCCGCGTGAGACTTATGCGCACCTCGATATAGGCGACACGCCGTTTCACCATCTGCCGGTGACCAAGCAAACCCGGATGGAACAGGAAACCCGCCTGTGGGAACTCATTCGCGAGACCGGCACGGATGTGATCGTGCTGGCGCGCTACATGCAAATCCTGTCCGACGGGCTTTCAGCCAAACTCGCCGGGCGATGCATCAACATTCACCATTCGTTTCTGCCGGGCTTCAAAGGCGCCAATCCCTACACGCAGGCGTTTGAGCGCGGCGTCAAACTGATTGGCGCCACGGCGCATTACGTGACGACGGACCTCGACGAAGGCCCGATCATCGAACAGGACGTCGAACGCATTTCGCATCGCGATACGCCCGACGATCTGGTGCGCAAAGGCCGCGATATCGAGCGGCGGGTGCTGGCCCGCGCTCTGCGCTGTCATCTTGAGGATCGCGTCATGCTGAACGGTCGCAAAACCGTTGTCTTCCCGGATTGAAGCGGCGCCGAGGCGCTTAGTAACGGTCACCGGGTTGCCGCCAGAACTGCCGCAGCGTCGGGCGCGAATGACGCGGCGCATAGGCAAGCGCTGAAGCGGGCATGTGGCGATGATGGGCGACAGCGGTGCGGCTGGATTTATGCTTTGCTGCATAGGACGCGCCGCCGGGCGTGCCGTTGATGGCGATGCGGGCGCCTTCGCTGCGCACCATCTGATAAAGCCTGGCGGCGTTGGCGGGCGCAAGCCGGATGCAGCCGTGCGAGGCCGGGCGGCCGAGAGCGCCAACCGCATTGGTCGCATGAATGGCGTAACCGCCGCGGAAAAAGATCGAGTGCGGCATGGGCGTCATGTCGTATTTGCGGGAATAGTGCATCTTTTCGAGGCGCTGCGACCGGTAATTACCCTGCGGCGTGTTGAAACCGGATCGCCCGGAGGAAATCGGCCAAGTGTAGCTCTCGCCCGCAGCCGATGTCACGTGCATCGTCTGGCTGGAAAGGTCGACATTCACAGTGACAGCGCGGGCGGCGGTTGCGGCGGTGAAAAGGCTCAGGAAAAGAATGCATGAAAAATGAATGAAACGCACAATAGACCTCCCATGGCGGCGGACAGAATTGGTTGACGCAGATGATCCTTAAGCAGGTATCTGCCCGGCTGCAATCGGCGTCGCCTGGCGTGGTTTATTTGGCGTGGTTTAATTGGCCTGGTTTAATTGGCACGGTTTATTGAGCCATGGTTTATCGAGCCATGCCCCTCGCCAGCCGCAATCGCCGTGCTATTCATGGGTTGTTAACCACGATTCCGCAGTCTCGCGACATCTTTTGGGGGTTGAACCATGCATCGCACACTGAAGGCTTTGGCATGGATGCTCCCGTTGCTGGCGACGCCGGCTGTCGCGCAGGACCTCGGCACGCTGCAACCAAAGGCCTTGCCGCCGCTCGCCAATCCTGAAAGTCCCGCGACCCCCGCCAAGCAGTTATTTGGCCGCAAGACCGGGCCGTCACCGGCGACGCCGAAGATCATCGGCTTTTACGCCAAGGGCTGCCTCGCCGGCGCTGAATCCGTGCCAACGGACGGCGAGGCATGGCAAGTCATGCGCCTCTCCAGAAACCGCAACTGGGGGCATCCCATCCTTGTCGAGTTTCTGGAAAAGACGGCTCGCCGGCTGCGCCAGAACGGGATTTGGCCGGGCTTCCTGATCGGCGACATGGCGCAACCGCGCGGCGGACCGATGATTACCGGCCACGCTTCCCATCAGGTCGGGCTTGACGCCGATGTGTGGCTGACGCCGATGCCGTCCCGCACGCTCAATCGCGGCGAGCGCGAGCAGATGTCGGCGACCAACATGGTTCGCGACGACAGGCGTGATGTAAACGGCGCCTGGACACCGGCGCACATGAGCATGATCCGCACGGTGGCGAGCGATCCCCTGGTGCAGCGGATTTTCGTCAACGCGGCAATCAAAAAAGCCATGTGCCGCGACGCCAGCGGCGACCGCTCGTGGCTGAACAAGGTTCGCCCCATGTATGGACACGACTACCATTTCCATATTCGCCTGACCTGCCCGCCCGGCGAGCCGGCGTGCAAACCGCAGGAATCGCCGCCGCCGGGAGACGGCTGCGATGCATCGCTGGCTTACTGGTTTACCGACGCCGTGCTGCACCCCAAGCCCAACCCCTTCGCCAAGCCAGCGCCGCAGATAACCATGGCGGGCTTGCCAGCCGAATGTCGCAGCGTGCTGACGGCGCGATAACCCGGCGCCCACGCCGCAACCGGGTTCAGCTACTCAGCGGTAATGCCGGCGTCGCGGACGATCGGCCCCATCGCGGCGTTTTGTTGCGCCAGAAAGTTGGCGAATGGCGCGCCGCACTCGTTGACGTTCGCCAATTGCAGCGGTTGCAGGCGTTCCTGCATCCGCGGCGTTTTCATGGCTGCCGAAATGGCCTCTGACAATGCAGCAACCATTGGCTTGGGCGTCTTGCCGGGCGCAATCAACGCAAACCACGCGGTCACATCGACGTCGAGGCCGCGCTCGCGCAAGGTGGGCACATCCGGCAACGGCGCGATGCGATGGGCGGAGCTGGTGGCCAGCACGCGCAACTCACCCGCATCCACATGTGGATAAACTTCCGAATAATTGGCGATAATGCTGTTTATTTGCTGGCCAAGCAGCGCGTTGGTTGTGGGCGCGCCGCCGCTATACGGCACGAAGTTCATCTGCAGGCCGGCGGCCTTGAGAAATGTGGCGACAGCGACGTGCTGGGTTGTCGCAGGCCCCAACGCGCCGATCGAAAATTCGCCCGGCCTGGCGCGTGCGGCAGCGAGAAAATCATCGAGAGTTTTATAGGGCGACTTCGCATGCACGACCAACACTTGCGGCGAATCGACGAGATGACACAACGGCTCGAAGCTGGTCAGTGGATCGTAGGAGAGCTTGCGGATTTGCGCATTGATGACGAAGGAGTTGGCGACAAAGCCGATGGTTGAACCATCGGGCGTGGCGCGCGCCAGCGCCTCGGTGCCGATGATGGTGCTGGCGCCGGGTTTGTTTTCGGTGATCACGTTGACGTTGTTTGTCTTGCCGATTTCATCGCCGAGCAGCCTCGACAGAAGATCGACGCTGCCGCCCGGCGCATAGGGCACGAGGATGCGGATTGTCGGCGGCAATTGCGCCAGCGCTGGCGAGGCCGCCGCCAACCAGAATCCAATGAAGGTTGTCGCCGCTTTCATGTCCCCTCCCTACGTTTTGCGCAGTGAAGCGGCAACCGGCGGCTGCGTCAATCGTGCGTGGTGGTTGTCAGCGTTGATTGAGCGGGCTGGAACAAATCGGCGCGCGCAAAATTACACGCGGGCAAATCTACACACGCGCAAAATTACACCCGCATGGGCATCAACACATACAGCGCCGCCGCGCCATCGCGATCCTGAATCACGGTTGGCGAACCGGCGTCGGCCAGTTTGAACAACGCCGTGTCGCTATCGAGTTGCTCGGTGATGTCGAGCAGATAGCGGGCGTTGAAGCCGATATCGAGCGGTGTGTTATCGTAGTCGACCTCGATTTCCTCTACGGCGGAGCCAGAGTCCGGGTTGGTGACGGAAAGCACCAGTTTGCCGTCGGACAACGCCAGTTTCACGGCCCGGCCGCGCTCCGAGGAAATGGTCGAGACGCGGTCGACCGCCGCGCGGAAAGGTCCGCAATCGACGGTCAGTCGCTTGTCGTTGCCGCTGGGGATGACGCGCGCATAATCCGGGAAGGTGCCGTCGATCAGTTTTGATGTCAGCACAACCGCGCCAAACACAAAGCGGATTTTTGTTGTCGACAATTCGATGACGATTTCTGCGGCGGGATCTTCGATGAGCTTCTGCACCTCGGTTACCGCCTTGCGCGGCACAATCACGCCGGGGATACCGACAGAGCCTGCCGGGGCTGGCAATTCGACGCGGGCCAGCCGGTGGCCATCCGTGGCCACGGCGCGAAGCATCGGGTGACCGTCCACCTCGGTGGTGTGCAGAAAAATGCCGTTGAGGTAATGGCGGGTTTCTTCTGTCGAGATGGCGAATTGCGTCTTGTCGATGAGCTTGCGCAAATCCCCGGCCGGCAGCGTGAAACGATGCGACAGCTCGCCGGTATTGAGATTGGGAAAGTCGGTCTCGGGCAAGGATTGCAGATTGAAGCGCGAACGACCCGAACGCAGTAGCAACTGCCCGCTTTCCCCGGTCATTTCGAGGGAGACTTGCGCACCGTCGGGCAATTTGCGGACGATTTCATAGAGGGTGTGGGCGGGCAACGTCGTGGCGCCGGCCTGAGCCACGTCGGCCGGCAGCGATTCGGTGACCTCGATGTCGAGATCGGTCGCCTTCAAGGTCAGCTTGTTGGCGCCAGCCTGCAGCAAAACGTTGCCGAGAATCGGAATCGTGTGGCGACGCTCAACAACGCGATGCACATGGCCGAGGGACTTGAGCAGAGCGCCTCGTTCAAGAGTGACTTTCATGGGAGCGGCGACTTTCTGGTGGCGCCGATTGGCGGCAACGGGGCGCGAGAGTAGGCGGGTTTTTGCGCGCCGCGCAAGCTGCACGGACCGGCGCAGCGATGCCGCCAGCCCTGTATCAACAGTTTTCGCGCCTTTTCATACTTAACTGGCCCTTAATCCGCCGGCTTTACGATGCCATTCGCACCGTTGCGCGTTCGGCGCGGACGGTTGACGAAAGTGTTATTGTCGCATGTCAGGTCAGGGCTGGTTCAGCCAAAGGCGCGAGCCGACGCTGGGGCCGCGCAGGAAAAACCCGCGCGACGACGATTTGCGCGCCGAGCCCGAGGCGCGATCGCGCTGGTTCGGCGTCAGTCGTCGCGACCCTGACTATGAGCCCGAGCTGACGCGGCGGTCGGCGCGCCGCGGCGAAACCATTGAAGTGGATGACACCGACCGCCCGGTCCGAAGCGCAACCCGGCGTGGCAAAAACAGCGTCCGACGCGACCGCGACCGCGACGACGATTACGGGCCGGGGCGGGGTCGCCGCCGCCCGGCGCGGCGGCGGTCAGCGTTCGGGTTCCTTGTTTACTGGGGCCTGGTGGCGGGGATTTGGGGATTGATCGGTCTTGCCGGCGTGATTGCGTGGCATGCACATCAGTTGCCGCCCATCGACCAACTCGCTGTGCCGAAACGCCCGCCAAATATCGCCATACTTGGCGACGACGGCACGCTGCTGGCCAATCGCGGCGACACTGGCGGCGCCGCCGTTCGCCTGCGCGATCTGCCGCCTTATTTGCCGAAGGCCTTCGTGTCGATCGAAGACCGGCGCTTCTACGCTCACCATGGTATCGACCCCCTCGGCATCGCCCGCGCCCTGTTCCGCAATGTTACCCGGCGCGGCGGTATGGAGGGCGGCTCGACGCTGACCCAGCAACTCGCCAAAAATCTGTTCCTGACGCAGGAACGCACCCTGTCCCGCAAGGTCCAGGAAGCCATTCTGGCGCTTTGGCTTGAGCGAAAATACTCGAAGGACCAAATCCTCGAACTCTACCTCAACCGCGTTTATTTCGGCTCCGGCGCCTACGGCGTCGAGGCGGCGGCGCGCAAGTATTTCGGTCACGGCGCCGCGCAAGTGACACTGCCGGAAGCGGCGATGCTGGCGGGCCTCATGAAAGCGCCGACCAAGCTCGCGCCCAACCGCAATCCAACGGGCGCGTCGGACCGCGCGGCGCAGGTCGTCACAGCGATGGCCACCGAGGGCCACATTACCGAGGCGATGGCCAAGCTGGCGCTCAGCGCCCCGGCGCAAGCGGTTCGCGAAGCGGGCGCCGGCTCGATCAACTTCGCCGCGGATCATGTGATGGATGTGCTCGACGACACCATCGGCGCCATTGATGAAGACATCGTGGTGACAACGACGCTGAACTCAAGCCTGCAACGCGTCGCGGAAAACGCCCTCACCGAAGAACTCGACAAACAGGGCGGCAAATTCGGCGTGACTCAGGGCGCCTTCGTTGCGCTCGATGTTGGCGGGCAGGTCAAAGCGCTGGTCGGCGGGCGAAATTACGCCGAAAGCCAGTTCAATCGCGCCGTCTCGGCGCATCGCCAGCCGGGCTCTGCGTTCAAGCCGTTCGTCTATCTGGCGGCGCTGGAACGCGGCCTGACGCCATCGACCGTGCGCGATGACGCGCCGGTGAACATTCGTGGCTGGCAACCCGAAAACGCCTCGCACAAATTCATGGGGCCAGTCACATTGACCACTGCGCTCGCCAATTCGCTGAATACGGTTGCGGCGCGCCTCGGCCAGGAAGTCGGACCGCGCGCCGTCGCTTCGGTGGCGGCAAGATTGGGAATCGCCTCGCCGATGCAAGCCAACGCCAGCATCGCGCTCGGCACATCGGAGGTGACGCCGCTCGAGCTGATCAACGCTTACGCGCCGTTCGCCAACGGCGGCATTGGCGTGCAGCCGCATGTCATCGTCAAGGTGCGCACCGCAGATGGCAAGCTGCTGTATCAGCGCAAGGGCGCCAGCTACGGGCGCATCGTCGAACCTCAGTATGTGTCCATGATGAACGCCATGATGATGGAAACACTGGCGACCGGCACCGGCAAGCGCGCCAGCGTGCCGGGTTGGCAGGCGGCGGGCAAGACCGGCACGAGTCAAGACTATCGCGATGCCTGGTTCGTTGGTTACACCAGCCACCTTGTCGCCGGCGTGTGGCTCGGTAACGATGACAATTCGCCGACAAAGCGCGCGTCGGGCGCCAATGTGCCCGTCGACATCTGGAACCGCTTCATGCGCGAGGCGCACAAGGGCGTGCCGCCACAACCGCTGCCGTCCGGCGTTTGGCGCGACTCTGTGCAGCCGACGCCGCCGCCGTCTTTCCGCCCGCCGGGCGACATTCCCGTTGCCAGCAATACTGTCGGCGCGGCGCCGGCAAACGACGCTGGGCCGGTGCAGCTTCCCGGCGCGAGGCCCGCCACGCCGGTTGGCGCAAAGGCGCCGACGCGCCCGGGGATGGCGCGCAAGGACCCGATAGCCGAGATGCTGTTGCCGCCTTCCCCGATACCTGAGGGACGACCTCTACGTTCGCAGCAAGCGGCGCCGCAGCCGGAAAAGAACTTCCTTGAAAGGTTGTTCGGCGGGTAGGCGGTCGCCTACATTACCAACGCAATTTTGCCGAAGTGCCCGTTGGCCTTCATGTGTTCAAGCGCTTCGCCGGCTTGATCGAGCCTGTAGGTTCGCGAGATCGGCAGCCGCAGCTTGCCGCTCTCGACGGCTGGCCACAGATCGGCGCGCATGCGTGCAACGATGTCCGCCACCTCAGCCAATGTGCGCGTGCGAAAGGTGACACCGGTGTAGGTCAGGCGTTTCAGCGCGTGCAGGTCGTAGTTGAATTCGCCGTGCATGCCGCCAAGGCGACCGACATTGACAATGCGGCCAAGCAACGCGGCTGCCTGCATGTTGCCGTCGATGACACCGCCGGAGACCAAATCGATAATGAGATTGACGCCTTTGCCATCGGTCGCCGCTTTCACCTGCTCTGGCCAGTCGGCATCGCCTGTGTCGATGGCTAGATCTGCGCCGAAATCTTTCAGCTTGCTGCGACGCTCAGGGTTGGTCGATGTCCCAATGACGAAGCTCGCGCCCATGTATTTGGCGATCTGCATGCCCATCAGGCCAACGCCGGAACTGGCGCCCTGGATGAGCACGCTTTCGCCCGCCTGCAAACCGCCTGCGGTAACAATCGCGTTGTGCATGGTTTGCAGCGCGACCGGCAACGCACCGGCCTCGATCCAGTCGAGCCCGGCAGGCATTTTCGCGCTGCGCGCGACCTTGGTGACCGCGTATTCGGCAAACGTGTTGATGGCGGAGCAAAGCACAGGATCGCCCTGCCTGAAGGGGCCCGATGCTGCGCCGCTGCGCACCACTTCGCCAGCGCACTCGATCCCCGGAATGGCGCCGGGACCGCCGCGCGCGCCGTGAAAATGACCCAGCGCAACCAGCAGGTCAGCGCGATTGAGTCCGGCGGATTTGATTTTTACCAGAATTTCGTCGGCGGCCGGTTCGGGCATCGGCACGTCACGAATTTCGATGACGCCTGGCGCGACGACGACGGCGGCTTTCATAACTGTCTCCCATACCTGTCCCCATGGCAGCGAGCGGGTGATATCTCGCGCTGCAACTTCAATGGGAAAGCGCCGCCGGTGGCAAGCCACTGGCCAAGCAGCCGAGGCTTAGTGCAGGCTGACAGTCTGCAACTGATGCTCGTAGGCGTTGGCGAGAGCGGCGTCGCGCGTATCCGTCAACATGATCGGCGAGCCGTCAGCCGCCAGCAAGGCGAAAAGCTTCATGCCCGGCTCGATGCCCTGCACTTCGATCTGCGGAAAGGCGCGCAGCACATCATCCGACAACATCGGCTTGACGTAGGCGACCTTGCCGTCGCCAAGATGCGCAAACTGCTCGGTCGTGAACGGCGTGGCGGTTTCGTTTTTGATCGCGTCGATCATCTCAGGCACTCCTTGTTCTGCAGCCGCCTCAGGCCGGCTTTGGGTGCGAACCTCTAGTCCCGCACCAAAACATTAATTTTTAATGTCGGTTTTTCCGGTTTGGTCGTGCGGCAAAACGGTCACATCGAGAAGCTGGCCGGGACGCGCGCCACCGCCAAAGGAATACGCAGCCGTTCGTGCTGCGGACCAATTCGTTCGATGTTGTAGAGGGGGTAGCCGTCGCTACGGCCAGTCGGATTTGAAACTCGCGTCATTTGAAGCCCCTCAGGCGCCTCTTTGCGGGACCCGTAAGCGGCATCCCATGGCTTTCGCCGAGCCCTAATATGGCCCGCCCTCGACCTCATTCAAGGGGTTGGAGCTGGCGGTGGGTGGCGCCCCGACATCTGGTATCGCAGACAAGGCAGTTGCCAGGTTGCAGATAGGACCCTAATGTGTAACCAAGGGCACACTTTGGTGTGGATACCTCAAGCGCCGCTTTCTGCACCTGCGCCGGCGATAAAAAGGTCTGCAACGATGCGTCACGTTGCGAAGGATGCAACAAACGACGGACTGACCCGACGCACCCGGGCCGCCGCGCAGGACGCGCTTTCGGGCAAGCGGCGCGGCGCGGCGGCTTTCCTGCCGTTCGCGGGCCCCGCGATCGTCGCTTCGGTCGCCTACGTGGACCCCGGCAACTTCGCTACCAACATCGAGGCTGGCGCGAAATACGGTTACGCGCTGTTGTGGGTTGTGCTCATCGCCAATCTCACAGCCATGCTGTTTCAGGCGTTGTCCGCCAAACTCGGGATCGTTACAGGCCGCAGCCTTGCGACGCATTGTCGTGAACAACTGCCAAAGCCGATGGTTGTGGCGCTTTGGATCGCGAGCGAAGTCGCCGCCATGGCGACGGAGCTGGCGGAATTGCTGGGCGCATCGATTGGCCTCAACCTGCTTAGTGGACTGCCGTTGATGGCCTGCCTGTTCATTGCTGCGGCTACGACGCTCGCCATCCTGCAACTGGAGCGGCGTGGTTTTCGCCCAATCGAACTCGTGATCGCCGCGTTCATGCTGGCGATTGGCGGATGCTACCTTGTCGAACTGTGGATGTCTCGCCCCGACTGGAGTGGCGTGGTGGCCGGGCTAACGACGCCGAGGCTCGCCGATGGCCGCGCCGTGACGCTGGCCGTTGGCATTGTCGGCGCCACCATCATGCCGCACGCCATCTATTTGCATTCCAGCTTGACGGCGCATCGCGTGATCGCAAAAAATGATGCTGAGACATCACGCATCTTGTCGTTTTCCAATCGCGAAGTCATTTTGTCGCTGAGCTTCGCCGGCTTGGTGAATCTCGCCATGTTGTGCATGGCGGCGACGGTTTTTTATCCAGACCATCAGCAGGTGGCGGAAATCGAAACCGCGTACCGCACGCTGACGCCCTTGCTCGGTGGGGCCGCAGCGGGTGTGTTTCTGCTGTCCTTGCTGGCGTCGGGCATTTCGAGTTCGGTCGTTGGCACCATGGCTGGGCAGACCATATTGCAGGATTTTGTCGGCTTCCGTATTCCCCTTTGGCTGCGTCGCGCGCTCACGATGATACCAGCGTTCGCAGTTGTTGCAGCGGGCGCCGGTGTCACCAACGCTCTCATCATGAGTCAGGTAATTCTCAGTCTTGTCCTTCCAGCCCCGATGATTGCCGTGGTCTGGCTGACCTCGCGGCGCGATATCATGGGCGGCTTCGTCAACCAGCGCACGACGATGGCGCTGGCGACCTGTATGGCGCTGATGGTCGTCGCGCTCAATGTTTTGCTGCTGGCGTTAGCGGCGGGCTGGCGTGTCTTCGGCCTTGACGCCGGTTGAGGCTGGCGATTGTCGCGACAACAGAAGGCTCGGCAGAAACGTCGCGATTTTCGGGAATGCGGTTTATTTGGCGCACGCCAGTTATTGGCGTGGTCGCGGCGGCGTGGCGACCGGTGCAGCGCAAGCGTAACCTTAGGAGTGGTTCACGTTCGCCAAAAAAATCGAAATCGGCAGGGAACGCGTTTTCAAATTGATCGTTTTACATCTTGGCGGCGCATGCAAAACTTTGCCAGACTAAATCTGCAAAGTGCGAAAACGCACCTTAGTCGGGCGGCATGTGATGTATCGTCGTCGGAATTGATTTTTACGTGAGGAGGCTTCCCGTGAAAGCTGCTCTTGTATCGGTATTGACTGTGGCACTCGGCGGCGGAGCGATGATGACGCTGCCGGTCGCCGTGCCTTTTGCAAACGCTCAGGATCAAGCTGCGCCGACACGCAGTGTCGATCCAATGTCAGTGACGCTTTCGCCAACGCCGGCCGCCAGGATTGAAAACAACAACAAAGAAGCGGTTTTTCCGGCCGAGACAATGCCAGCGGTCGAGCCCGAGACTGTTGTGGCCCCGGCTCCGGTTTCAACGGCGGCCCCGGCCCAAACGCAGGCCCTCGCCCCGACGCGTGTTGTCGCCCCAACCCACCCTGTTGCGCGCACTGCCGCGACACCGGCGGAAAAAACCGCAGAAAAAACCTACTTCGCGCCGACGGGCCGCGCAGCGGCCGTCAAGCAGGAGCCGCCGCGCAAGCCTTTGCGGGTCGCCACCTACGCCAGGCGTCACCGGAACACGAGCTATGTGCCGACCCCGCCGGAGCCTTTCCGCATGAATTATCGAGGCACGCGTCTGGCGGAATTCGATCTGCGCTGCGTGACCATTCTGTGTCCCGCATTCCCGCTGGTCGGAATCGGATATTGAAATGCGGTCGCGATAATAGCCTCATTTTCTCAACCGGTTGAATGCCGTCACGACCTCAGCGGTGGCGCTCTCCGACAACATTTTCACGGCGTGCGCGACCGCTTCGGCGTCGAGCGGTTTGCTGGTCTGCGCCGCGAGTTTCGAGGCTTCGGCGCGATAGTTTACATCGCCCATCGTGGCCAGAAATGCGTCGCGCAGGATCGTCAAACGGTTTAGTGGCACGGCGGCGGGCGCCGCCACAATCATCCCCAGGGATTCGCCGGCCTGCGCCAACTCCAACACGGCACGCGCGCGGTCTGGAACGTAGTCGCCCAACAACGGGATCGAAGGCTCCAACAGCCGCGATTGCAGAACGGCGATGACCTTGCCTTGCGCAATCAAGTCTCGATGCAACAGAAACGAATCCTCGGTCAGAAAAACAACCTGCGCTTCACCCTGCTGCAACGCCAACAGCAGGCGCGAACTGCCGGGATATCCAGTCACCATTTTTATCGGCATGCCACTTTCGGCGAGTATCGCTCCCACGATGGCGGTTTGCGTGCCAGCGCCCAGCGCGCCGAATACAACGGGCGAGGCTGATTTCTTGATATCCTCAATGGACTTCAGGCCCGAGGCCGCGCTCACCCACAGGAACGAGTTCATGGCGCCAGTGGAGCCGATATAGGCAAATTTCAGCGGATCGAATTGCGCGTTGGGATTTTTCAGCATTGGCTCGATGAACCAGCTGCGGCCGGGCACGGCGATCGTCAGCCCGTCGGCGCTGGCGCGTTTTTCCAGGTAATTGGCGGCGAGCAGGCCGGCAGCGCCGTCGATGGTTTGAATGACGATATTAGGCGCGCCGGGAATAAGGCGGGCGTAGTGTCGCGCAAAAATGCGCGCCGATGTATCGATGCCGCCGCCGGGAGCAAAGCCGACGATCATCGTAAGGGTCTTGTCATGGTAAAAGTCTTCGGCGCGGGCCGGGAAGGCGGCGCATAGCAGGGCGACGAGCCAAATGACACGGCGAGCGAGCGCCTGCGTGTGGGGACTGTGCACGCGCCGGGTCATTCAGCGGGCATCGTTACAGGCATGCGTTTCCGTTGCGTCATCTGCTGCGCTCCCTGCGGTCTTCTCCGCGCTGCGCCGGCGCCTTTGCCGGTGATGGTAGGTGCGGCGGGCGCATCGCTCAAGTGTCGGCGCAGAGCAACTGGCGGAGCGGCGTTGACGCAAGTAGGATGCGACGCTTTTTGCAACCGGAGACCCGTTCGAGATGATGACCGCGCAAGAACGCCTCGCCGCCGCCGACGTCCTTGAGAAAGCCGAACGCGAACGCACCCAGGCAACGCAACTTTCGATCAGCTGGCCGCATATCGATTTCGACGACGCCTATGCGATTTCAGCCGAAGGCGCGCGGCGACGCGTCGCCAAAGGCGCCAAAATCATTGGCCACAAGGTTGGTTTGACCTCCAAAGCGATGCAGCGCTCGTCGATGATCGATGAGCCTGACTATGGCTACCTGTTCGACACCCTGATGATCGCCGACGGCGGCAAGGCGCGCCACGACGCTTATTGTTTGCCGCGCATCGAGGTCGAGCTTGCCTTCATCATGGGCCAGACGCTGATGGGGCCAGGCGTCAACCTTACGGATGTGCTGCGCGCAACGGAATACGTCGTGCCGGCCATGGAAATCGTCGACGCCCGACTGAAAGACACGCGCCGGATTTACGACACCATTTCCGACAACGGCGCGGGCGCTGGCCTTGTGCTGGGAGGTCGACCCGTCAAGCCGCTCGATGTCGATTTGCGCTGGGTTGGCGCCATCCTGTCGAAAAACGGCGAAGTCGAGGAAACCGGCCTTGCCGCCGGCGTTCTGGGACATCCCGCCATGGGAGTCGCGTGGCTTGCCAACAAACTGGGCTCGCACGGCGTGGCGCTGGAGCCCGGACATATCGTGCTCGCCGGTTCGTTCACGCGCGTCGTGTTTGCGAAAAAAGGCGACGTGGTGAACGCTGATTTCGGGCCGCTCGGCGCGATGTCGATTCAATTCATCTGAGGTCATCCATGCAACTGCCAAAAAACAATTTCAAGCACGGGCTGGCGCGCGGCGAATTGCAGATCGGGCTGTGGTGCTCGCTGTGTTCATGCATCGCCGCCGAGATCGTTTCGCACAGCGGCTATGACTGGTTGCTGCTCGACACGGAACATTCGCCCAACGAGCTTCCCGATCTACTGGCGCAATTGCAGGCGGTCGCCGGCGGCACGGCGAGCGCCATTGTGCGCCCGGCGTGGAACGACATGGTGCTGATCAAGCGCGTGCTCGACATCGGCGCGCAATCTGTGCTGCTGCCCTATGTGCAGAACGCTGACGAGGCGGCGCGCGCGGTGGCCGCGACGCGTTACCCACCGCATGGCGTGCGCGGCGTCACCGGCAGCGGCCGCGCCTCGCGTTACGGTCGCGTCGCGGACTACCTGGCTCGGGCTGACGAGGAACTTTGCGTTCTGGTGCAGGCTGAGACCCGCATCGCCCTCGACAATATCGAATCCATCGCCACTGTGCCGGGAGTCGATGGCGTGTTCATCGGCCCTTCCGATCTTGCCGCATCGCTTGGACATATCGGCCAGCCCGGACATAGCGTCGTGCAGGCCGCACTGAAGGAGGCGGTGGACCGGTTGAAGAAAGCCGGCAAACCTGCCGGCATCCTCACCGCGAATGAAGACGAAGCCACACGCTACATTGAGTGGGGCTATCGCTTCGTAGCGGTCGGCTCGGATGTCGGCCTGCTGACCAAAAACGCCGATGCGCTGGTGAAAAAATTCAAGGCTTGACCGAACCTCGCAACGCTTCGCGGCGCTTCACGCGACGCACGAGATATTCAAAGTTGACAATGAACTGGTCGGGACGCGAGATGTCGTGCTGGAGTTTTTTGACATCGTCGTGCGGAAACTCCGGCGCACAATCGCCGGCGGCTTCGGCGATCAGTTGCACCTGCGCAGCGTTCTCAAGCATGATGATGCTGATAACGGCTTCCTCGATCGTGGCGCCGCAGACGACAACGCCGTGGTTCTTTAAAATGACGGCGCGGTGTGGGCCGAGCGCCTTGGCGACGCCGCGACCCATGTCGTTCGTGCGGATGAGGTTGATCGTGTCGGTGTAGGTTCCGAGGTCTTTGTAGAACAGCGCTGAGGGCTGGCTGAATGGACGCAATGGCCGGCCCGTCGCCGCCAACGCGCAGGAATAAACCGGGTGTGTGTGAATGACGCAATGCAGGTCGGGCCGCGCCTTGAGGATTTCGGAGTGGATGTAGACTTCGCTGTGGCGACGCGCGGTTCCCGCGACGACATTGCCTTCGAGATCGATCGTCAGGATGTTTTCCATCGTTATCTCGTCCATGCCGATGGAATGGGCTTTCATATAAAAATGGTTGGGATCGCCGGGCACGCGCATGGAGATGTGACCGCGGGTGAAATCATCCTGGCCTTCAGCCACGAGCACACTTCCGGCGTAAATGAACTTCTGCTTGAGTTCGTCGTGCGCCATGATCGTTCTCTCCCGCGAGCTCCAGCTTTGACGCATGTAGGCCCGGCGTGCGGGCCTGTGCAAGGGCGCCTTGAAGCAACTTCGCAATCAGGCTAATCCTGCCGGCGAACCCCGTCCCTCCACGCCGCCGGAGACACCATGTCGACTGCCCTTTCCGACCTCGCCATACCTGTCGTGGTGCAAATGCTTTCCGGAGTTTCCGGCGTCATCGAGAAAACCGCAGCCTACGCTGTTGAGCGCAAGCTCGATCCGCAGGCACTCCTATCCACCCGGTTTGCGCCCGACATGTATGACTTCGCCAAACAGGTGCGCGTCGCCTCCATGTGGGGCGTGTCAATCGCCGCCAAACTTGCCGGCGTCGAGCCGATGAAATTCGACGACGACGAAAAGACTTTTGAGGAGTTGAGGGCCCGCGTCAGCAAAGCCATAGCCTACGCGCAGTCAATGGACCGCAAAGCCATCGACGCCAACGCCGAAACCGTCATCGCGTTTCAGGCAGGCGCTGGCGTGCGCAAATTCAAAGGCAAGGATTTTCTGCTGCACTTCGCCATGCCCCACCTGTTTTTTCACTGCGCGACGGCCTACGACCTCATGCGCCACGCGGGCGTGCCGCTCGCCAAGCGCGTTTACATGGGGCCGGTGCAGGGCATGATCGAAAGCTGAGGCGTTTCAGACTGCAGCGATGACGGAGATCTCGACCTTGTAGTCAGGCGCCGCGAGTTTGGCTTCCACCGTCGCGCGCGCTGGCGTGTTGCCGGCGGAAACCCATTTGTCCCATTCCGAATTCATCTGCGCGAACGTGGCTATATCGGTGAGATAGATCGTCGCCGAAAGAATTCTGGTTTTATCCGAGCCGGCTTGCAGGAGGATGGCGTCGATGATGCCGAGCACCTCCGCCGTCTGTTCGGCGACGCCTTTGCCCTTGGTCGCGTCGGCAACCTGACCGGCGAGGTAAATCGTGTCGCCGTGGACAACCGCCTTGCTCATGCGCGGCCCCGCGCCGATCCGTTTGAGGCTCATGTCGATTACACATCCGTTGTTGGGGGCCTGCGCCAAACGCAAGCGCCGCGTGTTGCATTCAGGCTTTCGGCATCCCCGGCACGGCGCCGAGAAAATCACGCTTGCCTAACTCGACACCGCGATGACGCAGCATGTCGTAGGCGGTCGTGGCGTGGAAATAAAAGTTCGGGAAGGCAAAGTGCATCATGTATTCTTTGCCGCGCATGGTGACCTGCCGCGGCCCCATCGGGAAAACGATATCCTTGTCAGCGTGCGCATCGACATCGGCGGCACTGACGGAGTTCACCACTGCAAGCGCTTTGAGGATGCGCTCGCGCAACGCTTCGAGCGTTTTCTCGTCGCGCGCCGGTTGGGCGCCATCCTTGCCGGCCAGCAACAAACTGGAGCGCGCGGCATGGTCGGTGAAGGACTGCACCTGCCGGGCGAAATCGAACATGTCGGGATGCAGGCGGTCGCTGCAAACGACAGCGTGGTCCCATTTTTTTGCTGTGGCGTGGGCGATGGCTTTGTCCATGACGCCGAGCATGCCGCCGAGGATCTGCTGGTAGGTCGGAATTGAGAATGCATGAAGCGACAAGGCAGGGCTCCCTTAATTTTCGTTGTTAAATTGATAGGCCAAGATTGATAGGCCGGGCCGGCGCGGCTTTCAAGACGGCGAAGCAGCATTTCCGTTGAGCGGGTTCGACGGGTCCCACGTGTAAGCCATGGTTTCGAAGCGCATGGCGCGGGTATCCATCAGCACGATGCGCCCCACGAGATTTTCGCCAAAGCCGACGATTTCGCGGATGGCTTCCAGCGCCATCATCGCGCCGACGACGCCGGTCAGCGCGCCGAGCACGCCGGCTTGCGCGCAGGCGGGAATGGCGCCGGGCGGCGGCGGATCTGGAAACAGGCAACGATAGGTCGGGTTGGGCTTGCCGTCCGGGCGAAACTCGTAGGGCCTCAGGGTTGTCAGTGAACCGTCGAACTCGCCGACGGCGCCCGTGATGAGGGGGCGGCGGGCATGGAAGCACGCGTCAGAGACAAGATAGCGCGTGTCGAAATTGTCGGAGCCGTCGCCGATGACGTCATATTGCGACAGAATGTCCGCGACGTTCTGGGCTGTCAGGCGCTCGCGATGACGCACGACGTTGACGTGTGGGTTAAGCCGAGCCACGGCGTCGGCCGCGCTGTCAACTTTGGGCCGCCCGATGTCGGCAGTCGAATGCAACACCTGGCGTTGCAGGTTCGACAGGGAAACCGTGTCGTCGTCGATGACGCCGATGGCGCCAACGCCAGCAGCTGCCAGGTACTGGATGAACGGCGAGCCAAGCCCTCCGGCGCCCACGCTCAGCACGCGCGCCGCCTTCAGCTTTTGCTGACCGGGGCCGCCGACGCCATGCAAAACAATGTGGCGCGCATAACGTTCAATTTCTTCGGACGACAACAACATGCCGCCTTATATCGCGCCGGCGTCGCAGCGTAAACGCGACGGCGTTACTCGGGTTTGATCGCGACCTGTTTCGGCCCCGACTTACGCCACGACCGGCTGACGATAAAACCGCATCAGCACCAGCGTCGCCAGACAGCCGACGACGAATGGGATCGCGACATACAGATACAGCGTATCTACAGGCAACTGCCGCGCCAGCAGGGCGCCGCCCAAAATGGGCCCAACGATGGAACCGAGGCGGCCGACGCCGAGCGCGGCGCCCGATCCGCTGGAGCGCACCGCCGTCGGATAAATCATGGCGGACATGGCGTTGATGGAGAACTGCACGCCGAGGCAGCAAATGCCGGCGATGAATTGCAGCACAAACAACAGTCCGATGGAATGCGTCGTGGCGGCGTAACCGATGCCGACGACGGTTGGCGCGCAGACAGCGAAAAAGCCCACGACGGGCAACAGTCCATAGCGCTCCGTGAGGCGAAACTGGAACAAGACCAGGCCGGCAGCGACGCCGCCCAGTTGCAGCACCAGCAGCGCCAGAGAGGCCTTCTGTGGATCAATTCCAGCCGCCTGGCCGAGCACGGTCGGCGTCCAGCCGAGCAGAAAGAAATAGCCCATGAGATTGGCGACGAACAGCAGCCACAACATCGGCGTGATGATCGCCAGATCGCCACGGAAGAGTTCTGCGATACTCCAGCCGCTTGTATGCGCCTCATCGGCGATCACATATTTTGCATCGGCCTGCGCCGTCGGCGCGATATCCATCTGCGACAGCGCCTTCCGGATGACCTCTCCGCCGCGATCTTTCTGCACCAGATATTTTACCGATTCCGGCAACATCCACACGCACAAAAGAGCGACCAGCAACGGGAACACGCCGCCGACGTGGAAAATGATTGGCCAGCCCCACGTCGGAACCAGAGTGGCGCCGATGAGGCCCGGCAACGCGCCGCCAAGGGCTACGCCCGTGAACGCCAAGATGATGACCGCCGCGCGGTAGCGCAGCGGCGCGAGTTCCGAAAGAAGCGCGGTGACGTTGGGCAGGAGACCGCCGATCCCCAAGCCGGCAAGCAGGCGCAGCGCGATCACGTGGCCGGCGTTGGTGGCAAAAACCGTCGCCCACGTAAACGCGCCAAAAACCACACACGACGCGATGATCGCCGCCTTGCGACCGTAGCGATCGCCGACCCAGCCGAACCCTGGCGACCCCAACAGGATGCCGACGAGGCTCGCGGCGATCATCTGGCCGGCGACGTTGGGATCGGTGATCCCAAAGCTGCGGTTGAGGCCAGGGATGGCAACGCCAATGGAGCTGATGTCAAAGCCGTCGGCGAGCACCAGCAGAAAAGTGATGAAGACCAGTTTCTTGATGAAGCCGCTCGTCTGACTCTGATCAATCAGCGACGATACGTCAACGGTTTGCTGCGACATGAAACTTCCCCTCGTGTATTTTTAGCCGGCGTTATTTTATTCCGTTACGGGCAGCACCAGAACGGAGGCATGCTGCGCGCAATGGTGGATGGTGTCGCGGCCCATTTTTTCGGGGCGGTAAAAATGCGGCCAGAGTTGTTCGCTGAACGGCGAATCGCCGTTGACGATCTCAAGGCGGATGCGATGGCCGGCCTTGAACAGGTAGGCCATCGGCTCAAGACTGATCTCAAACCGGTAGATCGTGCCGGGCTCCAGCGCCTCCTCGCGATCGTGCGGATGGAAGGGCTCCATTTCCGTCGACTTTGCCTTGTCCACGGCGCGGTGCGAGGCGCGCAGCCAGCCGCGCGTCACGACCTCGGCGAACGGATTGATCGACTTGCTGCGATCTTCGCCGGATTGCGGGAACTGATCTGTCAGCTTGATGAAGAAGTCGGTGTCGTGGGCGCTCGAGGAGGCGTGCAGTTCGAGCTTGATGGGTCCGGCGATTTCGAGGTCGGAAGCCAGCGCTCCGCTGGTGAAACTCAGCACGCGGCGCACCGGATCGAAACCACTCGCCGGCCCCTGTGGCCCAAAGCCGACAACGCCGGCGACCCAGCCGGGATTGGGATATTCATAGGTTGTCGCCGCCTCGCCTTGCGGCGCCTCGGTGGCGAGGCCGCCGTCATTGAGCGAGGTGACGCTGCTGGATGGCGCCGCGTTGAGAAACCATTTCTCGTAACGCGTATTGCGCGGCGGCCACGCGTCAGCGCTGCGCATGAGGGTGGAGCCGCGAACGGCGTATTGCACTGGCGGGCGGGCGACGTAGTCGGTTTCAAGCCCCTTCAGGTAATGATCGTAGAACGGCAGCAGCACCTTCTCGTGGAACTCGATGCTGGCGAACTCCGCCGCCGCGCCCCAGGCGTTCGGCGCGCCGGACATGCGCAGCTTCTTGGGTCCATTGGCCTGGGCATAGCCGTCGATCACGCCGCGAACGTGAATGAACATTTTCGACCAGACGCCGCTGCAATAGATGGGCTTGACGATTTTGTGCTGCACCTCGCGCGCCGTGCGCTCTTTCCAGAAATCGTCGTAGAGCGGATGCGCGGCGAGGAGCGCGGTGAGATCGGTCGCCTGCTCGCGCGCTGGCCCGGTCGCCGGAAACCGGTTGATGAAGCGGTTCTGATACCACCAGTAGCCGGGGAAGAAGTCGCCGGATATGCCGCCATTGTAGACATTGGCGCGATAGGGGTCGGCGAGACCGTCATGCGCGCCAATGCATTTCAGTGAAGGCGGATTGAGCGCCCCCATGAACCATTGCAACATGCAATAATAGGACTGGCCGATGCTGCCGACCTTGCCGGTCGACCAGGGTTGCTGGCCGATCCATTCGATGACGTCGTACAGGTCTTCCTGCTCCTTGCGGTCCATGAAACCAAATTCGCCGCCGGAGCGACCGGAGCCGCGCACGTCCATGTGAACATAAGCGTAGCCCTTCGAAACATACCAATCGATCGGGCCGGTTTCGCGCCACAGAAATTGCGGGCTCGCCGGCAGACTGTTGTTGTCGAAGCGATACGGCGAGGCGGCGAACAGCACCGGAAACTTTCCGCCCGAAGCCGGCGCGTAAACGGCGGCGGCAATCTGCATACCATCGCGGACGGTTACCTGCACGATTCTCGGCTGCGTCGCAGTCATCGCCTCTCCCCCGCCGTGTTCGCCCAGCTGGCGCACACTAGGGCGAGTTATGGCAAGTGGGAAGAGCGAGCCGGTGCACTGTTCGCGCTAAATGAGAATGTCCCCTTTGTGCAAAGGCTTTCAAGCCCTTTTCTCTCAACCGGACTGTAAACTTTTACGCCGCCGTTGACAGCGCGCTGTGTAGGATCACTTTTGTTGTCCCTGCATGTAGATTTCACTGATTTTTTCGACTGCGGCCTTTGGCGAAGCGTAAATTTTCTCGACAAACGCGAGCATATGTTCGCCCCTCGACGACGTGCTGCAATTCAAGGCCGCTTGCTTGCATTCCGCCAGGTATTCCGCATCCATGAACAGATCGCTCAGGGCTTTGCGCAAAATTTGAACTTTCTCCGCATCGACTCCCGGCGGGAAAGTCAGCGGCCGCCCCATTGCCAAGCCCGCTTGGGCGATCTCCATGATCGCACGCTTTTCGGGATCGACGAGCAGATCGAGCGCGTAGGGTGCGGGAATGGCTGGTTCCCTCAGGCTGCCGTAATAAACGAGCGGTCTAATCTTGCCATCAGCAATCCAATGTGGAAATTCGGATGCAAGGCTCGACCAGAACGGTGAAGCATTACCGTCGTTCTCGCCGCGCTCCATCGCCAGGAAGCTCTCCGTCTGCGATTTGTAACCGGGTATGATCCTCACCTTGAGATCGAACAGGGCCGCGAGAACGCGGGCGAAGAAGGCCGGGGTGGAGCCCGTCCCACTCGCGGACAATATAAGCTGGCGCGTTCTGGCATCTTCAAGCTTGTAGACCGGCACCGTATGCCAGACGATGAGCAATGCCGTTTCCTGGCTCGGGGTGCCAAGCCAGCTGAACTTCGTGGCGTCAAACTGAGCTTGCTTGTTGCCATAAAGCGGATCGAAGGCCAGCGTGTTGTTGATCATGCCCAGCGTCAGGCCGTCCCGGGGCGCCGCACTATATAGCCAATTCGCAGCGCGCAATCCGCCGGCGCCTGCCATGTTCTGAACGACGATGGAGGGCTCCCCCGGAATGAACTTCGGCAAGCGCCGCGCGATCATACGCGCAAAAGTGTCATAGCTGTTTCCCACATCTGCGGAGACCACGAAGCTAATCTGCTTGCCTTTGTAAAAGTCGGCTGCCTTCGCCAACTTGAGAGGTAAAGCGATGGTCATTAGACAGACGCACAGCAAGCCCAGTCGCGCGCCAATGCTCTTCAGCGACGGTCGATTTAGCGCCCCCATGAAGCCCCTCCCCCGCCGTGTCCGCCCGGCTGGCGCAGATTAGGGCGAGTTCTGGCAGGTGGGAAGGGCGCGCCGGGGGAAGCGACGGCTTTCCAGTTGGGTACGCTTCGGGTATGGCGGATGGCATGAACAAACCGGGTCTGCGCGAAGGCATCTGGGCGACGGGCGCGGCGATTTTGCTGGTCTCCGTTCTCTTCACAGTCTATCCACAGATCGATATCGCCGCCGCCCGATGGTTTTACCGGGATGGTTTTGCCGGCGCTGGCAGCCTCGCGCGCGGCCTCAGAGGCGTGCTTTAAGCCGCGCCGCACGTCGTCGCCGTCGGTTTTCTGCTGGCGAAACTATTACCACTGCCGGGGGCGTGGGGCATGCGGCGACGTCCAAGCTGGCGGCAGGTGGCGTTCCTGACCCTGGCAATGGCGCTTGGCCCTGGCCTGCTCGTCAATATCGTCCTGAAGGATCACTGGCACCGGCCGCGCCCGGTGCAAACGCGGGAGTTTGGCGGCGCGGCGGAATTCCGTCCGGTGTGGCGCATGGATGGCGCCTGCGCGAAAAACTGTTCGTTCGTTTCGGGCGAAACCTCGGCGGCGTTCTGGCTGGTTGCGCCGGCCTTGCTCGCGCCGACGCCCTGGCAGGGGCCGGCACTCGCTGCGGCGCTGGCGACCGGCGTTTTGACCGGGGTTCTGCGAATGGCGCTCGGCGGCCATTACCTGTCAGACGTATTGCTCGCGGGGTTGCTGACACTGCTGGTGGTGCTGGTTCTGCGCGCCCTGTTGTTCGCGAGGTTGCGCGATGGCCCGCCACAACTATAGTCCGCGCCGGTCCGGCCGCCTCGGCCTCCTGTGAGTTAATGAGACATGGCAGACGAAAAGACCTTCAAGCGCGTGGTGCTGGCCTATTCCGGCGGGCTTGATACCTCCATCATCCTGAAATGGCTGCAGACCACCTATGGATGCGAGGTGGTGACCTTTACTGCCGATCTTGGCCAGGGCGAGGAACTCGAGCCGGCGCGCCAGAAAGCCGAACTCCTCGGCATCAAGCCGGAGCATATTTTCATCGAGGATCTGCGCGAGGAATTCGTTCGCGATTATGTGTTTCCCATGTTTCGCGCCAATCCGCAGTACGAAGGGCTGTACCTGCTCGGGACCTCAATCGCGCGGCCGCTGATCGCCAAAAAGCAGATCGAGATCGCCCGCCAGGTTGGCGCTGACGCGGTTTCCCATGGCGCCACCGGCAAGGGCAACGACCAGATTCGCTTCGAGCTTGGCTATTACGCGCTGGAGCCAGACATCAAAGTGATCGCGCCTTGGCGGGAATGGGATTTCAAGAGCCGCGAGGCGCTCATCGCGTTCGCCGAGGAGCACCAGATTCCAATCGCCAAAGACAAACGCGGCGAGGCGCCGTTTTCTGTCGACGCCAACCTGTTGCATTCCTCGTCCGAGGGCAAAGTGCTGGAAGACCCGTGGGTTGAGCCGCCTGAGTACGTCCACATGCGCACGCTGTCGCCGGAGGATGCACCGGACATCGTCACCGAGATCACCCTCGACTTCGAGAAAGGCGATCCAGTCGCCATCGACGGCGTGAAAATGTCGCCGGCGACGTTGCTGACGAAGCTCAACGAACTTGGCAGGGCGAATGGAATCGGCCGTCTGGACCTGGTCGAAAACCGTTTTGTCGGCATGAAATCTCGCGGCGTTTACGAGACGCCGGGCGGCGCGATCCTGTTGCAGGCGCATCGCGGCATAGAGTCGATCACTCTGGATCGCGGCGCGGCGCATCTCAAAGATGAGTTGATGCCGAAGTATGCGGAACTCATCTACAACGGTTTCTGGTTTTCGCCCGAGCGCGAAATGCTGCAAGCGTTGATCGACCGCAGTCAGCAACTGGTCACCGGCCGCGTGCGGCTGAAACTCTACAAGGGCAACATTCGCGTTGTCGGCCGCCAGTCGCCGTTTTCGCTTTACGATCAAGACCTCGTTACCTTCGAAGAAGGCGCCGTCGCCTACGATCATCGCGACGCCGCCGGTTTTATCAAGCTCAACGCGTTGCGCCTCCGCACGCTCGGCAAACGCGATCGCAAAACAGCGGGGCAGCAAGCGGGAGAAGTGGCCGGGCAGAAGTGAGGGCAGGAGTGAGGGAACATAAAGCCACGCTCGTGATTTAATTTACAACAGCAGCCAGTGGAGGCCGCTTATGCGGCGAAGCGTTTCTTTGTTGATTGCTGGAGGTCTGGCGCTGGTAGCAGGGGCAGGCTTGGCCGGCTGGATTTATCAGGCGCCGACGACCCTCTCCGTCGCGGTAGCGAGGGACACGGAAGAGTACCGGTTGATGTCGGCTGCTGCGCAGGTTTTCGCCCGGCAGAAAGCCAAGGTTCGACTGCGCCTCGTCGCCACCGCTGACGCCGCCGCGAGCGCTGCGGCGCTGGACCGGGGCGACGCCCAGTTCGCTGTGGCGCGAACCGACGTGGCGTTGCCCAAGCGTGGGCAAACCGCCGTCATTCTTTATGTGACACCGGCGGTCATGATCGTCCCGCCGGGATCGGCGGTAAAAAGGCCCAACGACTTTCGCGGGCTTCGCGTCGGCTACATAAAGCCCGTCGGGAATGGTCCCGCCAATCTCGATTTGCTCGACAAAATCCTGAATTACTATGGCGCGCCGCCCGATACGACGCCGCGCGTGGCGTTGACTTACGAGGAAGTGGCCGATGCGCTCGCGGCCAAGCGTGTCGATTTGATTTTTGCGGCGGGACCCAATGTAAACGGCAAGGTTTCCGAGCTCGTCAATCTGATTGCCAGAACGACGCATGAAGAACCGACGTTCGTCGCCATACCCGAGGCCAAGGCGCTGGCGGATTTGTGGCCGGGTCTGCAAACTCTAACCATTTCGCGCGGCGCCTACAGCGGTGCCCCGGCGTTGCCCGCCGCCGACTTCAACACCGTGGCTGTATCGACCCGGCTGATGGCTTCGAGCGCCGTGCTCGATGCACTCGTCGGCGAAGTAACGCGGACCTTGTTTGCAGAACGCGGACAGATCGCCGCGCTGGCTCCTTCCGCCAACCGGATGGAGGCGCCTTCCACCGCGAAGGGTTCGGCGTTGCCCGCGCATCCCGGCGCCGCCGCCTACATTGACGGCGAAGAGGAAACTTTCTTCGAGAGATACAGCGACGCTTTTTATATCGGCGCGATGTTGCTCAGCGTTCTCGCCTCTGCGGCCGCAGCGCTGTTCAGCCGCTTCGATTCGGCGCGTCGCGAGCGGTCGGAACGACTGATTGAAGAGTTGCTCAAGCATCTCTCGGCAGCCCGCGCGGCGGCATCCGTCAACGATCTCGACGCGCTCGAAACCGACGCTGATCGCATTCTTGTCGAGGCATTGAACTCGGAACCCACCAAAAGTATCGAGCCGCATCGCATCACGGCTTTAGTCCTCGCCATGGACCAGTTGCGCCTCGCCATCCGCGACCGACGCGGAGCCCTCAGTGGGGCGGGAGCGATGCAAGCAGCGGGAAACTGATTTCGGGACTGTCTGTCGCAGCTTTGTAACAATGCTTGCCAGCTTTGATACGGGTTTCCAAAACGGTTGGTTTCCTGTATGGCCTCGCGCATGAGCGGGGAAAAGCCCGCGCGTTCCCTGCATTGCGTCCGCCGCGCGCCCGTCACGAGGACAGGGCCCGACGCCGCATTCCCGGCCCGGTTGGCTGGCGCCTATCAGAAAAGTCAATCATATCATGCAACTGCGAAACATCGCCATTATTGCCCACGTCGATCACGGCAAGACGACCCTTGTGGATCGTCTGCTGCAACAGTCGGGCGCCTTCCGCGAAAACCAGCGCGTTGTGGAGCGCGTCATGGATTCCAACGATCTCGAAAAAGAGCGCGGCATCACCATCATGGCGAAGGCCACCTCGATCGACTGGAAGGGCGTGCGCGTCAACATTGTCGACACACCCGGCCACGCTGACTTTGGCGGCGAGGTGGAGCGCATTCTCTCGATGGTCGATAGCGCCATTGTGCTCGTCGATGCCGCCGAGGGGCCAATGCCGCAGACGAAGTTCGTGGTTGGCAAAGCGCTCAAGATCGGCCTCAAGCCAATCGTCTGCATCAACAAGGTGGACCGCCCGGATGCGCGCTCCATCGAGGTCGTCAACGAAGTGTTCGACCTGTTCGCGGCGCTCGATGCGACCGATGAACAACTCGACTTCCCGATTCTTTACGGCTCGGCCAAGCAAGGCTGGATGGCGGAGGCCGAGGCAGGCCCGAAGGATCAGGGCATGGGGCCGCTGCTCGATATGGTGCTGCGCCACGTGCCGCCGCCGAAGGTCGAGGAAGGATCCTTCCGCATGCTCGGCACGCTGCTTGAGGCCAACCCGTATCTCGGACGCGTCATCACCGGACGGGTGTTTGCTGGCTCGATCAAACCGAACCAGCCGGTACGCGTGCTGGACCGCACCGGCAAGGTAGTCGAACAAGGTCGCGTATCCAAGATTCTGGCCTTCCGCGGCATCGAGCGCCAACCCATCGAGGAAGCAGAGGCGGGCGATATCATCGCCATCGCCGGGCTCGAAAAATTCAACGTGGCGGACACCCTGTGTGCGCTCGATGTGACCCAGCCGCTTCAAGCGCAGCCCATCGATCCGCCAACGCTGTCGATGACCTTCATGGTCAACGACAGCCCGCTGGCGGGCACCGAAGGCGAGAAACTGACGAGCCGCGTCATCCGCGACCGCCTGTTGAAGGAAGCCGAAGGCAATGTCGCGCTGAAGGTTGAGCAAGCGCCCAACTCAGACTCGTATGTGGTGTCCGGGCGGGGCGAATTGCAGCTTGGCATTCTCATCGAGACCATGCGCCGCGAAGGTTTTGAATTGAGCATCTCGCGTCCGCGCGTGGTGCTCAAAAAAGCCGACGATGGCCAGTTGCTGGAGCCGGTCGAGGAAGTCGTCGTTGACGTCGATCAGGAGCATTCCGGCGTCGTCGTGCAGAAGATGGCCGAACGCAAGGCGGAGATGCTGGAGATGCGCCCTTCCGGCGGCGACCGTTTGCGTCTGGTGTTTCACGCACCGACGCGCGGCCTCATCGGCTATCAGGGCGAACTCGCCACTGACACGCGCGGCACCGCTGTTATGAACCGGCTGTTTTATGAATATGCGCCGTATCGCGGCGAGATTCAGGGGCGTCGCAATGGCGTGCTGATTTCCAACGATCAGGGCGACGCGGTCGCCTACGCCATGTGGAAACTTGAAGATCGCGGCCCGATGATGATCGAGCCGGGCTGGAAGGTGTATCGCGGCATGATCGTCGGCGAGCACACGCGCGACAACGATCTCGAAATCAATGTTCTGAAGGGCAAGCAGCTCACCAACATCCGCACGCAGAGCAAAGACGAAGCCGTGCGCCTGACGCCGCCGATCCGCATGACGCTCGAAAAGGCGCTGGCCTATATCGAAGACGACGAGCGCGTCGAGGTGACGCCGAAGTCGATCCGCTTGCGCAAGGCGCAATTGGACCCGAACGAGCGGAAGAAGGCTGTAAAGATCAAGGAAGATTTGGTCGGGTGAGGCAACACGCCGCAACCCGCCGCAACAGAAAGTCTCCGGAAAAAGGTCACCAGCTCAGCACGGGCGCGTCAATATTGGCAGGTGGGATCGCGGTTGCGTGAGCGCCGGGTTGCCTGCTACCTCACGCGCGGGGGACACGGCAGGCTCCCTGCGACAGTCGCGCCGTCAACACGCGTCCAAGCTCTGCCCCGCTCGCCCACTGGGCATGGGGCCTGAACCATGACGAATTCCTTAACCGCCGACGCCTTGCCACGCGCCAATCTGCTGCCGGTTTTTGCGGCTCGCGCGCTGCGTGATTTTGGCGATGGTTTTACCGCCATCGTGTTGCCTGTCTATCTGACGGCGCTGGGCTTTGATGCGTTCCAGATTGGCGTCGCCGCAACGGCCGCGCTGGCCGGCTCTGCGCTACTGACGTTGCTGATTGGCATGTTTGGCTCGCGCCGCGATCCGCGCTTTCTGCTGGTTGGCGCGGGCGTATTGATGGTGGCCACAGGCGTGGTGTTCGCCAGCGCGCAAGGTTGGGCTCTGATACTCGCCGTATGCTTTTTCGGAACCATCAATCCCTCCGCCGGCAGCGCCAGCATTTTTGCGCCGCTGGAACAATCCTGGTTGGCGGGAGCGGTGGCCGATCGGGACCGAACGAAAATGTTTGCGCGCTACTCGCTGGTGGGTGCGACGGCCATTGCCGTTGGCGCGTTGGCTTCCGGCGGCGCCGAATGGTTGCAGCGCTGGGGCGCCTCCAACCTCGATTCGCTGCGGGCGATGTTTTTGTTGTATGCGGCGATGGGAGTGCTGGCGTGCGGTTGCTACGCACGATTACCGGCGTCGCAGGCGAATGTCTCGCGGCCGAAATCGGCGCTCGGGCCGTCGCGCCGCGTCGTACACAAACTCGCGGCGCTGTTTTGCATTGACTCGTTTGCTGGCGGCCTCGCCGTGCAATCGTTGATCGCTTTGTGGTTGTTCAACAAGTTCGACCTATCGCTGTCCGCAGCCGGCGCTTTCTTTTTCTGGTCGGGCGTGCTGTCGGCGTTTTCGTTTCCCGTCGCCGCATGGCTCGGGACGCGCATCGGCCTGGTCAACACGATGGTGTACACGCACATTCCGGCGAGCCTTTGCCTGATCGCGGCGGCCTTGGCGGCAAATCTTTATGTCGCGCTATCGTTGTTGCTGGTGCGGGCGTTTCTCTCGCAGATGGATGTTCCGGCGCGCACGTCCTACGTCATGGCCGTCGTCACTCCGCCCGAGCGCGCGGCGGCGGCAAGTTTCACCGCTGTGCCGCGAAGTCTTGCGTCAGCCATCGCGCCTTCCATCGCTGGCGCGTTGTTCGTCGCCGGACACAACGCCTGGCCACTGGTGTTGTGCGGGGTGTTGAAAATTATTTACGATCTCGCGTTGTTGTGGACGTTTCGCCACGTGCGGCCACCAGAGGAACTTTGACGCCAGTTTGGTCGCGACTTCGCCGCGATGGATGTTCGCGGTCGTCAATCCAGCGCTGCCGCCATCTGGGCGATGATTTCCATTGCCGCCGCCTTCGGGTCGCTTTGTCCGGTGATGTCACGACCCAAGACGAGGTAATCGGCTCCAGCCTTTATGGCATCGGACGGCGTCGACACTCTTTTTTGATCGTGCGACGGGCTGCCTTCACGACGTATTCCCGGCGAGACGACCATCAGCTTGTTGTGCGTCTGGTGTTTGATCGTGGCGGCTTCCTGAGCCGACGCGATGACGCCGTCGACGCCCAAGTTCATGGCTTTAAGGGCGCGATGCACAACGAGATCCTCTACCCGTACGCCGGGTTTGAAACCCATCTCCAGGATGTCATCGGCATCCATGCTGGTCAGAACCGTGACACACAAAATTTTCAGGTTTGACGCGCCGCGACCCTCGACGGCGCTTTTCAGGATGTCGGTCACTCCGTGAACGGTCAGAAAGTCGACGCCCATTTCGGCGGCGCGGGCCACAGCGTTTTTGATCGTCTCGCCGATGTCATAATATTTGTAATCCAGAAATACCCGTTTGCCCTGCGCCTTCAGGGTTCTGGCGAAGTTGTCACCGCCGGCAAGTTGCAGGCCCAACCCGACTTTGTAGAAGTTCACCGCATCGCCCAGTTTCTCAACCATCGCGGCAGCTTCGCCAATGGTGGGAAAATCGAGGGCGACAATCAGTTTTTCACGCGCTGCATCGAGGCGGGAATTTTTGGACGTAATGGCTTCCGAACACTGCTTTATGCCTTCCGAAGATTCTTGGCTTAAGGCTGCTGCGGCTGCCATTGTTGCGCTCCGGAAGAATGCGTCAGGTCTGCTAATCCAGTGAGCAGGCGTTTACGTGCAAACGCATTCGATGTCGAGACAGCAACGCCGCGCATACGCCGCCAACCCCTTGGGGCATGGCGGCGTTGTGTTGGCGGGAAATTCGCGGCTCAGGCTTCGCTGCTCAGACGCGGCGGAAGAAATCCGGCAGCTGGAAAAACGGTGACGGCTCTGGCGCAGGCGGCGCCGGGCGCCCGCGGGCTCCGCGACGCACCGAAGCGTTGACCCGCGTCGCCGGCTCCGGCTTCTGCGGCTTCTGATTGGCAGGCACCGCATTGCCAGTGACGACCACTTTGGTGCCGATGGCGACCCGCTGGTAGAGATCGATGACATCCTGGTTAGCCATGCGGATGCAGCCGGACGATACGCTCTTGCCGATGCTGCCTGGCTCGAGTGTGCCGTGGATGCGGAACAAGGTGTCCTTGTTGTTCTGCCACAAATACATGGCGCGGGCGCCGAGTGGATTGTGCGTACCGCCAGCGACGCCGATGCCGCTCTGCAATTTCTGGGTGCGGGCCTTCAGATCGGGCGTGCGCTCGATCATTTCGGTCGGCGGATACCAGTCCGGCCATTCCTGCTTGCTGTTGATGGTGGCGACGCCGGACCAGGCAAAGCCCTCCTTGCCGACGCCGACGCCGTAGCGCATCGCTTTGCCGCCGCCGAGCACGTAGTAAAGGTGGTGCGCCGCTGGGTCGATGATGATCGTGCCGGCGGGTTCGGTCGTGAAATAGGCCACGTCGGTGCGCCAGAAGTCCGGCGATATGACGCCACGCCCAATGGCGTTGACGGGGAATTTTTCGCCGGGAATGCCGGAATAAAGTGATTGGTATCGGGTTTCGTCGATTGAAGGCTCAGCTCTCGCGTCAGGAGCTGCTGGCTTGCCGCCCTCCGGCTTCTTGGGATTGCCGCGACGCGGCGGCGGAGCGCCCGGCTGAACTTCCGGCTTTGTGGCGACGTTGCAGCCTGCGAGGGTGAGGGAGAGGATGGCGGCCGCGCTACCCAATAGCGCGCGGCGTGACGACAACTGCATTTGCATGGCCCCGATCAATTCAATTGTGCTGTTATACGCAAATTTACGCCACCTGAAAGCCCAATTTGCTGCCAAGATGCGGCTTTTCCGCCACACTCGCGCGCTCGTCGCAGCCGCCGCAAGGCTGGTATCAGGAATCAATATTTGAACGAGACGACCGACCCCTTGTTGGCGCCGGCGCCGGATATGCAGATTGGCGACCGGTACAGCGGGGCCAGAAACTTCGTCTGCGGCCGCTCGTCACGCAGTCGCGTGAACAGTGGCTCCAGCCCAAGATCAAGCCAGGTGCCAAAGCTTGCATCATGGTGCGCGGGAAGAAACAGCTTCGGCTGAAACAGTTCGATGAACGGCCAGGTATCCTCGATTTGCCGCTCGGCGACGGCGTGTGGCTGGTAGGCGATGATGGCGAGGTCCACCGGGCCGATTTTCTTCGCCAGTTCGCGCACCCCATCGGTCAACGGTCCGGCGCTGCCGACGAGCACCGCCTTGAAGCCTGAGGGGAAGATCACCGCATAGGCGAGCGTGCCCTTGTCGATAATGTCAGGCGAGTTGCTGCCCTTCGAGCGGACAAAGGCGGTAATCGTGCGCTCCTGCTCATTATCCGCGCGCGTCTCAATGGCGTACAGCTTGGCGTAGATATCGACGAGGCCATCTTGAATGGTAGAATGACGGGCCAGCGCCACTTCGACCGTGGCATCGCCGTAATGCAGCGTTTCGCCGCCTTTTGTGGTGCGCGTCTGGCTTTCGGGAACGCCGAGCCGGATCGCGGGTTCAATCGTGATGGGGGCGCCAACAACGGGGGCGCCGGTCTGTTTCGCCACCGGGCCAATATCCGAGATATGATCGGAATGGGCATGCGACACGAAGATCGCTTCGGCCTTCGTCACCTGCGAGGCGCGAAAGCCGACATCGTGACTGCGCGCCTTGCGGTCGAAGTAGGCGTCGAAGAGGTATACCCTGCCCTTGTAGGCGAACTCATAGTTGGCGTTGGCGAGCCAGCGCACCACAACCGTGTCGGAGTCGGCGGCGGGCATGGGGCCGCCAATGACTGCGGGCACATAGGAATCGCAAGCTGCCGGCAGGTTTTGTGCGAGTGCCGAGGTTTGTGCGTGTGCATGGACTGGCGCCAGAAGCATCGCCGCGAGCCCGATATGATTGACCTTCAACATGTGTCGCCCCGCTTGTGCGACGCCAGTTTATCGCAGCCCGCAGGAAATGAAAGACCGTGACGAAGGTAGGCGACCGGAGCCATTGTCCCAGCGGATGCCGGTTCGGGCGTTGCCCTTGCAACCGCGCCGACTTGCCGGCGCGACGTTCTTGCAGAATAAGTCGTTGCGGTCGCAAAGGCCCTTCTGGAGATGGCACGAATTATGAAAACCAGGCCCCCTTTCCGCGCCGATCACGTCGGCTCACTCCTGCGCACCGCCCCGCTGAAAGAGGCGCGCGACAAATTCTACAACGGCGGCAAGATCAGCGCGCAGGAGCTTACCGACGTTGAGAACGCGGAAATCCGCAAAATCGTGAAAAAGCAGGAAGACATTGGCCTTGAAGTTGTCACTGACGGCGAATTTCGCCGTTCGTGGTGGCATATGGACTTTCTCGACGGGCTCGACGGGGTGGAAGTTGTCGAGGCCGATCAGGGCATCCAGTTCGCCGGCGTGCAGACGCGCTCGCGCTCGCCGCGCGTCATGGGCAAGCTCGGGTCGAAGCGCCATCCGCACATCGACCACTTCCGCTTTTTGCAGGCGATCACCACCAAAACCGCCAAGCAGTCCATCCCCAGCCCGTCGATGTTGCACTATCGCGGCGGCCGCAAGGCGATCAACATGGGCGTCTATCCGACCATGGAAGAATTCTATCATGACCTCGGACAGGCCTATAAACAGGCGATCACCGGCTTCTACGACGCCGGTTGCCGCTACCTCCAGATCGACGATTGCTCGTTTGCGTATCTGTGCGATCCACAGCAGCGCGATATGCTGGCGGCGCGCGGCGACGATCCGGTGAAGCAGGGCGACATTTATGTTGGCATGATCAACGCGGCGCTCGCCGGCAAACCCGCCGATCTCGCCGCCACCATGCACGTGTGTCGCGGCAATTTCCGGTCGACTTTCATTTCCTCGGGCGGCTATGAGCCAATCGCCGATCTGATGTTCAACAAATTGAACATCGAAGGGTATTTCCTCGAGTGGGACAATGACCGCTCGGGCGGGTTCGAGCCGTTGCGCTTTGTGCCGAAGGGCAAGCAGGTCGTGCTCGGCCTCATCACCTCGAAGAGCGGCGAACTCGAAAAACGTGACGTCATTTTGCGCCGTATCGAAGAGGCGTCGAAGTTTTGCCCGATCGATCAGTTGTGCCTGTCGCCGCAATGCGGTTTCGCCTCGACCGAGGAAGGCAATACGCTCGCCGAAGAACAACAATGGGCGAAGCTAACCATGGTCGTCGACATCGCCAGGGAAGTTTGGGGCAAATGAGAAATCTGCTGCGCGCCGTTCGCAAACGTCGCGAGCGCGTGGCGTTGGTCAACGAAGTCTGCCTCGCGTCGCCGTAAATCCAGCCGGCGCGGCGCCATCACCGGAGTGCGTACGCATGAGCGTTCGACGCGTCGTTACCGGACATAATGCGCAAGGCAAATCCATATTCATCATGGATGGACCGGCGCCAACGGTTTATCAGCGCAGCACAGGCGCAACCATCGTCAACGAGCTGTGGGAAACCAGCGCGACACCGGCCAGCAATGCAGGGGACGCCGACCCCACCCTGCACGCTTTCCGCTTGCCGCCGGCGAAGAATGGCAGCACGTTTCGCATCATTTCCTATCCCCCAGACAGCGAGCGCCTGACCTCACTGCACAACGAGCGAGCCTCGCACACGGACGATGGCAGCGGCTGGGCGGCGGCGGTCGATCGCGATGCGCCGCGCCATCCGGGTTTCCACAAGACGCACACCATCGATTACGCCATCGTTTTGGAAGGCGAGATTCACGCGCTGATGGACGAGGGCGAAACGTTACTGAAGCAGGGTGATGTGCTGGTCCAGCGCGGCACCAATCACGCGTGGAGCAACCGCAGCGACAAGCCGGCATGGCTGGCCTTTGTGCTCATCGACGCTGACCCCGCCTGAAGGGAAATTGCCGCCGATGATGCGCTTTGGTATCTGCCTTGCAACCGCGCTTGCAACCGCGTTCGCCGCAGCGCCCGCAGCGCGCGCGCAGGAAGCCTTCGCCAAAGCCATCACCGTTTATGTGGCTGGCACGGCTGGCGGCGGCATTGACCTCTACGCCCGCTTTCTGGCGCGCCACCTCGGCAAGCACATTCCCGGCAACCCGGCCGTCAACGTGCAGGACATGCCCGGCGCCGGCGGCATTCGCGCCGCGAATTTCCTGGCCGAGACCGCGCCAAAAGATGGGTCTGTACTGGCCACCTTCCCCGGTGGCCCGTTGATCGAGCCGCTCGTCGGGGCACGAAATCCTGGATACGACATGAGCCAATTCCAGTGGATCGGGGCCATGAGCCGCGATGTGTCGCTCTGCATTGCGTGGAAGGCCAGCCCGTTCCAGACGCTCGACGACACCAAGACGAGGGAGTTCATCGTCGCCGGGACCGGCGCGGGTTCCGAAACGGATTCCTATCCGCTGGCGCTCAACGCGGCGCTGGGCATGAAAACCCGCATCATCACTGGCTACCTCGGCTCCAAAGAGACTTTCATGGCGATTGAGTCCGGCGAGGTGCATGGACGCTGCGGCATGTCGTTGTCGTCGCTTGTCGCCTCCAAACCAGACTGGCTGCGCGACAAAAAGATCAATGTGCTGCTGCAAATCGGCGCCGAGAAAAGCCCCGAACTTCCGGATACGCCTTTCATTCTCGATCTCGTGAAGAGCGCGGAAGACCGGCAGATGTTTGAACTGATGATGATCGGCACGGTGCTGGGAAGGCCATTCGCAGCGCCGCCCGGCACGCCCGCCGCGCGCGTTGACATCCTGCGGCGCGGCTTCGATGAAACCATGAAAGACCCGGCGTTTCTCGAGGAGGCGAAAAAGATGAACGCCGAAATTCATCCAACTTCGGGCGTCGATGCGCAGGCTATCTTGCTGCGAACGTATCAGACGCCGAAGGCTGTGACCGAACGCGTGCGGGCGCTGATCAACGGCAGCGGAAAATAATTTGATCCGCGCCACAGCGTTTTGAATAGAGCATGATCTTTTCCGAAAACCGGGGTCCACTTTTCGGGACCATGCTCTAGGGCCGCCCGGCAAGGTCGCCCCAGAGACCGGCGAACGGCGCAAAATAAAACCGCACGAGGTGTTTTCCCGGCGGCGTCAAGACGGCGCGGAACATTACATTGGCGCGCAACAAGGTTGCCGGCGCGCCGTCCACCTCGACGCGCCACCAGGGATGAAAGATATCGTTGAGCACGACGTAACCGCCTTGCGGCGCGCTGGCCTCGACGACAACTTCGGTGTTGCGATATTTCACGATGTTGGCGGCGCCCGGCGCGCGGGCGACTGTATCTGCAGTTTCCAGCAGCACAGTTCGCCTGAAATCGAGCGCGGGCCAGCCGCCGTCCTTCAGCATCGCGGCGAAATCAGCCTGGCGCACCTCGCTGGCGAACAAGACGCGCGGCAGGGCGCGCGGATTTTCGTAGATGTAAGCTTGCTTCGTTCGCGCCACGAAATTGAAATCGGCGGGATCGAAATTCTTGTCCATCTGCTCCGGCGGAACGCCGGCAAGCAGCAGACGCACGCCGAGCAAATCAGCGAGAGGCGAACGAAAGCCTGCGTAAAGCGGTGAGAACGTGCGCTGATCGGGTATAGCGATCTGATCCTGGGCGTTGGTGGCGTCGGTGAACAGTTTCAGGCGGACCGGATTGAAGCCCAGATCGTGATCGAAGCCGTGAACGAGGCCGGCGTTCGGCCACTCGTACCCGACAGCGGCGAGTTCGACGCGGTCGCGCCGATCGGGCGCCGCAAATGCCGCGAGCCTCGCCTTGATGAGTTGCAGCGTCTCGTCAGGCGAATCGAATTGCAGCGCCTGATATTGCGACGGCGGCAAACCGGTCGATTCGTTGGGCTTGTTGCTGACGGCGAGATCGAGCGTCATGACAGTGGCGACTGCAAACACGGCGAGCCACGGCGAGCGGCGGCTCAGCGCGGGCAGAAACCACAGTCCAACCACCGCCACGAGGATCGACACGGCGGCGATGGCGAGCGGCACTTGCGCTTGGGCAAAACGCGCCTTGTCCATGGCGACGAGCCCACACGCAGCCAACGCTGCGGCGAGACCCGCAACGCCAAGGGCGCGCTGAGCGGGCCGCCATTCCCCAAGTGCTTCTGCGCGCAACAACGCATCGACGCCGGCGCCGGCGAGAAACGCCAGCATGGCGCAGAACGGAAACGTCGCATCGGCGGGGCGGCGATAGAGATCGACACCCGGCAAATGGAACGCCCAACCAAAAAACGGCGTGCTGGAGCCGAGTGCGTAAAGACCGGTCAGAATGACGCCAGCCAGAAAGTAAAGCGTTTCCGGTTTTTTATGGGTGGATTCGCCGGTCAGACGACTGGCGGCGAAGAAAAACAGCGCCGCCAACGGCACAGCGCCGAAATAGATCGCCCCCATGTTGCGGGCCAGCACAAAATCGTTGTCGGCCCACACGAGGGTGCTCGGCGGCCCCCAGAAATCTTGCATCGGTCCATCGACGCCGTAAAGATTGGCGACAACTGCGGTCAACAGCGCAAACGGCGACAAGGAACCGCGCGCCGCGCTGGCGAAGTCAATCGTCGGGCGGTTGGATTGCGCCGCCAGCGACAGGGTGAAGGCCAGCGGCACGGCGACGGTGACAATGCCGCCAACGACGCCAGCGACAAGCGGTCGCCAGATGGCGCGAAAGGTCGCCATGAAAAATCCGCCGAACAAATAAATGAGGACGTAAAGCACCAGCAGATAGGCGCACAGCAAGGCAATCTGGTCGCGACCCAGCACCATGAAACCAGCGACGACACCTGCGGCCAGCCCATATGGCGACGAACCCCGCGACAAGGCGCGTGACAGCAACCATAAGCCGATGGCGAACCAGCACAGCGACAGCACCTCGCCGACATGCTGAAGCCGCCACGCATTCGAGCCGCCGAAGGCAAATGCGAAAGCCGCAATGAGTGCGCCCTCGGCCCGCCAGCCGCGATCCCGGAAAAACGCCAGTATGCAAAGCCCCGCCAGCACCAGCATGACAAACGTCACCGCGTCCGCCGCTTGAAAGGACGGCTTTGCGTCGAGCAGCGCCAGAAGCAGATAGGGCGGCGAAAAAATCAGCGATTGTGGATCGGCGATTTGCGGGTGCCCGGCGAAAACTTCCGGGGCCCAGAAAGGCGATTGTCCCGAGGCGAAGGATTGCGCCAGAAATGCAAGTTGCGGATAGGCTTGCGCCCGGGCGTCCCAAGGGATCGTCACGGTGCCAGACAACCATGGCCACGCCAGCGCCACGGAGCCTGCAACAAAGCAGGCCGCAGCAAACGCCCAAAGCCGCCGGTGCGCCGAGGGCCTCATCGCAGCGGCAGCGCGCGGCTGTGCCGGCGTCAAGACGTCGGCTCGGGCACGTCAGTCCTTGCTGGCGGCGTTCACGGTCGCTTCCTCAAGATCGATGTAGTGACCGGCACGGTCGCGCTTGGCGGCAAGATAGCGCGCGTTGTGATCGTTGGTGCGACCCAGAATGCGTTGGGCCGAGACGACTTCAATGGCGCCAGCTTCCAGGGCGGCCACCTTGAGCGGATTATTGGTCATCAGGTTCACCCGGTTGATGCCGAGTTGCGTCAGCATGGCCGCAGCGAAATCGAAGCGGCGCTGATCGTGTTCGAACCCCAGGGTCTCGTCGGCGTCGTAGGTGTCGAAACCGCGCGCCTGCAAGCCATAGGCGCGTATTTTGTTGGAAAGGCCGTTGCCGCGGCCTTCCTGGTCCAGATACAAAAGTGCGCCACCGCCGTTTTCGCTGAGATAGCGCACGGCGCGTCGCAACTGGTCGCCGCAGTCGCATTTCAGCGAGCTGAAAAGATCGCCGGTAAGGCAGGCGGAATGGAGGCGAACGGTTACCGGACGCGACACATCCGGATTGCCAACCAGGATCGCCAGCTGATCGCGCAAGCCGTCGCCGCCACGGAAAACCACAAACTCGCTGTCAGGCGCGTCTTCGAGCGGCACCGGCGCGCGGCTGATGATGGCAAGTTGCCGCAGCGAACTGGCGCGATACTCGTGGATCACCGTCGCGTCAATGCGCAGCAAGGTATCGTCTTCGAGGATTTCACGCGTCGCACAAAGCATCAGCACACTGGGCAACACCAACGCGATGCGCGCCATTTCGAGGGCTGCCAGATCAAGGCTGTCGAGGTCGCTGACAACAGCTTCGTACTTGACTGCATCCTCAAAGCTAAGCGCTTGGATGCGGGGAAGATCGAGGCTGGCAAGACTGACCGCCCCCGGACGGGTCCGCGAATGCCCGAGGTGACGTAGCCGCGGCGCCGGCAGCAACAGCCGTCCGCCGCCCGGCGAAAGATTTTGGATGGCTTCGATCAGGCGCCTGTCGAGAGACTCGACGCCGATCATCAGACGGCTTTCGCCAGCATGTCGAAGGACGAGGGGCCGACCGGCGCGGACTTCCGCGATTGCGCGTTCCGCCACGACCTGATCGATGCCGCCCCGGCTTTCCAATGGACTTTTCAAAACGCCCACACGACCCTCTGCTCCACAACCAGGGAGGACCCGGACAGCCCTCGCAATGTAGCGACCTGGGGAATATCAAGTTCCGTTCCGATACCGGATATATCGCAACAACTCCAGAATTAAAGTATGAACGATCAAAATCTTGGCCCTGAGGACATCGGCGAAGGTACAGCCACGTTGCTAAATCCGGCCTATGAAACCATTTTTTCGCCCCTGCGGGAGGCGGACAGCGAAAAACCGTTCGTCATCGGTCAGCTTGGGCTGTCGCTCGACGGTCGCATCGCCACCCGCGACGGACATTCTTTTGGCCTCAATGGGGATGCCGGGCTCGATCATCTGCACCGGCTCCGGGCCGAGGTCGACGCCGTGGTGGTGGGCGCCAGCACCCTGGAGGCGGACGATCCGCAGCTAACCGTACGCCGCTGCAAGGGGCGAAATCCTGCCCGCGTCGTTATCGATCCTTCGGGCCGCATAGGCGCCAACGGTCGCTGGCTGACGCGCGATGGAACCAGATGCCTGGTTGTGAGCGCGGCAGGGCGGGCGCCGCACGGTGCTGAACTGCTGCGCGTGCCGCATGTGGACGGCGTGTTGCCGCCGCTGCAAATCGTCGCCGCGCTTTATGCGACAGGCCTGCGCCGCCTGCTGATCGAGGGCGGCGCGCGAACCCTCTCCCTGTTCATTGACGCAGGCGCCGTCCATCGGCTGCATCTGCTGGTGGCGCCTATCCTGATCGGCTCCGGCAAGGTGGGGTTTGATCTGGCGCCACAGGATCGCATGGAAACGGTGCTACGACCGCGCACAGCCGTGTATTTCCTCGCCGGGCAGGAAGTTCTTTACGATTGCGAAATGCCGCCCGGCGCTGTAGCGCCCGGATAACACGGCGCCGCTTGCGGTCGCCATATTGTGTAGTGGCTCGATCAGCGCATGGGCCGCGCCATAAAATCGGTGTGACCAATCACGCAGGCGTCGGCGCGGCGACGGGAAGCGAGCCAGTCGGCGATTTCGGCCTCGCCGACGCGCCCGGTCTCACGCACGGCCTCCGCAGAACCTAGCGCCAGCCGGTCGATGAGCGCGGCGTCGGCGGCTCCGAGAATCCAGGCGCTTTGACCCAGTTGTACTTCCCACTCGGCAGCGCGGAACGCGGTGGTCAGACAGTCGATGGCATCCGGCCCTGCGGCGGCGCCAAAGCCCTTGTCGCTTGCCTGATGCGCGCGAAACGCTTCCAGCATCGGCGCATCGGCGGCATGTTGCGGGCGCCAGACTTCGACGCCATCGTAAGTCAGCGTCGCGTACAGCGGAATTTCGCGTTCGATAAGGGCCAAGGCGAAGGCTTCGATCCAGGCTGGCGAGACCAGATCAAAAAACGCTGCGGCGGTTACGAGGTCAACGGGCGTTCGCAGCAGGGGCGCGACGCCAGCAGAAATATCGACCAGTTCAAAAGTGGCGAACAAGGTCTTGCCGTGCTTTTCGAGCCGCAAGGCGCCATCCGCCTCGAACTCGTGCGCATCAGCCCACGCCTGCAATGCGCTCGCCGCCGCCGCCAACAGCGCTGCATCGTGATCGACGAGGCGCCACTCCTGGATGCGCGGCAGAAACGCCGCCATGGCGCGCAGGTTGGAGCCCGAGCCGCAGCCAAGGTCGAGAATGCGTGCAATGTCGTGACCATCGAAGCCTTCGAGCGCCGCCTCGCGCACCGCCTCGTTGAGGGAGCGATGATCGACCGGCTCGCGTAACGCCAGCCACGGCGCTGAAAACCCGCTCATGTCGTCGCCCCGGTCCTCGCGACCCGCTGCAATGCCTGCGCAACCAGTGCTGCTGTGTCGGCCCACTGCGGCAGCGTCTGCCCGGCAAGCCAGGAAGCGTGCGCGAGACGACGGCGCAAGCCAGCGTCCCCCAACGCCCGTTCCAACGCGGCGCTCAAGCCTCTGACGTCGCCGGGCGCGACCTTCAGCGCCGCTGCGTCCGGCACGGTTTGCCCGCTGGCGCCGCCGCACGCGCAGACAATCGGCAAGCCGCGCGCCATCGCTTCGGCGAACGCCATCCCATAACCTTCATAGAGCGACGACGACACGAAAACATCCGCGCCTGCGTAGGCTGCGGCAATTCGCGCATCGTTGATTTCGCCCAGAAGGTCGACCCGGGCTTCCAGGCCGGCGGCGGCGATTTGTGCGCGCAAGGCAATAGCACTGTGCGGTGCGCGATCCAGACTGCCGGCAATTTGAAGCTGCCATGGCAGGTGCGCAAGCGGCGCCAGCGCTGCAATCAGCACATCAAACGCCTTGCGCGGCGTAATCGCGCCGACGCCGAGGAGAATGGGCGGAACGTGACCGGTAATCGCGCGCCCGGCGCGATCAACGCCCGGTTCGGCGACGCTGATCGCCGTTTTGGCAACGCCGAAGTCGGCCACCAGTGTCGCTTGGGTTGTCGCACTGGTGACGATGACATGGCGCGCCTGCGCCAGTGCGGCGCGTTCACTCGTCAGCAATGCCTGGCGTTGCGCTTCTGTCAGTCCCGCCTCGCAGGCGAGCGGATGATGCACCAGAGCCACGAGGGGACGTTGCAATTGCGCCAGTCGCCGCGCCGGCAGCGCGCCGAAGGCAAGACCGTCGATGAGCAGCAATGCATCGCGAGGTGCTGCGCGTAACAGTTCGAGAGCGGCGCTTACTTCGGCGTCGCCTGGCAGCGGAAATCCGGCCGGCAACTGCAGCGATTGAGCGGCAACGCCGAACTGCGGCAGCAGCGACATCACGCGACGATCATAAATATAGCCACCGGTGGCTGTCGAAAGGTCGCCGGGAACCGCGAAGACGACGCGCAAGCTCAGACCTTGCCTTCATACCAGGCGCGCGCAACGTGCGACTCGTGCAAGGTGACGCGGATTTGCGAAATGCCTTCGCCGCCAGGCCCGAGCGCACCGGTGCGCGCCGCGACCGCCATGGCGTCGAAAATATGTTTCGAAAGGAATTCGGTCGTTGTCTGCCGACCGTTGAATTGCGGCAGTTCGTCGAGATTGTTGTAATTCAGCGGAGCCAATGTCGCCTTCAGCGCGTCGTGGGCGCGACCAATATCCACCACCACGCCGTCGCTGGTAATCTCCGGGCGGAAAAACGCGACATCGACAATAAATGTTGCGCCGTGCAGCTTCTGCGCCGGGCCGAACAATTCTCCCTTGAACGAGTGGGCGATCATGATGTGATCGCGGACTTCGACGGCGAACATTCCAATCTCCGGTTAGTAGCGAATGGCGGTGGCGAGGCCCGGGGCGCCGGGGCTAAGCATCTGCGGCAGCGCTTCGGGCAATTCGTCAAACGCCACTTCGCCGGTAATCAGCGCGTCGAGCCGGTCATCGTCAAGCAGTTCAAGCGCCTTGGCGAGACGGCGGGCGTAGCTCCAGCGGGGTCGCCGCGTCGCCGCGATATGACCGACCTGCGAGGATATCATGCGCAGACGGCTCGAATGAAACGCGCCGCCGAGGGGTATGGCGGGCGCGCCGTCGCCGTACCAGCTGAGTTCGACAATGCGCGCCTCAAGCCCGCCTGCCGACAACGCCAGCGCAAGGCCGGCGGCGGAGGCGCTGGTGTGAAACACGACATCGGCGCCGGCGTGGTGCGCGTCTTGAAATTCCGCTGGCGTGATGAATTCAGCGCCGAAGCTTTCGGCGATAACGGCGCGCGTCGAGTCGAGGTCGACAACGCAAACCTGCGCTCCGGGCAGGCGCCCTACAAGGTAGGTGACCAGCAGTCCCAGAACGCCGGCGCCAACGACGACGATGCGGTCGCCCGGTCCGGCGGCGGAATCCCACACTGCGTTCAGCGCGGTCTCCATATTGGCGGCAAGAATGGCGCGTCGCGTCGACAGGTCGGGCGGCAACAGCGTCAGCCGGTCCAGCGGCGCGACAAAGCGGTTTTGGTGCGGATGCAGGCAGAACACAGCTTTGCCGAGAAGGTCCGCCGGCCCCTGATCGACCAGCGCGACAGCGCAGTAGCCGTATTTTACCGGGAATGGGAAGTCGCCGTCCTGCATCGGAGCGCGCATGCGCTGGTATTCAGAGACCGGAACCTGCCCATTGAAAACCAGACGTTCCGTGCCGCGACTGACACCACTCCACAATGTCGCCAGCGTCGCTTCCCCGGAGCGCGGCTCCTCTATCTTGAGGGGACGCAATTCAGCCCGGCCCTTGGCCACATACCAGAGCGCCAGAACCTGCGGGTCCAGTTCTCCGCCGCTTTCCGTCTCGACCGACATGCCGTCAACCTTTATAGGATCGCCATCGCAGAAACCATCTCTATATCGCCAGATGTCGCTTCGTTACGCTCCAGCTTCGGTCAACATCCGGGTTTCATGAACGTATTCCGCCCCGTTCCGAAAGGTCGTGCACAAACGCCCGCCGGGATTCAAAGCGTCGCTTCGCTACAGCGCCGCCGCATCCTTACAGCAACCGTCTGCACGCTTGTATTTGCGGGCTTGATGGCGTGGCTCTGGTCGATCCTCGCGGTGGGTGGCTGGAGCGTCATCGATGTCGCGATCTTCGCCTGCTTCGCCATCGCCGCGCCGTGGAGCGTGCTCGGCGTGTGGAACGCCGCTGTCGGATTGGCGCTGCTGCGCCTGACGCGCGATCCTGTGCAGGTTGTGGCGCCGTTTGTCAGCACACCGGCGAGTGAAGCGCCCATCCGTTTCGACACAGCCATTCTGATGACGCTGCGCAACGAGGATCCGGCCCGCGCCTTCGCCCGGCTGCGCGCCATCAAGGAAAGCCTTGACGCGACGGGCGAAGGCGCACGCTTTTCGTGGTTTGTGCTCAGCGACACTGATGATCTGGCCGTGGCGGCGCGCGAGGTCGCAGGGTTCGCGCAATGGCGAGACAGCGTCGGCGAAGATGCGGTTCGCCTCACCTACCGTCGCCGCGAGGCTAACGCCGGATACAAAGCCGGCAACCTGCGCGACTTCTGTACGCGTTGGGGCGAGGCCTTCGAGTTCATGCTGCCGCTGGACGCAGATTCGCTCATGGATGGCGCCACCATTCAGCGCATGGTGCGCCTCGCGCAAGCGTGGCCGAAACTCGGCATATTGCAAAGCCTTGTCGTCGGCGCCCCTTCAAGCTCGGCGTTTGCGCGGGTTTTTCAGTTCGGCATGCGGCACGGCATGCGCCCCTACACCATGGGCGCGGCGTGGTGGGCTGGTGATTGCGGGCCTTTCTGGGGCCACAACGCCCTGGTGCGCATCGCACCCTTTGCGGGCGCGTGCGAATTGCCGCTGCTGGGCCGGGGATCGGCGTTGGGCGGCGCAATCCTAAGCCACGATCAGGTCGAGGCGGTATTGATGCGCCGCGCCGGTTTTGAAGTGCGGGTGCTGCCGGAGGAATGCGGCAGCTTCGAAGACAATCCGCCAACCTTGCTCGAATATACGCGGCGCGATCTGCGCTGGTGCCAGGGCAACCTGCAATACATACGGCTGCTCGGCATGCGCGGCATCGAGCCGATGAGCCGCTTTCAATTGATCTGGGCGATCATGATGTTCATCGGCATTCCCGCGTGGACCGCCATTGTCGCGCTGGCCGCCCTGAAGCCTTTCGACGGCGAACCGCCCGAAGCTTTTCCGGCAGGTCGCGCCATCGGCCTCTATGTTGTATTCCTGATAATGTATCTGGCGCCCAAGCTGGCCGGATTTCTCGACATTGCAGCAACGCCGGGAGGCTTGCGGCGATATGGCGGCGCGGCGCGCTTTATCGCGGGTTGCCTGATGGAGGTCGTGTTCTCGCTGTTGCAGGGCGCCTCCACAACCCTGCGCACAAGCTTGTTCATGATCGGCCTGCTGTTCGGACGCACGGCGACCTGGAACGGGCAAACGCGTGACGCACATGCGCTACCCTTTCGCGTCGCATGGCGCGGCTTGTGGCCGCAAACCGTATTTGGCGTTGTCGTTCTGGGCCTGGCGGCGTGGTCGTCGCCGCGACTGGCGTTGTGGTCGCTGCCGTTGACGGCGGGATATGTTCTGGCCGTTCCGTTCGCCATGCTGAGCGCGTCGGCAGGCGCGGGCCGATGGTTGCAGCAGGCGAGGCTTTGCGCCACGCCCGAAGAGTTCGAACGGCCGCCGATTTTCGACTTGCTCGAAGCGGCGACGCGGGACGTAAATTCAACCCTGTCAACGGAGGCGATGGCGCAGGCATGACATACTGGCTTTTGATCTGCGGCGCGTTGGCGCTGGCAACGCCTGCGCTGGCGCAATACCCATCGTCGGCATCGGCGCCTTTCACGCCATCGCAGGGCATTGACGCCAACGAACTTGCCGTCAATGTCGCCAACCGCAGCGAGCCGGTGCTTTGCGCCGAAAAAGACAACGTCGCGCTGGAGTTCAAGTCGCCCGACGTGCGCAAGATGCATATACAGGCGGTGCATCCCGCCTACATCGGCATGATCGTCACCGACAAGTATGCGC
>JAYTTW010000112.1:0-2096 GCA_043744855.1 Hyphomicrobiales bacterium
AGCATGGCGCGCGGCATCAAACCTGTCTGGCGCATCTGGCGCGCGACACGGCCTTCGCGCTGGAGCATGGCGTGGATGATCTGCCGCTGCGGTTCAAGCTGTGGTTTGGCAAGGCGTTTCATCTGGCCGATTGCATCGCCGGTTTCGCGGCGTCAACGATCGCCAGGAAAAAACGCCAGCTTGAAAGCAGCCTCGCGGCGCTTCTCGCCGCCGCGACGGGGTGCGAACTGGCGCGCCAGCTGCAAGCCAAAATCGCGCGGGCGCGAGATCAACTGCTGACCTTCTGCGATTATCCCGGAGAAGTGGACGCCACCAACAACGGCTCGGAGCGAAAGCTGCGGCCCTGCGTGATCCAGCGGAAAGTCACCAACGGCTACCGCGCCATGTGGGCGGCGCAAGCCGAAGCCGACGTGCGAACCACCATCGACACCGCGCGGCTCAAGGGCGCGAACCCTTTCCATGTCATCGTCGCTACCCTGGCTTGACGACGGCGCGGATCGAAAAATTCGCGCCGAAATGGGGGTGGGTAATTACGAAATGGGGGTGGGTAATTACCGCCGATGAGAATGGTCGCGGTTTTGTACCTCATTCACAAATAGAAACGACTGGGAACGATTGGTCTCTGGTACTTTGGAATCCCGAGGCAAACAATTTCAGAGAGCTTGAGAGCGAAAGATCCTGACTTCGGCCATCGCTCTACCTCGCGAAATTCAATGGGTTTCCCGCCTGAACAATATATTCAAACGCGATCTCAATATTTTGCGCGGCAGTGGTTCCGTCGTCCCGGTTCAACGCCCACACGCGCCTCCTGCGCCCTGCTATGCCGGCGGCCGCAGCACCACGAGCCCGTCGAGCGCGACGACGCCCTCGCCCCTGGAGCGCACGAGGACCGGATTAACGTCAACCGCCTCGATCACATCGCCGAGTTCGCCGGCGAGGCGGCCCAGCGCGACCATGGCGTCGGCGAGCGCATCGACATCGCGCGCGGGGCCGCCGCGATAGCCGCCAAGCAATTTTGACACGCGCGTCCGCGCGATACACTCCAGCGCCCGGGCGCGGCCGAGGCCCGGCGGCGCAAACGCCACGTCTTTAAAGAGTTCAAGCCAGACGCCGCCCATGCCGACCATGACGACAGCACCCATTTCCGCGTCGCGATGAACGCCCAGCACCATCTCGACGCCGTCCGTCATCTGCTTCGCGACCAGAATGCCTTCGAGCGGCGCGCCGATGATCTTGCAACGCGCCGCCAGAGTGTCGACGCCGGCGCGGACCGCGCCTGATGTGTCGAGACCGAGCAGCACGAGGCCGGCGTCGGATTTGTGCGGCACGCGCGCCGAGACCGCTTTCAGCACCACCGGAAAACCGATGCGCGCAGCGGCGGCGATCGCGGCCTCCGCGTCCCGGACGATTTCTTCCAGCGGCAACGGCACGCCATAGGCCGCCAGCAATGCTTTCGACTCGGTTTCATTCAACGCCGTCGGAGCCGTGAGGCCCGCGGCTCGAGCGCGCCATCTTTCCACCAGCGCTTTGCGATGTGTCGCAACAGGGGGAATTTCACCCGCCGGCGTCGGCGCCGAGGCGGTGATTTTCGCCAGCGTGCGAAACGTTTTGTCGATGTCGCGCAGCCACGGGAAATGCGTGACGTGCGCCCGCAGGCTCGCCATGTAGGGCGTTTCCCGGAAAGTCACCGCCGAGAAAGCCGCGAAAGGCTTCGTCGCTTCGCTCCCGGCCCAGGCGTCGAGCGCCGTGAGATTCTGCACCTTCCGCTCGATGCCGGCCTCGCGCGGCAATTCCTCGGCGACGAGCAGCAGGTCGACATTGGGGTCGTCGTGCAAGGCGCGCACGCAGCCGATGTATTCCTCAGTGCCGATAGTGCGCTTGCTGTCGAACGGATTGGCGAATTCCGCGTCGTGCAGCGCGGCGGTGAGCTTCGGCGCTGTCTCGGGCGCGAGGCGGGCGAATTCGACGCCATAGCGCTCCGCTGCTTCGGTCATCAGCGATTTGAGCGCGCCGGAATTGGTCATCACCGCGACGCGGCGGCCCATCGGGCGCCGGGCGCGCGACAGAAACGCCGCCGCCTCGATCATGTCCTCGAG
>JAYTTW010000113.1:0-2084 GCA_043744855.1 Hyphomicrobiales bacterium
CTGGCGTCGTTGTCGTGTTGCAATCCGCCGCAGCGATATCCACCTTCGGCAGCACCGTTCCGCCGCCGCAGGCGTAGAGAAAGCAGCCGGCGGTGATGGGTGTCGTCAAAGGAGTCGGATTGAGAAACAGGCGCCGCGGTCCATCCGAACTATAGGTAGTGGTTGTGTCCCCCGCATTGAACTTGCGACCGACGATCGGGGTAAAGTTGGCGTTGCTGACTGCCCCCACCGCGATTGTATTCAGGCCGCCATTGTGGCCGAAAGTCGAGCCATTGGTGCCAATCGTCAGCCGGCCGCGATGCGTATCGACGCGCAAAGCCCGAGCGAGGCCTGAAAACTTAGCGACATAGATTTTCGCTCCGGCGGGGCAGGTGCCGCCACAACTGGTCGATTCAAATGGATCCTGGGTGCCGTTTTGAGTCGCGGAACTAGAGCCCAATATGGTGGTCCCGGCGCTGTTGACAACGAAGAGATCGTAATCGTTTGAGGACGCGCCGAGCGGGTCGGACCATTTCAGCGATACAAAGGTCGACGACGCTGTCAGCGTGTTGAACAGCGCGGCTCCAAAATTGTGAACCTGCCCGGCTCCTGATATAGGGCTAGGGGCCGCGCCACCGTCGACAAAATCGCCTTCCCATGTTCCGGACTGGCCGCCGCTGAGATGGCCAGAATTGGCGGAGGAGGAAAAATACATCGCGCCGGCATTGACAACAGTGGTTACGCCATTGGCGACAATGCCCTCCTGAAACGCCGCCTCGGCAAAGTAGGAGAGGTCATCGACGATGATATTGCAATTGAGTGTATTGCGCAGACCTATAATGTTGGTGGCAAACTGCGCCTGACCGCCGTTGCCGGTCGAAAAGGCGAGCGAGGCGCCCGGCGCCATATCGGCGACGAGTTCCAGCATGGCGGTGCCTTCATCGCCACTGCCAGCCTGACCAGAGAGAACTTGCACTGTCGCCGGCAAATTACCCGACGCCTGGCGCGCTGCGAGGGTGTTTACGCCATCGGACAAAACGCACACCTTCACGCCCGCGCCCGTGAAGCCGGCGTTTTGAGCGATGTCAGCGCCATGTGCGACCACGGCTTCTGAAACCGTCGTGCCAAATCCTACGTTGGTTTGCACGCCCGGATCGTTCCCGCCGCCGCCAAGGGCTTTTTTCAACTGGGCGCGAACGATCTGCGAGCGTACTTCAAAAGGGGGACGGATGGGCCCCACGATGCGGTTGTTGACCGGCTCTTCAGCGGTCTTGATGCTCTTTACCGAGGGGTCGCTCGCGAGCGCCTCGACAAACGCCAGAGGCAGGCTGGCGCGAATCGCATTGTATTGCGGAAACGACGAAATCACGCTGCCGCCGAGCAACACAATTTGCCCGCCCAGTGCCACAACATCGGTGGAATGGATATCCACCAGAACCTCGCCCGCCGGGTTGGTCAGATTGTTTGGAACCATTTGTGGCAGGATCGACGGGTCAGCACCCGGCACTGCGGGCAGCCCATTCGCCACGCGCGCTGCGTAAATCAGAACTGGTTCGAGTTTTTTCTGCGCGGCATTCCACTGCGCCTTGTCAGACGACATCGCCTGGATTTGCTGGAAAACCTGCTGGCTCATGCCGGCTGGCGCATCCTGCGCCAGCGCGGGCGCTGCAAGCGCGGCGGCGATGAAAACAAGGGCAAACGGACGCATGAAAATTTTGACGGAATTGCGCAGCGCTGTGAGTGCCGGATATCCGTGGCGACAAAAATTTTGGATGCCAATTGTCATTGCTCACACTCCATACCCAGTCGAAACGAACCTCGTTCATGCAGCTATATGCCGCCGCACTGCGCCCGGCTGGCCAGGCGCACCGCCGCGCCTGGCGAGTAGCGCGGCCTCAGTTCGCGTTGCCCGGCTGCAACGTCCAGTTCGTCGCCAGATTGACGACAAAGGTCGATGAAGTGATCGCTGCGCCGTTCATCAGCGTAAACACGGTGTTGCCATTGCTCAGATCGCGCCAGATGATGTCGGAATTGCGATCTCCGTTGACATCGCCGATCGCCGCCACCGTCCATGGGGCGGGCAAGTTGACGACGAAGGTCGATGC
>JAYTTW010000114.1:0-29309 GCA_043744855.1 Hyphomicrobiales bacterium
TCCGCCATCGTCGTGCTCCACAAACAGAATCAGTGGACGACGACAGATTCAGTACTTCACCAGTTTGTCACGAGGTTCTTCACCCGATTGCCCTGGCAGCACGACGAGCCGGTCTTGCATGAAACAAAAAATCAGCCGCGCGATGCGATTGGACGCGAGGCTGCTGCGCACCTCCCACAAGCCGTCCCCCAGTGATCGACAAAGCGGCATGCCGACCGGCCAGCGAAACTGCACACGCATCAAATCCTGACCGATCACATCCCGGTCCTCACCTGCCAGCGCCTTGAGCCAATCCCGAACGACTTCGCCGCCACCCGGCGTCCGGTAAAAAACCACCGGGATTTTTTGCGGCGCCAATCTCCATGCTCCCTATATAGTCCATGTATTATATAAAGTCCAGACCTGTCACATGCCCAGATCGGTCAGACGGAGCCCCTCCTACGGCGCTCCGCGCCACCGTCTCCCGCCTGCGGGAGAAGGGCCAAGTCCGCCCCCTACTTTTTCCCCCGATACGGCCTTGCCTTGCCGCCGTGCATGCCGCCCTTGCCCATCGTGCTACGCGCCGGGGGACGCGCCAGCGGCCTGGCTTCGCCACCGCCGAGATTGTGCGGGCCCATGTCGGCGTCGGTGGGTTTGCGGATGCGCGAGCCGGCGAGCGGCAAGTTCGCCGCCTTGCCATACTTGCGCGCGCCGGCGAAGGCGCCCGCGTCGGCTTCGACTTCCGCCTGCCGCGCCATCGGGTCGTTGGCGATACTGAGCTCGACAGCCTGCAGCCGCTTCACTTCATCACGCAGGCGCGCTGCCGTCTCAAAATCCAGATTGGCGGCGGCCTCGCGCATGCGCTTTTCAAGATCGGCGACGGTCGCCTTCAGGTTGTGGCCGATTTTTGGCGCGTCAGCCATGCCGATGTCGACGGTGACGTGATCCTGCTCGTACACCGAGCCCAGAATGTCCTGAATGCCACGCTTGATGCTGGCCGGCGTGATGCCGTTTTCGGCGTTGTAGGCTTCCTGCTTTTCGCGGCGCCGGTTGGTCTCCGCCATCGCCCGCTCCATTGAGCCGGTGATGTGATCGGCGTAGAGCAACACGCGGCCATCGACGTTGCGCGCGGCGCGCCCGATGGTCTGCACCAGTGACGTTTCACTGCGCAGGAAACCTTCCTTGTCGGCGTCGAGGATGGCGACCAGCGCGCATTCAGGAATGTCGAGACCCTCGCGCAAAAGATTGATGCCGACCAGCACATCGAAAGCGCCGAGCCGGAGATCGCGGATGATCTCGATGCGCTCAATGGTGTCAATGTCAGAATGCATGTAGCGCACGCGCACGCCGTTCTCGTGCAGGTATTCGGTCAGATCTTCGGCCATGCGTTTGGTCAGCACGGTGACGAGGGTGCGATATCCTTGCAAGGCGACCTCGCGCACTTCGCCAAGCAGATCATCGACCTGCGCGCGCGCCGGGCGGATTTCGACGGGCGGATCGATGAGGCCTGTCGGGCGGATCACCTGCTCGACGAAAACCCCGCCGGTTCGCTCCATTTCCCAGGCGCCCGGCGTTGCCGAAACATGCACGGTTTGCGGTCGCATCGCCTCCCATTCCTCGAAGCGTAGCGGGCGGTTGTCGAGGCACGACGGCAAGCGGAAGCCGTATTCGGCCAGCGTCGCCTTGCGGCGAAAGTCGCCTTTGTACATGCCGCCGATCTGCGGCACGGTGACGTGGCTTTCGTCGGTGAAAACGAGCGCGTTGTCGGGCAGATATTCAAACAGTGTCGGCGGCGGTTCGCCGGGTTTGCGCCCGGTGAGATAGCGCGAATAGTTTTCGATGCCGGCGCACGAGCCGGTCGACTCCATCATTTCGAGATCGAAGATAGTGCGTTGCTCCAGCCGCTGCGCTTCGAGCAGACGACCAGCGTCGTTGAGTTCCTTGAGGCGCTGTTTCAGTTCGCGCTTGATGCCGTCGATGGCTTGCAGCAACGTCGGGCGCGGCGTGACATAGTGTGAGTTGGCGTAAATTTTTACAGAGGCAAGATCGCTGGTTTTTCGGCCGGTGAGCGGATCGAACTCGGCAATGCTCTCCACCTCGTCGCCAAAAAAGCTGAGGCGCCAGGCGCGATCTTCGTAGTGCGCCGGGAACAGTTCCAAGGTGTCGCCGCGCACGCGGAAAACGCCGCGCGAGAAATCGCCGCCGCTGCGCTTGTACTGCAGCGCCACCAGATCGGCGATCAGCTGGCGCTGGTCGATCTTCTCACCCACCCGCACCCCGAACGTCATGGCAGTGTAGGTTTCCACCGAGCCGATGCCGTAGATGCAGGACACCGAAGCGACGATGATAACGTCATCGCGCTCCAGCAAGGCGCGTGTGGCGGAGTGGCGCATCCGGTCGATCTGCTCGTTGATCGACGATTCTTTTTCAATATAGGTGTCCGTTCTTGGAACATAAGCTTCGGGTTGATAGTAATCGTAATAGCTTACGAAGTATTCAACCGCATTATTCGGAAAAAAAGACTTAAATTCCCCGTATAGTTGCGCCGCCAATGTTTTGTTTGGAGCCAGAACTAAAGCAGGTCTATTTGTCTTTTGTATGACCTGTGCTGCAGTAAACGTTTTTCCCGAGCCTGTGACCCCTAGCAATACTTGATCTCGCTCGTGTGCGGTTACGCCAGCCACAAGTTCAGCGATGGCGGTCGGCTGATCGCCTTTTGGTTCAAACTCGCTGACCAGTTGAAACCGCACTCCGCCCTCGGATTTTTCCGGTCGCGAGGGCCGGTGCGGCGTCCAGGCCGGCTTGGCGGCAATGTTGGGGTCGCCGCGCTCCAACAAATCCTTGAGCGATTCGAGCGTCGCGGTGGCGCCTGTGATGGCCTGCGGCTTGGGCCGGATGCGGCGGACTTCATCGCTCGGCAGGGCGATATCCGGCCCGCCATTGCGGCGACCGAAAGTTTTGGCGAGCTGAGCCTCGGCGATTTCCGTGCTGCCGCTGTCAAAGCCGGCCTGTGGCGCTTCGGCAAAGCCGCGCCGTTCGTTCAGCGACGGATTGAGCAGCGCCGCGAGGTGTTCGTCCAGCGGCCGCACATCCGGGCGTGCGGCGCGCGAGCGTGGCGCACGCGAGGTCGGTTTTGTGGGTTTTGTCATGGACCGAATATGGGAGGAATCGCGCGCCATGAAAAGGCGCACAGTTCAGGTTTCGCGGCGCGACGAGGCGGCCGCGAGTGAGTTTCCCGGGCCCCGTCGGCGGTGCGAGACCCTATTTCTGCCGCGCGATAATCTTGTCTTTGATGTCGTCGTAGACGCCTTGCGGAACGATGTTTTTGCTGACCAGATCATCCTTGCCTTTGTAAGGGCGGCCCTTGACGATGGCTTCCGAGCGCACCTTGCCAATGCCTTTGAGTTCCGCCAGTTGGTCGACCGTGGCGGAGTTGATGTCGAGCAATTGCGCGGCAGGGGTGGCGGCGGGGGCGGCGGCAGGCTTCGCTGCAGGCGCGGCAGGGGATGCCGGAGCCGCAGCCGGCGCGGCAGGCTTTGGTAGCGATTGGGCGAAGGCCGGCGCGGCCAACCAAACCCCGACGGCGAACAGTGGAGCAAACAGCAATTTCATCAGTATCTCCTCCGGCAATGTCGCGAATCGCGACAGCTGCGGATCATCGACTGGAATCCCGGCTAATCCAAGCGCCGAACTTGGCCGCGCCATAGCTGGCCGATCGCGCCGGTTTCCGGTTGCCCTCCCGCCGGCTCGCCTTTATGTTCCGCACCGCAACAAAACCGTCACAGGAGCTTGATCATGTCCTTCCTCGCCGGGGCCGTGACCCGCGTTAAGCCGTCAGCCACCATGGTGCTGACACAGCGGGCGCGCGACCTGAAAAACAGCGGGCGTGACATCATTTCGCTGTCGGTTGGCGAGCCGGATTTCGACACGCCCGACCACATCAAGGAAGCCGCCATCGCCGCTATCAGGCGCGGCGAGACCAAGTATCCTCCGGTGCTCGGCATCGTGCCGTTGCGCGAAGCGATCGCTGCGAAATTCAAGCGCGAAAACGGTCTCGACTACAAGGCCAGCCAGACCATCGTCGGCACCGGCGGCAAGCAGATATTGTTCAATACGTTTCTGGCGACATGCGATCCCGGTGATGAAGTCATCATACCCGCGCCGTACTGGGTCAGCTACCCCGACATGGTGACCATCGCCAACGGCAAGCCGGTTATCGTGCCGACGACCCTGGCGAGCGGCTTCAAGTTGCAGGCCGAAGACCTCGACCGCGCCATAACGCCGGCCACCAAGTGGCTGCTGCTGAACTCACCGTCGAACCCGACCGGCGCCGCCTACTCCCGCGACGAACTGAAAGCCCTGACCGACGTGCTCATGCGTCCCAAGAACCAGCATGTCTGGGTGCTGACAGACGACATTTACGAGCATCTCATCTATGGCGACTTCAAATTTTTCACGCCCGTGCAGGTTGAACCCAACCTGATGGACCGCACACTGACCCTGAATGGAATGTCGAAGTCGTATGCGATGACCGGCTGGCGCATTGGTTACGCGGCCGCGCCGCCAAAATTGATTGCGGCCCTCGATCTGCTGCATGGCCAGCAGACCTCAGGCGCATGCACCATCGCCCAGTGGGCGTCCGTGCAGGCGCTGACCGGTCCGCAAGATCACCTGCCCGTCTTCCGCAAGGCTTTTGAGGATCGCCGCAACCTCGTGGTGTCGATGCTCAATCAGGCGAAGTATATCAAGTGTCCGATGCCGGAAGGCGCCTTCTATGTGTATCCCGACTGTTCTGCGGCCATCGGCAAGCAGACGCAGAAAGGCATGAGGATCGGCAGCGATGAGGATTTCATCACCGGTCTGCTCGATCAGGAAGGCGTCGCCGTCGTCCACGGCTCGGCCTTCGGGCAGGGTCCGAACTTCCGCATATCCTACGCGGCTTCGACACAGCTGCTGGAGGACGCCTGCTCGCGTATCCAGCGTTTTACCGCCAGCCTTGTGTAATCAGGCGCGTGTCGCGGGGGCTCTCGCAGAACCCCGCGCCGCGCGTACTAATCAGCGCTGCGAACGCGGGGGCGCGCGGCGGCACGGCGCCGCTTCAACGATGGCCGCCGCGCTGGCCTTTACTGCCAGCGGACTTGCCGGCGGACTTGCCGGCGCCTTGCCCCCGACCGCAACTTCCTCACGGGCAAGGTTGTCAATCATTGCCAGCAACGTGCGTTGCGTCGCGGCGAGATCGGATTTGCTGACGCCGCGTAGCGCACGCGCATTGATGGCAAGGCCCACAGGCAACAGGATGTCGTGCAGCGCGCGACCTTGCGGCGTCAGAAACACGTAAATGTTTTTGCGGTTGCCCGGACGGCGGCGGCGCGAGATGTAACCCAGTCGCTCCATGGCCTGTAGGGCTGCAACCGTGGTTGGCTCCATTACGCCCGCCAGATCGCTCAGCCGTCGCTGATTGATATCGTCGCGGCTCCACAGGATGCGTAAAAACGTCCAGTGTCCCACGGCAACGCCATGTCTAGCCAATCCCGTCTGCAGGCAGCGGATGAGGCTTCGACGCACCTCTCGCACCAGTGGCGCGATACGGTCGTCTGCCACCTCAAGCGGTGGCAAATGGAGCCCGGCCTCTGGGGTGTCAGTCATGCCGTCCTGTCCGGTCCGCTGTTAGCCACACGCGCCACCAGCGCGACCGTTTCCGGAGCCGGGTTTTGCACAAGGTCGCTTCGGATTGTGACCGGATCGAAGTTTACGCGCGCTGTTAACAAATCGATGGTCGGAGTGAAAGGATTCGAACCTTCGACCCCCTCGTCCCGAACGAGGTGCGCTACCAGGCTGCGCTACACTCCGACATTTCCGGCGGCGCAAATGAAAGCGCACGGCGAATTTGCGGACTTATAGACGCGGCGCCCTGCCAGAACAAGGGGTGCACAGGTGAAAACACGCGCCGCGCAACGTCGCCCGTGGGTAGCGCTGCTCACCGCGGGAAATGGAATGCGGATGTATGTCGATCCTGAAATCGCACCGGTTGCTGCTGGTAATCGGGACAGGGCGCGCCAAACGTCCCGGAACCAGGCTCCGCCGATCCGTGCCCGGGCGAGCGTAAAGCCGTGTTAAGCGGCACGACTTCCGCCAGGCAACCCGCTGTAGCGCCCGCTGCGGCCTCAGCCCGGCAAAAAGACGCCAAGCTTCCCGTTAATTCTGTCGCCACAAATGTGTCCGCCTTCATTGCTTGTTTACCAACTGCAGCGCCTATATGGGGCGAAGTCAGAACGAGGCGGACATGGACGACAGTGCAGGCGTGCAGACCAAAATTCTTCTGGCGGAGGACGATAACGACATGCGCCGGTTTCTGGTCAAGGCGTTGCAAAATGCCGGCTATAACGTCGCCTCCTTCGACAATGGTCTGTCCGCCTACAACCGCCTGCGCGAAGAGCCCTTTGAGCTGCTGCTGACCGATATCGTCATGCCGGAAATGGACGGAATTGAACTGGCCCGCCGCGCTACCGAACTCGATCCGGACATCAAGGTGATGTTCATCACGGGTTTTGCGGCGGTGGCGCTCAACCCCGACAACAACGCGCCAAAAGACGCCAAAATTCTCTCCAAACCCTTCCATCTCAAGGATTTGGTGAGCGAAGTGCAGCGCCTGCTCGCCGCCTGACGAGTGTTGAACAAGGCTGCCCGACCCACACTGTCAGCCCAACGCTTGCGCGCAGGAAACCTCTTCGGTATACGCACAGCAACGCGTCGACCCAAGCGGCGACCGGGCGATTAGCTCAGCGGTAGAGCACACCCTTGACATGGGTGGGGTCACAGGTTCGATCCCTGTATCGCCCACCATCGGGCGCTTCAAATCCCGCTTCGTCCGGCACTTCAATCCCCTGGCGACTTGTTGCATCGCACAAAACCCGGACGTTTCTTCGCTGGAATTGCCTTCTTTTTAGGCACTTCGCCTATCCAAGGGCTCGGCCGCCCATCGGGGCTTTCCACTTATCCATCTGAAAAACAATGTTTATTTAGCGAGCCGCAGATGGCACGCCGATTGCTCCCACGGGCGTCATCCCGGCACTGGCGTGGCCGGCCTTTGAGGCTGCAATGAGCGAGGATTTTCTGCCCGAGCAGAAGCGTTGGCTGGAAGGCTTTGCCGCCGGCGCCGCCGCCGTGCAAGTGGCGCGCAAATCGACGCCTGCCGCCGCCAACACAACCGCATCGCCAACCGGTCCGGATGCGCCTGCCCGGCTCGCCCAAATGCATGCCGAGGCCGGCGGCAAGCTCGTCGATCAGGAAAAGTGGAAGCGCAGCGATAATCCGCTCGACGCCTACGCGCGCCTGAAGAAATCGGCGCGGGCTGGAGAGGCCCCCAAACCCGACGACAATTTCCGCTGGCGTTATCACGGTCTGTTCTACGTCGCTCCCGCGCAATCAAGTTACATGTGCCGGATGCGCCTGCCGAATGGCGTGCTGACTTGCGGGCAACTCGAAGCGGTCGCCACAATCGCCGAAACAAAAGCCGGCGGTTATTCGCACGTCACGACGCGCGCCAATTTGCAAATACGCGAGATCAAGCCGGTTGACGCCCCCGATGTTGTTGAAGCGCTGGCCGCCGCCGGCATCCACGCGAAAGGCTCCGGCGCCGACAATGTCCGCAATATCACCGGCTCCTCGACGGCCGGCATCGACGCGCGCGAATTGCTCGACACGCGAGGCGACGCGCAGGATTTGCACGCGCATATCCTGAATGACCGCTCGCTGTTCGGTCTGCCACGCAAGTTCAACGTGGCGTTCGACGGCGGCGGCGTCATCGCCACGCTTGAAGACACCAACGACATTGGCTTTCAGGCCGTCGAGGTGCTGGACGGCGGCGGCGCAGAGCCAGGTGTCTGGTATCGCCTCGCGCTTGGCGGCATCACCGGGCACAAGGATTTGGCGCGCGACACGGGCGTGATTATCGCACCCGCCGACACGACTGCCGTGGCGGACGCCATCCTTCGCGTTTTCATCGACAACGGCGACCGCACCGACCGCAACAAGGCGCGTCTCAAATATGTACTGGACGCATGGGGCTTCGAGCGTTTCCTCGCGGCGGTCGAGGAGCGCCTCGGTCGCAAACTCATCCGCATCGATTCCGCCTTCGTCAAACCCCGCGCGCCCGTGGATCGCCTGGCCCACCTCGGTGTGCACGCGCAAAAGCAGGCCGGGCTCAACTACATCGGCGTATGGACCCCGCTCGGCCGCATGAGCGTCGAGCAAATGCGCGCCATCGCTGCGTGCGCGCAACGCTTCGGTGATGGCGATATCCGCCTGACGGTTTGGCAGAACCTGCTTGTGTCAGGTGTTGCCGACGCCGACGTTGCCGGGGCGCGCCAGACCATCGAAGCCTGCGGTCTGAAGATTGACGTTTCGCATGCCCGCGCCGGCCTCGTCGCCTGCACCGGCAACAAGGGTTGCAAGTTTGCGGCGTCCGACACCAAGCAACACGCACTCGATATCGCCGATCACCTCGATGCGCGCCTGGCGCTCGACCAACCGGTAAATATTCACCTCACCGGTTGTCATCACTCCTGCGCCCAGCACTACATCGGCGACATCGGCCTCATCGCCGCGAAGGTCGCTGTTGAAGGAAGCGAAGACACGGTTGAAGGCTATCACCTGCACGCCGGCGGCGGCTTTGCGGAACAGGGCGCCATCGCCAAACTGGTTTTGCCCGACATGACTGCGCACGATGCGCCACGCCGGATTGAAGCCTTGTTGCGCGGCTATCAACGCCATCGCGCTTCGCCGGGCGAGAGCTTTCGCGACTTTGCCGCGCGTCACGAGGCAGCGCAACTGCAGGCGATGACGATGGAGCCGGCGCCATGACTTCGCACGCCATGACCTTGCACGCCATGACTTCGCACGCCATGACCTTGCACGTCACGCCAGCGCCCGTCGTTTTGGTGCCAGAAACCGCTCCCTTCTCGCCTGAACAGCGCGCCTGGCTTTCAGGTTTTCTGGCGGCGACCCTGTTGACGAGCGAGCCATCGCCCCCACCAGCGGGGGTCGTCACCGATGCAGCGCAAACTCCGACGCTTGCGCTCGCCGACAATGACGACGCGCCGTGGCACGACCCGGCCATGCCACTCGGCGAACGCATGACGCTGGCTGCGCAAAAACCGCTTGCGCCGCGCCTGATGGCGGCCATGGCGCAACAGGATTGCGGCCAGTGCGGCTACAATTGCGCCGATTACGCCAACGCGCTTTTCGGCAAGCAGGAGACGCGCCTGAATTTATGCGCGCCCGGCGGCAAGGAAACCGCACGTATGCTGAAAGAGCTGTCCGTTGAAATTGACGCCAAAGCTGGCGCCAGCGCGACGCCGCCGCTGACGGCCGCAGCTGCTTCGCCAGCAGCGATCGGCGCCTCGCGTGAGACGCCCGCCATCGCCGCCTTTGTGGGCCGCAGAAAACTGAACCGCGCCGACTCTGAAAAGGACACATGGCACATCGATTTCGATCTCACCGGCAGTGGTCTCGATTACGTGGTTGGCGATTCGTTCGGCGTGTTTCCCAAAAATGATCCCGGCCACGTCGATCAGATCATCGCCATGCTCGGCGCTGCGCACACAACCCCCTTGCGCGGTCGCACCTTGCGCGATGTGCTACGCGACGAGGTCTCGCTCGGCGCCGCGCCTGACAGTCTTTTCGAACTGATGTCCTACATTACCGGCGGCAAGACGCGGCAAACCGCACGCGCGTTGGCGCAGGGCGACGATCCCGACGGAGACGCCGCGAACCTCGACGTTTTCGCCGCCCTGCAAAAATTCAGTGCGGCGCGCCCGCATCCGGAAGCTTTTGTCGATGCCCTCGAACCCATGCAGCCGCGACTCTACTCGATTTCGTCATCGCCCAAAGCGGCGCCGGGAAGACTGAGCCTGACTGTTGACGCCGTCCGCTACAAGATCGGCAAACGCCAGCGCCTCGGCATCGCTTCCACCTGGCTGGCGGATCGCGCCGCCACTGGCGAAGCCACCAAGGTTTATATCCAGAAGGCGCACAATTTCTCGCTGCCGGAAAATCCGCAAACTCCGGTCATCATGGTTGGGCCAGGGACCGGCGTCGCGCCCTTTCGCGCGTTTTTGCAGGAGCGCGATAGTACTCAGGCGCCCGGCAAGAACTGGCTGTTCTTCGGTCATCAACGAATGAATCAAGACTTTTTTTATCGCGAGGAACTCGACTCCATGCGCGAACGCGGCGTGCTGTCGCGCCTGTCACTGGCCTGGTCACGCGATGGCGCGCAAAAGTTCTACGTGCAGGATCGCATGCGCGAAGTTGGCGTTTCGCTCTGGCAATGGCTGGCGGAAGGCGCCCACTTCTACGTCTGCGGCGACGCCAAACGCATGGCCAAAGACGTCGAGGCGGCGCTCGTCGACATCGTTTCTCAACACGGCGTTCGATCAACGCAGGACGCCATCGCATTTGTCGCCGCGCTGAAAAAGGCCGGACGTTATCAGGCCGACGTTTATTGAACGCTGCAAGCGTCTTGTGGGCGCCGGCGGAATTAGCGCTCAAATCTGCACCGGCTTTGCCTGCGCGAGACCCGACATAGGCGTTCCCACACTAAGCCTATAAAGCTCTACGCGATGCCGAGCGGCCGCTGCGCCAACCAACGCCGCCCCTGCACGGAAAGTTCGACCGCAAGGACCGCGCCCGCCGACGATGTTTTTTCGTTGGCGGCCTCGCCGTCGCCCGCCAGATATTCCAGCGGATAGGAGCCGCGACACGCCTCCAGGGACCACGCCACGACGCGGGCGCCGTCATGCGCAGAAAATATCGAAGCGATCTGTGGCCCCATCGGCGCTGCGCCATGCAGGTCAGCGCAGCCTTGCTCAAATCGCTCATCGAGCGAGGCAAACACTTTTGCGGTTTCGCGATCACGCGAAAAACTTTTGGTGCGCCGGACCCACGTCGATTTGTAGGCGACCGATGCGCGCAGCGCGAACGATGCAGCCACTTCGCCGGCGCGGTCCACCCGAACAAAGTTTGCATTGCGCGAAAGGTCTGGCGCGAGGGCGACATAAACTTCTTCCGCGCGCGCATCCCGCGCCGATTTCTCCAAGGCGCCGAGCGCCTGCAACGGTTCCACCAGCGCCAGCGAGGCGACCTCTGCGAAACCATTCGAGGCGATGCGCGCGGCACGCGCAAACAACGTTGCTTCCGCAGCGTCACGTTGGCGCGCCGCACGAAACAGCGCTGTGGCGTCGACGAGTTCCACTGCCGGCGCCGCCGCCATGAACTCCGCCGCCAGTCCGCCGGGCAGCAGTTCAAGTTCGGGAACGCCGATACGTTTGGCGCCGCGCTCGCCAGCCAGACGTTCGCCGAAAAATTTCGCCGGTTGCGGCGTGCAAAGTATGCTGCCAGTAGGCGTCACCGCACGCATCCATTCGGCGACGCGGTTGGAGAGCGCGGTGGCGAAATCCGGCGCGCCATCTGGTGGCACGAAAAGCAGCCCTTCAGACCAGTAGGGCGTGAAGCCTGTCAGCCACGATACAGCCGCCGGCCGGGCGATGTTTGTATAAATCAGCAGACCATCGAGACCGGCGACGCGCATGGCCTCCTGCAGGCGACGGGTGCGTTCCGACAGCGCCGAAAGCGGAAGTTCCGTCTCGTCCCATCCGTAGAATCCGCGGCGCATTTTGGACCTCAGGCCGGAGTGGAAAGCAGATCGCGCGACAGGCCGCCGAGACATTCATGGCCGTCGGCGCGCACGATGATGGTGTCGCCGAGCACCATGTAACCAACATCAGGATGATAGGTGTTGGGATGCACGATAATGGTCGAGTTCTCGAGCACGGGAATGTGGATGTCTTCGAGCAGTTGCGGTCTCTGGTCCGGGAACAACCCGATGCCGTGGCCACGCACGCGCGTATATTCAGAGGTGACGTATTTGCCGAGATCGTATTTGCGGAATACTTCGTTTTCCGCCAGCGCGATGGCCGAGGCGGCGACCCCGGTGCGCACCGCCGCCAAGCCCGCCTCCAGCGCCTCCTGGAAAACCGCGAATGATTTGCGTTGCAGGGCGCTCGGTTCACCCGCCACAAGCGTGCGGCAAACCTGCGCATAATATCCTTCAACGCACGGCGTCAGCTCCGTCGTCACCAGATCGCCGGCCTTGATGACTTTGCCAACCGGCGGCGCCATGCCGCGCACCTCGACGCCACCAACGCCGATGATCATGAAATTTTCCGGAACTTTGTGGGCGCGAAAAAACGCCTCGATTTCACCAATCAGTTCGTAGTCCCGCCGGCCCGGACGTACAGCGGCGCGAAACACTTCATAGCCGGCGTCGGCCAGTTTGGCGGCGCGGCGGACCGCGTCGACCTCAAAATCGCGTTTGCCCATCAGCAAATGATCGAGAATGGCGCCGCCGTCGGAAATCCGCAGATCGCGCGCTTCCCGTGTCAAGCCAAACGGCATCAGGCGCCAAGGCGCCGCCGCCACACGACGATTGCCAGTGCGCGCCAACAGTTCGCGCGCCCTCTCGATGAGCTTTGGCGCGAACACCACTTCGCAATTTCCGTCGGCCACGGCGCGGTCGACTTCGCCGCGATCATCCAGCAGCAACGTTACTGCGCCGTCGCGCCCGACGAGCGCCAGCGCCTGGCCTTCCTGAATGCCGAAGTCGGTCGCGTAGCGCAGCGCATCCGCATGCCATGAATTGCCATAAACCAGCAGCGCATCGACGCCGGCTTTCTCCATCTCCTCTTGGAGAATGGCGTTGCGCGCCCGGTGAATGGCCGTAACCGACATGACAGTTCCTCAGCGATAGCAGCCATAAAGCGCGGCGGCTTTGGCGGACGACACGAACCCTTCACGCAGATCGCTTTGCATTGCTTCCTGCGAGCGCGCGTGCGGATCGCCATAACCGCCGCCGCCAGCGGTGAAGAACGCCACGCTGTCGCCGGCCAGCAACGCAAGTTGCGTACCCTTGAGAACGACCTTCTCCGGCGCGCCGCTGGCGTAACGTATCACCGCGTAGTTGGCGCCGCCCGCGCCGCCGCCATTCAACCCCCACGGCGGCATTTTCGTGCGTTCGAAATTGATGTTCACCTGACACGGCACAAGACACCTGTAGGTGAGCTCGACGCCGAGGCCGCCACGAAATTTTCCGGCGCCGCCGCTATCTTCGCGCAACGCATGGTTTTCAATCAAGAAGGGATAGCGGATTTCCTGCAGTTCCACCGGCGAATTGCGCACGTCGCCCTGACATACGGAGACCGACGCGTCCTCGCCGTCTTCGTGCGGACGGCCGCCCCAGCCGCCGCCAAAAATATTCATCAGCAGAAACCGGCCCCGCTCCGGCGTCATGCCGTAAAACGAGCAGCCGCCCATGTCGCCCTTGTGAGCGGCTGGAATCATTTTCGGCAGCGCTGGCGCCAACGCCTTCAAAATTGTGTCGATGGTGGTTGGCAGCGCGATGCTCCACAGGCCCAGAGCCGCGCCAGGCCGCGCGGACAGCATCGTGCCCTCCGGCAGGATGACTTCAAGCGCCCGGAAACAACCTTCATTGACGTCGAGATCGGGCGAAGTGAGCGCCTTGAAGGCGACACGCGCGGCGGCGATACCTCCCGAGCGACCTGAATTGACGGGACTGTTGGTCTGCGGATTCATCTCCGAGAAATCGATCAACATCTTCGACCCATCGACGCGCACGCCCACCTTGATGCGCAACGGCGTATCCAGATCGCGCCCGTCGTTATCGAGAAAACTTTCCGCCGAGTAATACCCGTCGGGTATGTTCTCGATGACCTTGCGCACCGCCACATCGGCCTGGTCCCAGATGCGCGCGATGCAGGCTTCAACCGTGCTGCGGCCATAACGGGTCAGCAACTCGTCGTATCGGCGCGCGCCCAACTGGCACGAAGCAATCTGCGCCCGCATGTCGCCAAGCGCTGCGGCGGGAAACCGCAAATTGTCGTTGATGATTTGCCACAAGGTATCGTTGCGCTTGCCGGCCTCGTAGATTTTCAGCGAGCGCATTTGAACGCCCTCCGCGAAAATTTCCGTCGTCGCCGACGACCCGAAGCCGATGCGCGCGCCGCCAATGTCGACCCAGTGCGCGCGGTTCGAGGTAAACGCCACGAGTTCGCCCTTATGAAACACCGGCGCGGAAATGACGACGTTGTTGAGATGCTGACCGCACGTCTCGCCATGATTCATGATCAACACGTCGCCGGGTTTGAAGCCGTCGCGTCCCCAGCGCGCAACCGCGTCTTCAACCGCAACGCCAAGATCGGCCAGAAAAATCGGCAACCCGCCGCGGTTCTGCGAAATCATGCGTCCTTCAAGATCGATAAGCCCGCAACAATAGTCGCGCACTTCATAGATCATCATGTTGTAGGCCGCTTTGCAGAGCGCATTGCCCATCTCATCGGCGTAAGCGACGATGGCGTTGCGGACGACTTCGACGGTGATGGGGTGAGCGTTGACGTCCGACATGCGCGCCTCAATCGGCAAAGTGAATATCGACGACGAGATGGCCGGTTGGGGTCACCGTAACCTTATCGCCTGGATGAATGAGAATCGTCGAGTTTGGCTCCTCGATGATAGCCGGGCCGACGAAGCTCATGCCAGCCGGCATCGCCGGGCGCCACAATATGCGCGTCAGCAGCGGTTTCTCCGCGTTGTCGAAGATAACGTCGCGCGTTTCCTCGACAGCTGTTTCGCTAACGCGCCATGGCTCGACCATCCATTCCTCGGCAATCGTATCGGCGCGCGCTGCTGTTAGCACCAGCCGCAGGTTGACGACTTCCAGTCGCTCATCAACGGCGGCCTGGCCGTAGCGTTGCTCGTGCTCGGCATGGAACAGCGAGCGTACTTCGTGCGTGTCGCCGCTCAGCATGGCGACATCGCGTAACGGAATTTGCAGCGCGTGTTCCTGGCCGACGTAACGCAGATCAGCAAAATAATCGAATTTGGCGCCCTCACGCGCCACGCCGTCGCGGGCCAGTTGCGCGTCGGCTTCAGCGGTCAGTTCCGCAAACACTTTTTGCACCAGGACGGCGTCGATTTGCTCCAGTCTGCCGACAAGCGTGCGCACAAAATCCTGACGCCAGTTGGCCATCAACATGCCAAGCGCTGAGAAAGTGCCCGGCAACTTTGGAATGATGACGCGCGGAATATAAATTTCCCGCGCCACGGCAATCGCGTGCAGCGGCCCCGCGCCGCCAAACGCGATCATTGAGGTTTCGCGCGGATCGACGCCCTTGTTGACCGAGACCGCGCGCACGGCGAGCGACATCGCGGTGTCGGCGATTGTCGCAATGCCGAGCGCGCTTTCCTTTGCCGACATTTGCAACGGGCGGCCGACTTTCGCCTCAATGGCGCGCGTTGCGGCGGCGACATCGAGTGGCATGCCACCGCCAAGAAAACGCTGCGGATTGATTCGGCCGAGCACAAGATCCGCGTCAGTGATGACGGGATCGAGCGAGCCTTTGCCATAGCAGGCCGGGCCAGGGTCGGCGCCGGCGCTCGTCGGCCCGACATGCAAGCCGCCCGCGCCGTCGACCCACGCGATAGAGCCGCCGCCGGTGCCGACCTCGACAATATCGACAACCGGCAACTGCATCGGCTGACCGCTTGCCAAGTCGCCAATGACGTAACCATCTTCAACCGCTGGCGCGCCATTGGTTATCAGGCTGCATTTTGCCGTCGTGCCGCCCATGTCAAAACCGATGCATCGCTGGATGCCGAGATGCAGCGCCAGTTTTCCGGCGCCGATCATGCCCGCGACTGGCCCTGATTCCATCATCGATACGGGCTGGCTCTTGGCTTGCGCCACCGACATGACGCCGCCGTTGGAGCGCATCATGTGCATCTTGCCGGTGAACTTTTCCGCCCGCAGGTAGGTTTCGAGCGTCTGCAGGTAATGGCTGACGCGCGGCCCGACGTAAGCATTGAGCGCGGTCGTCGAGGTGCGCTCGTATTCGCGAAACTCGCGCAGGATTTCGTGGCTCAAGGTCACGAACATGCCGGGATTGACGCGCCGCAGAACTTCCCCGACAGCGCGTTCATGCGCCGGGTTGGCATAGGAGTGCAACAAGCACACCGCGACCGCTTCGACGCCCTGAGCGCGCAGTGCGAGCGCAATGGCTTCAACCTGCGCGGTATCAAGCCGCTTCAACGCCTGTCCCGCCGGGTTCAGGCGCTCATCGACTTCAAAGGTCAGGCGACGTGGCGCCAGCGGCTTCGGCCGGTGAAAGAACAGGTTGAACGCCTCGATGCGGTTGCTGCGACCGATGGCGTAAACGTCTCGAAACCCGCGCGTCGTCAGCAAGGCTGTGACAGCGCCTTTGCGCTCCAGCACCGTATTGATGGCGATGGTTGAGCCGTGCAGAAATTCGCCGAGCCCCGGCAGATCGGTCTTTGCCAGGCGCAGGCTTTCAGCGACGCCACGCGTCGGATCGGCAGACGTTGTGGAGGTTTTCGAAGTGACGATGCGCCCGTCGATGCAGCCGACGAGATCCGTGAAAGTGCCGCCGATATCCACGCCGACGATGTTCATACGCCCGGACTTTCCTTGGCTTGGGTGGGGGTTGGCGACACGCGGCGCCCAGGCGCGCGGCCCCTAGGTGTCAAGCGACGTTCGAGAATACGAACAACGGAATTGAAGGCGATTGCAATGACGGCGAGTGTCCCGACGAGCGCGAACAATGGCGCGGGATTGTAGCTCTCCGCATAAAGGCGCGTGTAGTAGCCGATGCCGCCCGTCGACACATAGAGCTCGGCTAGAATGACGCCAAGCAATGTCAGCGTCATGGCGAGGCGCAAGCCGGTAAAAAACGCCGGAGCCATGTTTGGAAACAAAACGTGCCGGATGACCTCGGCGCGCGATGCGCCCATCGATTCAGCCGCCCGCAGGTACAATTTGTTGACGTTGCGCATGCCGGCGACGACGTTGACGATAACTGGAAACACGCCGTGGCTGAAACCGAAAAATATTTTCGCCGCAGGCCCAAGGCCAAACAGCAGCACCACCAACGGCATCAGCGAAACCTGCGGGATGGCGTAAAGCAGCAACACCACCGGATATAGCGATTTGCGCGACAAATTGGTCGAGCCGATGCCGACACCCACAAAAAAGCCAACGACGCTCGCCAGCAGATAGGCGGCGGAGATTTCAACAACCGTCAGGCCCAACGCGCGTATGATGCGCGGGTCGCTCATAATGGGGTCGACCCAGGCTTTCGCAATCGCGCTCGGCGGCTGCATGAATGCGGGGTCGGCAAAATACCGCCCGTAGATTTCAGCCATTCCCGCCAGCAGCAGCAAAATCGCCCAGCGCGTCAGCCGCACCGCGTTGCTGCGGGACACGCCAGTCAGCGGCGAACGCTGCGTCAGCGCGCTCATTGTGAAGCCTCCGCACTCATCGCCAAGCCTCGCTGCGCGCCGCATGATTTTCGAGCGTCGTCACCAGCATGTTGAGCGTGATGGCTGTGGCGATGACGAAACCGATCCACGCATACATGCGCGCCGGCTCCATCAACTCGGCGGCGAGCGCGATGTTGCGTCCAACCCCGGCGACAGAGGAAAGGGTTTCCCCGCCAAGCACCGACGCGAAGCAGATGAAGAAGCCAATCCGCAAGCCCGTCAGCAGCACCGGGAAGGCGTGCGGCGCCAGCACGTGCCGAAAGGTTTCGAAGCGGCCTGCACCCATGGAACGCGCCGCTTGCAGATAGCGCGCCTCGACGTTGCCGAGCCCTGCGATTGTATTGAGGGCTATCGGGAAAAACGCATAAACGGCGCCGTAGGCGATCTTTGATCCCGTGCCAATTCCGAAAAACAGGATGAACATTGGGAAGAACAGTGTGATCGGTATGGTGAACAGGCCCGCAACAATCGGCTCGACAGCCTCGGTGGCGAACTTCGAGCGCGTGATGAGATAGCCCGCCGCAACGCCGCAAACGACCGCAATCGCGTAGGCCTGCGCGATGGTTGCCAATGTCACACGCACCGGCGGCCAGAACTGGTCGCGATCGAGCAGACGCGTAAAGGCGGCCCACACATTCTCCGGACGCGGCAGAAACAGCGGCGAGACTTTTCCCGTCGCGGTGATCCAGTACCATGCAACGCCGGCGACGATGACGAACCCCAGTTGGATCAGCCGCTGCGAGATATTTTCGTTTTTCATGGCTCAGGCCCTGACTGCCTGGGAATCGCGTTGCAACGCCATCGTCTGTCGAATTTCATCGCGCAACAGCGCGTAACATTCATTGCGCAATTCGCTGAAGCGCGGCTCCAACATGAACTCTGGTGAGCGCGGGTGCGGCTCGCTGACGTTGATGATGGTTTTTATTCTACCCGGTCTCGCCGTCATGACGACAATACGGTCTGACAAAAACACGGCTTCGGCCAGCGAGTGCGTCACGAACACAATGGTCTTGGCGGTTTTCGCCAACAAGATGGAAAGGTCTTCACCGAGCACCATTCGCGTCTGCTCATCGAGCGCGGCGAACGGCTCGTCCATCAGCAGAATACTGGTTTTGACGCAGATGCCGCGCGCCATGTTGACGCGTTGCCGCATACCAACCGAGAGCTGGCCAGGATAATGACGGGCGAAGCTCGCCATGCCCACCGCACTCAACGCCGCCATGGCGCGATCATCCCATTCGGACTTCGGCACGCGCTGAAACTTCAACGCGATACGAAAATTTTCGATTACCGTGTACCACGGAAACAGGGTGCTTTCCTGAAACACGAATGCGATTTCGTCTGGACGCGGCGCCCCGTCAACCTTTCGCCCGGCGACATGCACCTCGCCCTGCGTCGGATGAAACAGGCCGCCGACGATGTTGAGCAACGTCGACTTGCCGCAACCCGATGGACCGAGCAGGCAGACGAACTCGCCGCGCGCAACATCGAGCGAAACATCGTCGAGCGCCAGCACGGTGTTGGGATCGCCGATGTCGCCAAAACGCTGGCTGATATTGCGGATGGTGATGGCCGGCCCCGCCGCCGCAGGTATGGCGCTCGCGGTGACCAGGCTCTGCGGTTCGCTCAATAACTGCATCCTCTCCGCAAACCTTAAAGTTTCACCGGCGTGAAATCGGGATTGTAGATATCTTTTATTTCCGGCACGAAGTCGAGAACGTCGAGTTCCTGGAACGAGCGCACGTATTCGGGCGCCCTGCACGCGCATCCCGATCATTCTGCGACGCGGAACTTTCTGCCGGCTCACCCGGTCGCCGGGAGGCCGCCAATCAGTTTGTCCATTGTCAGGGGATAGTCGCGCACGCGAACGCCGGTAGCGTTGTACACGGCGTTTGCAATGGCCGCCGCAACGCCGCAAAGCCCGAGTTCTCCAACGCCCTTGGCTTTGAGCGGCGACGCAATGGGATCGTCGCCGTCGAGAAAGATCACGTCCTGATGCGGTATGTCGGCATGTACTGGCACCTCATAACCAGCCAGATCATGGTTGACGAAAAAGCCGCGATGGGTGTCGACGTGCAACTCCTCCATCAGCGCTGAGCCGACGCCCATCGTCATCGCGCCAATCACCTGACTGCGCGCCGACTTGGGGTTGAGGATACGCCCGGCGGAGCACACGGCGAGCATCCGACGCACGCGAACCTCACCGGTAAACCGGTCGACGCCGACCTCGACAAAATGCCCGGCAAACGTCGACACTTGATATTCGGTGGTGAGGTTGCCCGGCTCAAGCGCATCTTCCTCGACGATTTCGCCGTCCTTGGCGGCCTCCGCCAGCAAGCCGGCGAAATTTCCCGACCGCACGTTACCATCGAAAAATTCAGCGTCAGCCGAATTGACCCCCAGCTTGCGCGCTGCCGTTTCACGCAACTTCATGCAGGCAGCGAACACGCCACCCGTGGAACTTGCCGCGCCGAACTGGCCGCCAGAGCCTGCGGAAACCGGCAGCTCCGAATCGCCGAGCCGGACGACGACGCGCTCGATAGGTACGCCCAAGGTCTCCGCAACTGTTTGTGCGATGATGGTGTAACTTCCCGTACCTATGTCGGTCATGTCAGTCTCGACCGTTACCGTGCCCGCAGCGTCGAGACGCACGCGGGCGCCCGACTTCAACAACGGACTGTCGCGAAAGCCGACCGCCATTCCCATGCCGACCAGCCAATCGCCATCGCGAACGCCGCCAGGACCGCCAGGGCGAAGCCGCGACTTGCGCTTCGACCAGCCGAAACGCTCAGCGCCGAGATGCAGGCACTCAACCAGCTTGCGTTGTGAAAATTTCCGTTGCGGATTTTGCGGGTCCACCTGTGTGTCATTGAGGATACGGAATTCCACCGGATCCAGCGCGAGCTTCTCCGCCATCTCGTCCATCGCGACTTCCAGCGCCATCATACCGGCGCCTTCGCCCGGGGCACGCATGGCATTGGCCTCGGGCAAATCGAGATGCGCCAGCCGCGTCGACGCCAGCAACGAGTCGACGCCGTAGAGCAACCGGGTTTGCGAGACAGCCTCTTCCGGTTCGCCACCCCTAACGTTCCCCGAAATGCTTTCGTGCGCGATGGCTGTCATCTTGCCGGCGCGCGTCGCGCCGATACGAATACGCTGAATGGTCGCTGCGCGGTGCGTCGAATTGTTGATCATGGTTGGCCGGGCCATCACCACTTTGACCGCCATTTTTGTCTCACGCGCCCCTAACGCGGCGAGCGCCGCATCGGCGCGCACAAACAGCTTGCCGCCAAATCCGCCGCCAATAAATGGCGCATGAAGGCGAACCGCTTTTGCCGAAATGCCGAGGGTGATGGCAATGTCGCGCTTGCCCCACGCAATCATCTGGTTCGCGGTCCACAAATTGAGGACGCCGTCGCGCCACTGCGCCACTGTCGCGAAGGGTTCCATCATGGCGTGAGTCTGGTCCGGGGTGGTGTAGGTCTGATCGAGGCTTACCTCCGCTTCCGCGAGGGCTTTTTCCACCTCGCGAACATGCTTTGCTGAAGGGTGGTCCTCGCCCTTGAAATACGGCGCTGAAGCAGCGGCGGCGTGCAGATCGAACTCGCCATCCGCAACCGCATAGCGCACCTCCAAAAGACAGGCCGCAGCGCGAGCCTGCTCGAATGTTTTCGCGACAACCAACGCGATCGCTTGATGATAATGCTGAATGTCAGCGCCACCAAACAGCGCCGCGACGTTCATTTTCCCAAGCGGCAGCCGCTTGAAATCCAGCGTGGAGAGCACGGCGAGAACGCCGGGCGCGCGTTTGGCCGCAGCAACATCAAGGCGGGTAATTTTACCTTTGGCGACGCCCGCTCCAACAATGAAGCCGTAAGCGGGCGAACCGTAAGCCGGCAAGCCGTAAGCCTCCAAACCGTGATTGTTGGCGCCATCGCGAAATTCGCCTGCGTAAGGCGCGGCGCCGGACGTCTTGAGTGGCCCGTCGATCCGGTCGAGCGGCCTGCCAAGCCATCGATTGCCATCGGCTGGCGTCATGCCAGCGGGACTGGAAAACTTCATGAAAGCTGCCTCGCTTTGTCGATGCAAGCCGCCAACGCCCGCTCGGCGAGCTTGATTTTGAACTCGTTTTGTTTCGATGGCGTCGCCTCAGCGAACGCCGTGTTGACAACGGACGCGGCTCCCTTGGAAAATTCCGATTCGGCTGACGCCATGCGCCAGGGTTTCGGCGCCACGCCGCCAAACGCCACCCGGCCTTGTCCATTACGGTCGAGGATCGCGGCGACAGACACGACTGCAAACGCGTAGGACGCGCGATCACGAACCTTTCGGTAGATATGCGTGCCCTTGACGGGCGCGGGCAGTGTGACGGCGGTGATCAACTCGCCGGCCTTCAGCACCGTTTCCGTCTGCGGATGGTTTTCCGGGAGCACGTGGAAGTCGGCGATGTCAACGCTTCTCGCGCCGCCGTCTTCGCTTACCAACTCGACCTTGGCGTCAAGCACCCGCAAAGCGACGGACATATCGCCAGGGTTGGTGGCGATGCACTCACGGCTGACCCCAACCACTCCCAGTTGGCGTGAAAATCCATCAAGTGCGGCGCAGCCCGAGCCGGCTTGGCGTTTATTGCAGGGCTGGTTGGTATCGTAGAAATACGGGCAGCGTGTGCGTTGCAAGAGGTTGCCGCCGGTCGTCGCGCGATTGCGCAACTGTCCGGAGGCGCCCGCGACGATCGCCCGGCTCAACACAGCGTAGTCGCGCCGCACGCGCGCGTCGCCAGCCAGATCGCTATTGCGAACCATCGCGCCAATGCGCAAACCGCCTTCCGGCGTCGCCACAATCTTGTCGAGACCCAAGTGATTGACATCGATCAGATGGGCTGGCGTTTCGATTTCGAGCTTCATCAGGTCGAGCAGATTTGTGCCGCCCGCGATGAATTTCGAGTTCGCTTTGCGCGCCGCAGCAACCGCCTGCGCGATGCTCGCTGGGCGCTCATACGTAAAGCCTCTCATCGTCCGCCTCCAGCGACTTCAAGAATGGCTTCGACGATGTTGGAATAGGCGCCGCAGCGGCAAATGTTGCCACTCATGCGCTCGCGTATTTCCGCTTCCGTAAGCGCCGGCGACGCCGCAATGTCTTGCGTGGCATGGCTGGGTGCGCCCGCTGCAATCTCGCGCAACATGCCCGTAGCTGAACAGATTTGACCCGGTGTGCAGTAACCGCACTGATAGGCGTCATGTCGCACAAAAGCCGATTGAAGCGCGTTGAGGGAGCCGGCGTTGCCCAGGCCTTCAATGGTCGTGATGTTATCGTCGCTGCGGAGCATGACCGCCAACATCAAACAAGAGTTGATCCGGCGTTCGTTAATCAACACCGTACAGGCGCCGCATTGGCCGTGGTCGCACCCCTTTTTCGTCCCCGGCAGATGCAAATGCTCGCGCAGCGCGTCGAGCAACGTCGTGCGCGGGTCAAGTTTTAGCCGTTTGAGCTGCCCGTTAACATTCAACGTGGCTTCGCAAAGGGCTGAGCCATCCTGACGATCCGATATCGCGATCATGTGCCGCCTTCGAAACTTTTTTGAGGAATCGCGCCGGCGGCGTTGCAGCCACAAAATTTGAAACGCTCCCCTCCGGCTTTGGTTGCAGAACCTGACGACAAAAGGCCCCCGCCGCAATCTGCGCCGGAGGCCTGAAAACCAGAATGTTATTTGAGCCCGAACCTACCGCGCGGAGCTTGCCCCGACCGGTGCTGTCGGAGCCACAAGGCGCGCGGCCATCGACGGCATTTCCAGCTTGGCGACGCCCTTCTTCACGGCGTCCTGCACTTTTTCAAAAGCCCGAACCTCAATCTGCCGCACGCGTTCGCGTGAAACGCCAAACTCTACCGACAAGGCTTCGAGGGTAGCCGGGTCCTCGCTCAGACGCCGCGCCTCGAAGATGCGACGCTCGCGTTCGTTGAGCACCACGAGCGCGTCACGCAGCGCGGAGTGGCGGTTTCCCGCTTCCTCCTGCTCGGCCAGGATATGTTCCTGGCTGGCGCTGTCATCAACAAGCCAGTCTTGCCATTCACCGGACTCGCTATCCTGGCGGATTGGCGCATTCAGCGAGGCGTCGCCGCCGAGGCGTCGGTTCATGTCGATGACGTCTTTCTGCGTCACGCCCAGACGGGTTGCGATAATCTCCACCTGATCCGGCCGCAGGTCGCCCTCCTCCAACGCGGAAATTTTGCTCTTTGCCTTGCGCAGGTTGAAGAACAGCTTCTTTTGATTCGCCGTCGTCCCCATTTTCACCAGTGACCACGAGCGCAAAATATACTCTTGAATCGAGGCGCGGACCCACCACATCGCATAAGTGGCGAGGCGGAAACCCTTTTCCGGTTCGAACCGCTTCACCGCCTGCATCAGGCCGATGTTGCCTTCAGAGACAACTTCGCCAATGGGCAGGCCATAACCGCGATAACCCATCGCCAGTTTGGCGACGAGGCGAAGGTGCGATGTCACAAGCTTGTGCGCGGCGTCCCGGTCACCATGTTCCCGCCAGCGTTTGGCGAGCATGTATTCCTCTTCGGGCGTCAGCATCGGAAACCGGCGAATCTCGGTCAAATAGCGGGACAAACCGGAATCGGCGGAAATCATCGGAAGCGCGGCAGCCATGTTAGTCTCCTTCTGGGCCCCACTTGTGGCAGCCCCTGCCAGCCGCGGCGCACCGCCGACTGACTGACGCTCATATAGGAGTGGTCAACCGTGTCTTTAAGAGGGCGCTCAAGTTAACGCCCGCCTACGGCAAGGTTAACATTTGGACAGGCGAGTTGTTGCGTCGCGCCGGGCCGATTTCGACGGTTGTCGACTGACTGCATCGGAATCGCGGCAAATTTCAGGGTTTTAACGCGCGACACCCACCTGACGTGGATACCAAACGCCCTCACAAATCCCGCAGCGACCGCGCCAGCATCGTCATATCCTCCGGCAGCTTGCTCTCAAACAGCATCGGCTCACCCGTCACGGGATGATCGAAGCCGAGCACGGCTGCATGCAGCGCCTGCCGTCCCAAAGCTGCCGCCTGCGCTTTGGCTTCTGGCGACAACAACGTCATTTTAGTGCGGAACCCAGCCCCGTAAAGTGCGTCTCCAATGACCGGGCAATTGATGTGCGCGAGATGCACGCGGATTTGATGGGTGCGGCCGGTCTCCAGCGTCAACCTTATGCGCGCGACCAGCGGCTTGCCGTCTTTCTCGGCCCCGAAGGTTTCCTCGACAACATAATGGGTGATCGCCGCGCGGCCCCGGATGCCGCGCGTCACCGTCTGTTTTTCGCGTTGCGAGCCGTGCCGGCCAACGGGCTCATCGATTGAACCCTTGCGGCGGTCTGGCGCGCCCCAGATGAACGCGAGATACTGGCGGGTGAAATTGGTGGTGCGGCCATGGTCGGCGAACAGCGCCGCGAGGCCCTGATGGGCAATATCTGTCTTGGCGACGACGAGCAGGCCGGTCGTGTCCTTGTCGAGACGGTGGACGATGCCCGGCCGCCTGACGCCGCCCACGCCAGACAGCGACGCGCCGCAATGGGCGATCAGCGCATTGACCAGCGTGCCATTTTCGTGGCCCGGCGAGGGATGCACGACGAGGCCCGCCGGCTTGTTGATGACGATGAGATGCTCATCCTCAAAGACGACATCGAGGGGAATTGCTTCGCCGACCGGCTCGGCTGCCTCAGGCTCGGGCACGTTTATGACAATGTGCTTGCCAGCCTGCGCCTTCTGGCTGGCGTCTGAGGCGCGCAGATCCCCCATGGTGACAAAGCCCGCCTCGATCAGGTGCTTGACGCGGGTGCGCGACAGGCCAGGCAGTGCCTCCGCCAGCAGCCGGTCGAGCCGCGCGCCCGCCTGCTCTTGCGTGACGGTGAATTCATGCAGGCCTGCCGCGACGGGCTGGGCCTGCGGGCGTGGCGCTGGCGGCGGCGGCGGGGGCGGCGGCGGTTCGCTGGCGCGAAGCCCCGCCTGATGACGACGTTTGGCGTGCTGGTTCATGCGCGTTGGTTATCACGCGTTGCCCCGCTAACGAAACCGGCGGCTGAGCGAAAGCGCAACACTGGCGCCTGCCGCGTTGTTATGGCACGAAAGCGCCGCAGGGAGGGCGCTGAACGTGTCACAGGACAATCCGAACCGTTATGTGGAATATTTTGACGCCCTCCGTCATGCCTGCAAAGGCTACGCAGAATCCGAAACTCATGCGGTCCTTTCTGATCGGCTGGGGCAGATCGAGGCGCAGATCGCCTCTGCAAATCTGGATGCGACAGCGGCGGAGGAAGAGCTTCGGCTCGCCAGGTCGGCCGCAGCCTTGCCTGCGGTCGAGGAGCCGGCGGATCTGACACGCCCGCAAACTTCACGCGCGCAAGCTTCACCCCAGCAAGCTTCCGCCCTGAAAACTTACGCAAAACCAAATCCCGGCACGCCGCCCGTCACGCGACCCGCCGGCATGCCGCGCAGCTTGAGCGGCCGAAACCCGTTGTGGATCGCCGTTGGCGCCTTCCTTCTCGTATATCTCGGCGTGCTTACGTTGTTTCTGCGCGAGGGGTCTCCCTCCGTCGAAATTTCAGGAGTACCGCCTGGGTCGTTGCCAGTTGAAGCGCGGCTCAGCGGGCTCGACTTCTTGCACGATACCGTTCTCGTCACGCTGACGCCCGACATGACATCCTCGCTCGTCGCAGACAAAAGCCGCTTGATCGCTGACATCGCGGTTGAAATCGACACCGGCTCCAGCGTGCTGACACACGTCTTCAAAGCCGGTACTTCGCCGGTGCCATGGAGCACGATGTTGCCGCTCGAATATGGCGACACCCTCGATTACCCTTTCGACAGGCACGGCGGCGATTTTCACATCCGCGTCGGGCGTCCGGGCGCCCCCGGCGCCGTTCCCGATCTCGAAATGCAAAGAATTACGCACGGCTTCAAGCTTGGCGTGAAGGGCGAGGCAAGCGCCGACGCCGCGCTCAACGTCGAGTACCAGATTTCACGCTCGCCCGGCGTGATTTTCTTGACGCTGATGGCGACGATCTCGCTGGCGCTTGTCGTGGGCAGCGCCATCAATGTCGCCTGGCGCGTCAACATGCGCGGTCGCAAGGTCGAGTTTTCGATGATGGTGTGGATGGCGGCGATGCTGTTCGTCATTCCCGCCGTGCGCAACGGCCTGCCCTCGGCCCCGCCACCCGGCGCACTCATCGACATCGGACTGTTTTTCTGGCTGCACCTGCTGGCCGTCGGCGCCCTGCTGAGCGTCGTGTGGAACTGGTCGCGGGAGGGCTGAGCGTGCAGGCGCCACGCCTCGCGGTGGTTGGCGCCGGCCCGGCTGGCCTGATGGCGGCGGAAATATTGGCGCAGGGCGGCGCGCGGGTGACGCTGTTCGAGCGCATGCCGACGCCGGCGCGCAAGCTCCTGCTCGCCGGACGCGGCGGTTTGAACCTCACCCACAGCGAGCCGACCGCTGCCTTTCTGTCGCGTTACAGGGAGGCGCGCGACTGGATGGCGCCGCATCTCGACGGCTTCGGCCCGCAACACTTGCGGGCGTGGAGCGAAACCCTTGGCGAGCCAACTTTTGTCGGCAGCAGTCGGCGGGTGTTTCCGCGAAGCTTTAAAACCTCGCCGCTGCTTCGCGCCTGGTTGCGACGACTTGAAGGGCTCGGCGTCGAGTTGCGCACGCGGCACACGTGGAGCGGATTTTGTGACGACGGCGCCCTGCGATTTGTCACGCCGGATAGCCATGTCGCCTGCCGCGCCGACGCCGTTGTGCTGGCGCTCGGCGGCGCCTCGTGGCCGCATCTGGGCGCCGACGGCGGTTGGGTCGGAGTGCTGCAAGGGATCGGCGTTGACGTCGCGCCGCTGCGCCCCGCCAATTGCGGTTTCAACGTTGCATGGTCCGCATATTTCCGCGAAAAATTCGCCGGCCAACCGCTCAAAAACATCGCGCTCACGTTTAACGCAGAGGTGACGACCGGCGAGGCCGTGCTGACGCAATCCGGCATCGAGGGCGGCGTCATCTATGCCCGCTCGGCGCAGCTACGCGACAGCATCGAAGCGCATCGCGAAGCTGTCATCAGCCTTGACTTGCGGCCCGATGTCTCGCTCGACGCGCTCGCCAAAAAGCTGTCGCAGCCGCGTGGCAAACAATCGCTGTCGACATTTCTGCGCAAGGCGGGGGGGCTGCTTCCCGTCGCGACCGCCTTGCTGCGGGAAGCTGGCGAAATTCCGGGCGACGCCACGCAACTCGCGGCGCGCCTCAAGGCCGTCCCGCTGCGCCTCGTTGGCGTGGCTCCAATTGGCCGCGCCATATCCAGCGCCGGCGGCGTTCTTCGTGACGAACTCGACGCCAACCTGATGTTGCGCCGCCGTCCGGGCCTCTTCATCGCCGGCGAAATGATCGACTGGGAGGCGCCGACGGGCGGCTACCTCCTGCAGGGATGCTTTTCTACGGGCGTTGTCGCGGGGCGCGGCGCGCTGGGGTGGATGGCGCGTGAGGTTTCGGCGTAAAGCAAACACCGCCGGACGATCTCGCCGCTTGAACTCCTGTCGCTGAGCGTCGCAAGCGCCTATACTTGCATTGACGCCCAAAACGACAGAAGTTGGCACCAGATTCTGGCATTTACGGCGGGATCACTGCACATTTTGAGTGCTCACGCAGGGGGAAATTAGAATGGAACTCACCGAGGCCATCCGCCATGCGAAACGTGGAAATGCACTGCTGTTTACAGGCGCGGGATTTTCTCACGGTGCCAAGAACCACATGGTCTCTCCTGACAACAGTGTGCCGGATGCCAAAGAATTTGCACGACGGTTAGCCCGGCAACTCGGATCGACGGCAGATTTCCCCCTCCAAATTGTAAGCCAATCCTACGCAAAGCGCGAAGGGGAAACTGGACTTGTTCGGGAATTAATAAATAATTTTTCGATTGCGACAACTCAAGACTATCATCAGATAATTGCCGCCGTTCCTTGGATGCGCATGTACACCACCAACTATGATTGTTGCTTCGAGATGGCTGCGCTCGTTTCAAAAATGGTCTGGACCGCTAAAACGACCGATTCTCAGATTTCATCTGATAAGCATCTTTGCATACACATAAACGGATACGTGCACAATCTCGACATACAGAGCCTGGCTTCCCAGATCAAGTTAACGCACACGAGTTACTCCACAGACAGTTTCGCCAGTTCCCGCTGGTCAGAACAGCTTCGGCAAGACGCTAACTCCGCAAAGGCCATAATTTTCATCGGATATTCGATGTCCGATCTCGATATCGCACGCGTTTTCTTCGCATCACCAGAATTTTTCGGGCGGACGTTTTTTATTGTTTCGCCACATGATGATGACATTGTCATATCGCCTCTTGAGGCGTATGGGGCGGTTCATAAAATCGGAGTGAAGGAATTCGCTGAAAAAATCCGTTCCACTACGGTAACCGTAGACAACTCGCCGCATCAGTACACTTGGCTTCGGCGCTATTCTCACGTTGCGCGGACGGTCGCGCCAGACGACGTGAGCGCGATCGATTTGATTACGAAAGGAACTGTTGATAGCGCATCCATCGCATGGGCCATGGGCGCAATAAAACCAGTGTATTCTGTCCGTCGATCCGAAATTGGCGAAATTTTAGAGCATATAAAGAATAATCGCAATTGGTTTGTTTGTCATGCCGATCTTGGAAATGGAAAAACAATACTAAAGGAACAACTATCGTTTGTTCTTCATAGTTTAGACTATCAAGTTTTTTGGGATACTGACTTTGACATACACAAGTCAGCTGATCTTCGTGCATTGACACGTGAAACGCTCAAAACAGCAATTTTTCTAGATGAAACATCCGAACGATTTGTTGCAATCGACGGCCTGCTTGCCCTCAATCTTCCGCACGTCGTCGTTGTCGTTTGCACGCG
>JAYTTW010000115.1:0-2078 GCA_043744855.1 Hyphomicrobiales bacterium
GCGGAGAGGCTCTCCGTCTGCGCGGCCTGGCGCGTCCGGCGGCTTTTGACGTGATCGCGGCAGAGATTCAGCGCGATTTGGTAAAGCCACGTCGAGAACTTTGCCTCGGGTTTGAATTTCGCGGCGTTAAAAAACAGCCGCACGAAAACTTCCTGCGCGAGTTCACGCGCGTCTTCGTTGTTCAGAATGTGGCGGTGAATGAAATGAAAAATCGGCTCCTCGTAGCGGTCCATCAGGGCGGTGAGAGCCGACTCATCACCGCCGGCCAGAGCTTCTACCAGCGCGAGGTCGGGATCTGGTTCCGCCGCGCCGCTCATCGTCCATGCTCGGCAGTGCTCAGGGCGTCTGCGGTCGATTGAAGCAGCTTCTCGTATTGCTGCGGAGTCAGCACCGATTTCATCTCGAAGATATGCTGCAAGGTGGCGTTTTGCAGCTCGCCCTGCGCGTCATGAATTCGCGCCACCGCCGCCTTCACGCGCTCGGAATCGCTGCGGTCTTCGAGGATCGCCTTGCCCAGCTCGGCGTTCGCGATGCGCAGCATCTCGCCGTAGTGCTTTTTCTGTTCGGCATAGCGCTGCTCAATCGGCTCAAGCGCCTTGTCCTGTTCCGGCGTGATGCTGAGCTGGGTGTGAATCCAAGCGTGCGCGTCGCCTTTCTCGGCGTGGCCCGCCCGAGTGAGATACCGGGCCGTGAGCCAGCAAGCCGCGCAAGCGACCGCCGCGACGAGTGCCAGCAAGATCAAGCCGCGAGCCGCGTTCTTCATTTCGTATAGCCCATGAGCGTCGCCGGCAGGGAGGGTGATGAACTGCCGAAAACTTGAAGATCGAGCGCGAGTCGCGTTTGTGAGTTTCGCGACTCGGCCAAGGCCGTCGTGCCCAAACCAACACCCATGACGAGGGCGAAAGTCAGCGCGGCAACAGCCATCGCCGGTTTGAAGAGCGGCTCCAAGAGCCAGTCGAACCAACCGCCTCGATGCGCGCCAGCCTCGGCTTTGCGGATGCGAATTTCGCGCCAAACGTCCTGCTGAAAGGTCGCAGGCAGCGATGGCAGCGGGGCGTCGCGGCGCTGGGCAAGCAGATGGTCAAGGTTTTGATCGTCCATATAGCTTTCATAAACGATGTCGCCTGCCGTATCCCTCGAAAAATCTCGCGGGGCGGAGGCCGTATTTGGGGCACCGTTATCTCAGCTCGTTTTGTGCTTGACCGCATTTCGGCGCAGGAACCTCATGGCGGTGCGGTTGGTCTAATTTTGCGCCAGCCAAAAAAAACAATGAGGTAACCAATACATGAAAACAAAACTGTTGAAAAAAATCCTGTCAGGCGTCACCGCGCTCGCTGCGGCGCTTCTAGCCACCATGCCGATGCCCGTGCAGGCGGAGCACGATCGAGGCGAGATCGTTACCAGGGACAAAAATGGCAACCCCGTTTATCGCTACCAATTGCAGCAGTGCGGCGTGGAATATGAACACCGTGCGCACTGGTTTTCGACGCGGAGTTCCAGCCACGATCACTACTGCGACGGCACTCCGCACCGGCACTCGGGCAGCACGGGCGGCAGACCGATCCGGTATTGAATTCTGCAAAGTTGCGCTACGACCGCCGCCGTTTGCGAGCGGTGCCGGATCGTGAGGAGCGGGCGATTTCGGCTCTCCGATTTGAATGAATCAGAGACCGGAGGCGTCTGAATTTCACACCAAATGAAAATGCCACTTCGCCTTCGCCCTTCCCTCGTTCTCATAATCACCGCCGCCGTCGTATGCCTTGTTCCTCCGAGCCGGGCGTCAGACGACTACGAGCACGCCGCCTCCGATTCCCACCATGCCGGGCACGATCGGGCTGCGGCCCACGCCGCCAACGACCACGCCCAAGCGAGCTACGGTCACGCAGCCCATGCGGCCACCCACGGCGATTTTTCTCATGCGGTGAGCGACTTCCGTCACGCTGCGAGCGATGCGCATTCCGCCGGCCATGCCAGCGCCCACAGTCATGCGTCCACGGGTCACGCCGCCGGTTCCTACTCCGGGCACTCGACGACCTATTATTACTCCGGCGGTCATGGGTCGCGATCCGGGCACGGCC
>JAYTTW010000116.1:0-7930 GCA_043744855.1 Hyphomicrobiales bacterium
GCAAGACCGCAGGATGGGACGACGACTATCTCGCCAGCCTCATCGCAGCGTGATCGCCTTCACCCGATTCCCCTGGCTTATCTCGCGAACAGGAGGTGATCGACTTTGTCGCCGGGCTTGAGGCCAATTTTCGCAGCGATGCCGGCATTCAGTTCGAGCACTGCATAAACCGGCGGGCCGGAAGGAATGGTGCGCTCGGAAAGCGGTTCAGCGTTCTCCGCGACACTGACCACGACGCCTTTACGGTCAATGAACACCATGTCGAGGGAAATGTAGGTGTTTTTCATCCACATCATTACAGGCTCTTCGCGCTGGAAATCGAACAGCATGCCGCGATTGGCGGGCATGGAGCGGCGAAACATCAAGCCGCGCGCGCGCGCCTCATCGGTGCGCATCACCTCGACAGCGAACTTGTGCGCGCCGCTGGCGGTGTTGATCTGCAGCGCCTCAGTGCCTGCCGTCGCCATTGTTGGCGACGGGGCGCGGGCAAGCATTGGACCTGCAACCGGCGCAAACGGCGCAGCCAGCGCCAACGACAGCAGCAGGAACAGGCGAGCCGCGACCATGTGAAACTCCAGGTTCTTGCACTCCAGCTGCGCCGGAAAACGGCGGCAAGACGCATTCTACATTTTCTGATGGAGATTTGAATACCAATCTGCCGTCGACGCCGACCGACTTTTCACGGGCTTGCGGTGAGCAGTATGCCGCAGCTTAATGCGACGAAGGCAACCGCGTTTCGAGCGGACGCACTTCCGCCGCCATCAACCCCTTGTCGCCGGGGCCGAAACGCACCAACAGGCCATCTCCGGGCTTGAGGTCGGCGATGCCGTATTTGCGCAATGTCTCCATGTGCACGAAAATATCTTCCGTGCCATCGCCGCGCGTGACGAAGCCAAAACCGCGAACCCGGTTGAACCATTTTACCACTGCGATCTCAAAGCCGCTCGACGGCGTCACCTGCACATGGGTGCGCGGCGCCGACAGTTGAGCCGGATGCACGGCAGTCGATTCATCAAGCGACAGCAGACGGAACACCTGCATTCCTTTGACCCGACGCTGCGCTTCGCAAACGACGCGGGCGCCTTCGGGCGCAGTCTGAAAGCCGTCACGGCGTAGCGTCGTCACATGCAGGAGGATGTCGGAGCCGCCATCGTCGGGAACGATAAACCCGTAACCCTTGGCCACATCAAACCACTTGATGCGCCCGGCGATCTCCACGAGGTCCGTCGGCCTATCCACGCCATCGAGCCCGGGATCGACAATAGCGGCCTTTGCAAAGGGATCATTTCTGTCCACGAAACCGGCCCCCAATTTCGCTCTTGACACGACATCGCATACTACGCGCCTCGTCAACGAACGGTACTCGCGCCTCGACTTTCGAGTCGCAATAGAATCACTGGAGCAAGGATAGCACTCGCCGCCTCGCGTCCAAGTCAAATCTGGGGCCTGTGGATGAATTGTCGAATTTCACGCGGCGGCGCTGAGAAATGGCTCCAGCAGGAACCCTATGTCATCGCGCAGGATCAGGCTCGCGCGGTCATCGAGCGGCGTCGGATCGCGGTTGAGAATGACCAATTCCGCACCGCGATCCCGCGCCAGTTGCGGCAATGCGGCGGCGGGATAGACAACCAGCGTTGAGCCGACCACAAGAAACAGATCGCAATCCTCCGCCGCCTTGCGGGCGCGGTCGAACGCCTGTTTCGGCATCGGCTGGCCGAACGAAATGGTCGCCGATTTCACCATGCCCCCGCAAACGCAGCGCGGCGGTATGCCTGTCGCCTCAAACTGCGGGCGGATCTGCGACAGCTCCTGTCGCACGCCGCAAGCCAGGCACACGGCATGGGTTGCGTTGCCGTGCAACTCGATGACGTCCTGCGCCGGCGCGCCCGCAGCGACATGCAGGGCGTCGATGTTCTGCGTGATGATGGTCGATACCTTGCCGCTCTGGAGAAGGCCAGCGAGGGCGAAATGCCCGCGATTGGGTTTGGCGCCGGCGTGCAGATCGTCCATCGCAAATTTGCCGCGCCAGGCTCGCGCGCGATTGGCTTCGCTGGCGATGAAATCGCCGAAAGGCATCGGCGGATACCGCTTCCAGGCGGTGTCTTTCGAACGAAAATCGGGGATGCCGGATTCGGTTGAAATGCCGGCGCCGGTGAAGGCGACGACGCGGCGCGCCGCCATGATTTTCTGCGTCAGTCGTTGCTGACTTTGCGTGAGCGCAGGCATGGCGGGTCCCTTCCGCCGCAAAGGTAGGCAGGCGGCGGCAAGGCTGCAAGGCTGTTGAGCGACGGCGATCAAAAGCCCGTGACGAGCGACGCGAGGGCTCGGCATCGCAATCGAAATCGCCTACAAGGGCGCATGAATGGCTTGCGAGTTTGCGTTGGGACCACCGAAAATCAGGGGCGGCGTAAAACGGAATGAAAATTCTTCTCGCCGCCGGCAAGTTTGTTGACCCGGCGCGCACCAAGACTGGAGCGGAGCGGGCGCGCGCGCGGCCGACGCAACTTGAGACCGTGTGGATCAACACCGGCACGCTTTGCAATCTGTCGTGCGCCAATTGCTACATTGAATCGACGCCGCGCAATGATCGTCTGGCTTACATCACGGCGGCTGAAGTGCGTGGTTATCTCGACGAGATAGCGCGCGAGGCCTTGCCGGTGCGGTTGATCGGCTTCACCGGCGGCGAGCCGTTCATGAATCCGCAGATGCCCGAGATGCTCGAAGACTGCCTGTCGCGCGGTTTCGACACGCTGGTTCTGACCAACGCCATGAAGCCGATGCGTCGCCATGCGCAGAAACTGCTGGGCTTGCGCGAGGCCTACGGCGAGCATTTGACGCTGCGCGTCTCGCTCGACCATTACGCCCGCGAACTGCACGAACTCGAGCGGGGCGCGCGAAGCTGGACACCGACGATTGAGGGGCTGCGATGGCTGGCGCAATCGGGCTTCCGGCTCGCCGTCGCCGGTCGGCTCTTTTCCGGCGAGCCCGAGGCCGTCGTGCGCGCCGGCTACGCGGAACTGTTCGAGCAACTCGGGGTACGCGTCGAGGCCGACAATCCCGCCGCACTGGTGCTGTTTCCCGAAATGGACGCCAGTCTCGACACCGCGGAAATTTCCGTCAGTTGCTGGGACATTCTGCACAAGCGACCGGACGATCTGATGTGCGCGACATCGCGCATGGTGGTCAAACGCAAAGGCGCCGACGCGCCGGCTGTGCTGGCCTGCACGCTGATCGCCTACGATGCGGCTTTCGAAATGGGCGCAACCCTGCGCGAGGCGTCGCGCGACGTGGCGCTCAACCATCCCCACTGCGCGCGGTTTTGCGTGCTCGGCGGCGCCGCTTGCAGCCGTTAGGGCGTTCGGGGACGCCTTTACGCCGGCTCGATTTCATGGTCGAAAGGGGCGCCGAAAGTGATCGTCGAAACCGCGCGGCTGGAGGAATTCAAATGCGTCGTGCCCGCCTGTCTTTGTACACCGTCCTGATGGTTTCCAGCGGGCTTGCGAGTGCGAGCGGGCTTGCCAGCGCCGCACTGGCGCAGGGCGCGCCGAATATCGGCGATCCCCCGGAAGCCAGAAACGTCGAGCTTGTCGGCTATGAACGCTTGCAGGCGCGCAGCGCCTATCAGCCCGTCGTGCAAAAGCAGGGCGACCGCTACATCGCCTACATCGGACATCACGGCGGTTCCGCCGGTATACCGAAACCGGTCAACGAGATTACCAGGCAAGAGGAGTTCAATGGCACCTCCATCGTCGACGTAACCGATCCCAAAAAGCCGAAATATCTCGCGCATATTCCCGGTGAGCCGGGCCTCGACGAGGCCGGCGGCGCACAGATGGTACGCATCTGCGATGGCAAGCAATTGCCGAAAGGCGACAAGAACTCGATTTACATGCTGCGCGTGTTCGGCAACTCCGCCCATGAAGTCTGGAACGTCACGGATCCCGCGCAGCCCAAAATCATCGCCCGCCTTGACGGTCTCAAAGGCACGCACAAAAATTTCTGGGAATGCGACACCGGCATTGCCTACCTGGTGTCCGGCGCGCCGGGCTGGCGGGTGCCGCGCATGACGCAGATCTACGATCTCAGCGACCCCGCGCACCCCGTGAAAATCCGCGACTTCGGCCTCAGCGGACAAGACCCGGCATCCAGCGGCATCATACCCATGTATTTGCACGGCGGCATTTCCATGCCGGAAGTCAATCGCGTGTACCTGGGATACGGCACCAACAAGGACGGCATGCTGCAAATTCTCGATCGCGAGAAATTACTCAAAGGCGCGGCTGAGCCAACGGCTGAAAATCTGCTGTCGCCGGAAGTCGGGCGGCTGAAACTGTCGGCGCTCAATGGCGCCCACACGGTGTTTCCGATGCTGAAAATGCCGGTCGCCGAATACGCCAACGAGACCGACGGAAAGACGCGTGATTTCATGATGATCGTCAACGAAGAGATCGTCAACGAGTGTCGTGAGCCCCGGCAGATGGTATGGTTCGCCGACATCACTGTGGAAAAAACTCCAACCATCGTATCGAGTTGGACGGTGCCGGAGAAGAGCGGCAATTTCTGTCAGCGCGGCGGCCGGTTCGGCTCGCACTCGTCGAACGAAAGCATGGCGGCGGTTTTCTACAAAAAGCTCGCCATGATCACCTTCTTCAACGCCGGGCTTCGCGTGCTCGATGTGCGCAACCCCTACCAGCCGCGCGAGGTGGGATATTTCATTCCGTCCCTCACCAAGGATACCTACAAGCGCTGCGTCAAGGATGGCGAGGTCGAGCATTGCAAGGTGGCGATCCAGAGCAACAACGTCGAGACCGATGACCGCGGCTACATCTACGTGGTGGATCGCGCCAACACCGGTCTGCACATCCTGGGCTTGACCGGCGAAGCCCGCGAGATCGCCGGAATCAAGTGAAGCGGCTCAGCCGCTGGACTCAAGTAAGTGCGGCTTAACCGCCGCCTTCGCGCTCGACGACCCAGCGCATGAACGCGGGGTCGTCGAGCAGCGCCTCAGCTGCCTTGATTGCTTGCGATGGGATGTCCTGCGCCGACACCGCCATGGCGACGAAGGCGTTGCAGTTGCGACCGCCGGCAAAAACGATGACCCGGCGAGGCGTCTTTTCATTGGTGGAATAGAGGCGTTTTCGCCCGTCAATGCCGGAGATTTTGACCGGATCGCCGGCGGCGAGCGGCGCAAAATCGCTCGACAGCAGATCGACATCCGCCACGCGGTCGAGTTCTTCATCGTCGGAAACGCCGCGACTGCAATCACAAAAGCCGACCTTTACACGCGCGTAGAGGCTGACTTCGGCGCCGCACTGGCCGGGCTTGCAGCCGAAGGCGCGGCCTGCGGGCCAGGCGTCGCGCAAAAACGGCCACGCGGTCTCCCGCCATGCCGAAACGTCGCCAGTGCCAAGAATGGCGGGCCCCGGCGGCTCCGCGCGCGAAGGCGGCGCCAGTGAGGCGCTGACCATCAGCAGCAATGCAACTTCTAAGCGGCGCAAAAATTTTCCCTTAAGCCGGGTTCCGGCATACGCCCTTGCACCCGGAATCAAAGATTCCGGGTACATCTTTTTTGTTGAAGTATCCACTTATCATCTCCGAGCGCGCGTCACTGCGTGCCTCACTTTCTTCCGCTGGTGGATACTACGCATACGCCTTCATGACGTGGCGCGCGATGACGGTGCGCATGACTTCGCTGGCCCCCTCGGTGATGCGATAGGAGCGTTGCTGGCGCCACATGCGCTCGATGGGCAGGTCTGTCGTCAGGCCTATGCCGCCGTGGATTTGCATACAGCGGTCGATGGCGCGGAACGCCATTTCATCGGCAAAATATTTGCAGTGATAAGCTTCGGTGCGCGCCTCGTGTCCGGCGTCGATCATCGAAGCGGCGCGACGCACCAGCAAGGTGGCGACATCGAGGTCCATGAAGATATCGGTGAGTTGCCACTGGATGCCCTGACGCTCCGCCAAGGGTTTTCCGAACGTGACGCGCTGGTGGGCGTATTGCACGCCCATTTCGAGCGAGCGTTCGGCCACGCCAAGGGCGCGCGAGCCATGCTTGACGCGACCGGCGCCCAGCCACTTCTGCGCCAGGGCGAAGCCTTTGCCTTCCTCGCCAACCCGATGCGAAACCGGCACGCGCACGTTGTCGAGAACGATCTCCCAGGGCCGGTCGCCCATCATCGTTTCGTATTGGGTCGTCAGCTTCACGCCGGGCGTTGCCATATCGACAATGAAGCAGGAAATGCCGCCGCGCGAGCCTTTGGCGCGATCGGTCGCCGCCATCAACTGCATGAAATCGGATTTGCCGGCGCCGGTGATAAAGCGCTTGACGCCGTTGATGACGTAGTCGTCGCCATCGCGCACGGCGGTGGTGCGCATGCCGCCAGGATCGGAGCCAGCGTCTGGCTCGGTCTGGGCGAAACAGCCGCGCTTTTCGCCGCGCAACGTCGGCATGAGATATTTTTCGCGCATGTCGCCAACCAACTGAAAGAGTATGTGGCGAACGATAGGGCCGGTGACGCCATCCTCGCGCGCCGGCAAAGCAACTGTGCGACCGAATTCCTGCCAGACGATGGACTTGGCCAGCAGCGACAGGCCGGGGCCGCCGAATTCCTCGGGCACGTCCATCATCCACAGGCCCAGCTGCTTCATGCCGGACTGGAATTTTTCACGGAACGCCGGCTTGAGTTCCTGTTCATCAAGGGATTCGCGTTCATAGGGGATCATCTCCGCATTGACGTAGCGTCGCAGGTTGTCCTGCAACATGCGAAGTTCTTCGGGCAGCTCAAAACTCATCGACATCGGCAGTCTCCGGTCAGGCCGCATTATTCCGCAGCGACGCGCGGCATTTCGAAACCACGATAGTTGTTAGCCCCGAGCGCCTTGACCGCAGGCAATACTTCGCGGGCGAAGTTTCGGATGTTTTTTTCCGAAAGGTGCGCCGGCATGGAGCCGAACTGCAACATGCACATGAACTCTTCAAAGCCCATGCGATTGTGCATCTGCGTGATGGCCCGCCGCACCGTGTCCGGCCCGCCGCACAAAATGATGCCGCGCTCGATCAACTGTTCAATGGTGACATTGCCGCGGTTGCCCTTTTTGGCGGCCATGACGGCGCGCAGGGATTCTGGCGAGACGTAGCCGGGCGGGAAAAACATAAGTTCCGAGGCCTTCGGCAGCAGCACATTGAACATCATCTCGATGTGGGGGCGCGCCTCCTCGATGGCTTGCTGGTCGTTGTCGCCGACATAGACAGGCGCGCACCAGGCGATGCGGTCTGAACTTGCCTCATAGCCATAAAGGCGCTGGGCGGTCTCCCGGTACATGTCGAGAAAGCGCGCGACGGTTTCCGCCGGTGAGTAGGTTTGTACGTACACAAACTTGCGGTCGGGATGCGCCGCCCACTCGATGGTTTCGCGGCTGCCCTGCGACGGGCACCAGATCGGCGGATGCGGTTTCTGGAACGGGCGCGGCCACAGGTTCACATATTCCATGTGATAGTGCTTGCCCTCGAAGGCGAACGGCCCTGGCTGCGTCCACGCCTTTATGACGAGGTCGGCGGCCTCTTTGTGGCGCTCAAGGGAATGCACGGGATTGGCGCCGAATGAAAAATATTCGGAGCCGACGCCGCGCACAAAACCAGTGATCATGCGGCCGCCGGTGATGACGTCGATCATGGCGTGCTCTTCGGCCAGGGTCAGCGGGTTGTCGCGCAGACAAAAGGCGTTGCCGAGAATGGCGATGCGCCCCTTTGTGCGGCGTGACAACGCCGACGCCATCACCACAGGCGAGGGCATCAGGCCATAGGCGGTCTGGTGATGCTCGTTGATGCAGACGCCGTCAAAACCAAGTTCGTCGGCGAGTTCCAGTTCATCGAGATAACGATTGTAGAGGCGGTGTCCGACGTGCGGATCGAAATGCGTGTTGGGCA
>JAYTTW010000117.1:0-7865 GCA_043744855.1 Hyphomicrobiales bacterium
ATCCCCGCCCACGTGACCCCACAGCCCTGAAGCAAAAAGGGGACATCTCTACTTCGGTAAAAGGGGACATCTGAACTTGGGGGTTACAGTTTCGCAGGTTTTATTGACTTGGCGGCCTTGCCGCCCTAAAAGTCCGTCAACTCTCGTCAGCGATGACTTACGAGCCCGCCTACCCGCCCATGAGGCTGGAGGTTACCGCCCGGCAGCGCGATGCGCCCCCGGGCGCGTTTGGCTTTGCGGCATCGGCTTCCGGGATCGGCCTGCGGGTGACAACGGAGTAAACCATGTTCGAGGGCCTTTCAGAAAAGCTCTCCGGCATTTTTGACAGCCTGACGCGTCGCGGCGCCCTGAGTGAGGCCGACGTTGACGCCGCCATGCGTGAAGTGCGCCGCGCGCTGCTTGAGGCAGACGTGGCGCTCGATGTCGTGCGTTCGTTCGTCGACAAAGTGCGCGCCAGAGCTGTCGGCGCCAATGTCGTCAAATCCATTACGCCCGGCCAGATGGTCATCAAGATCGTCAATGATGTGCTGGTGGAGACGCTTGGCTCCGACGCCGACCCCATTAACCTCGACGCCGCCCCGCCCGTCGCCATCATGATGGTGGGCTTGCAGGGCGCCGGTAAAACAACGACCGCCGCGAAGATCGCCAAGCGTCTGACCGAGCGCATGAAACGCAAAGTGCTGATGGCGTCGCTCGATGTGAAGCGCCCGGCAGCGCAAGAGCAACTCGCCGTGCTTGGCCGGCAGGTCGGCGTCGATACCTTGCCGGTGGTCGCCGGGCAGACGCCGGTGCAGATCACCAAACGGGCTGAGGAAGCGGCGCGCCTGCAGGGATACGACGTCGTTATCTACGACACCGCAGGTCGCACGCACATCGACGAGCCGTTGATGGCTGAAATGGCCGAGATCAAGCGCGCCGCGCAACCGCATGAAATTCTCCTCGTTGCGGATGCGCTGACGGGCCAGGACGCTGTCAATCTGGCGAAGAACTTCAACGAGCGAATTGGCATCACGGGCATTGTGTTGACGCGCACCGACGGCGATGGACGCGGCGGCGCCGCGTTGTCCATGCGCGCCGTCACCGGCAAGCCGATCAAGCTGCTCGGCACCGGCGAGAAAATCGACGACCTTGAGGATTTCGATCCGGCCCGCGTCGCCGGGCGCATCCTCGGCATGGGCGACATCGTCGCGCTCGTCGAAAAGGCCGCCGCCAACATCGACATGGCGCAGGCGCAACGCGCCGTCGAGCGCTTGCGCAAGGGCAAGTTCGATCTCGAAGATTTCGCCGGGCAACTGGAGCAGATCGAGAAAATCGGCGGCATCGGCGGCATCATGGGCATGCTGCCCGGCGTCGCCAAGATGAAAAACCAGTTGGCTGCCGCCAATATCGACGAACGCGTTTTCAAGCGTCAGCGCGCCATCATCCTGTCGATGACGAAAAAAGAGCGTCGCGATCCAGACATACTCAAAGCGTCGCGCAAGAAGCGCATCGCCGCCGGCGCCGGCGCCAAGGTTGAAGACGTCAATAAGCTGCTCAAGCAGCACCGGCAAATGGCCGACATGATGAAAGCCATGAAGGGCGCCGGCGGACGCGGCCCGATGGGCAAGATGGCCTCGATGTTTGGCATGGGAGGCGGCAACATGGGCGGCGCAAGCATGGGTGGCGGCGGCATGGGTGGCGGCGGAAGCATGGGCGGCATGCCGCAGCCGACACCGGAGCAACTGGCAGCGCTGCAAAAGCAGATGGGCGCAGGCATGCCCAGCGGAATGCCCAAACTTCCCGACGCGCCTCCAGGGCTTTTTACGCCCAAATCTGGAATGCCAGGATTGCCAGGATTGCCCGGTCTTGGCGGCGCCAAACTGCCCGGCCTCGGCGGCTTCAATCCGTTCGGGGGCAAGAAAAAATGACGGAAGCCCTCAAATAAAGCCGCTTCCGGCTTCTGACGCACCACTCACCCCCTCTTTTTCGCCAACCAACCCAAGGAACCAATCGCATGTCTCTCAAAATTCGCATGTCTCGCGGCGGCGCCAAGAAGCGCCCCTTCTACCGCATCGTCGTCGCCGATTCGCGCATGCCGCGCGATGGTCGTTTCATCGAGCGTCTTGGCACGTTCGACGCCCTGAAAGCCAAGGACGATGCGACGCGTCTCGTGTTGGATGTCGAGAAAGCCAAAGCCTGGATGGCCAAAGGCGCAACGCCGTCGGATCGCGTCGCCCGCCTGCTCGAAACGGTTGGCGTCGGCACCCGCGAAAAGCGCAACAATCCGGAGAAGGCCGCGCCGAAAAAGAAGGCGCAGGAACGCGCCGCTGCTGCTGCGAAAGCTGCGGAAGCCGCCGCCGCGCCAGCTGCGTAAGCCACGATGGCCGCCGGCAACCGTCGGATAAATGACGAGGCTCCGGATCTGGCTGGCGCTCCGCAGTCGAGGCCAGCCAGCGATGCGACGCGCGAGACGCGGCGCATTCTGGTCGGACGTTTTGGCGCCGCGCATGGCGTGCGTGGCGAAATCCGGTTGCAATCTTTCACGCAAAATCCGCGCTCGATCGGCAAACTCAAACCGCTGACTGATGTGGCGGGCGCCCGCGTGTTCGTCGTGCAATCGCTGCGGCACGTGCGCGACAATCTGTTCGTGGCGCAAGTCGCAGGTTGTGCGGATCGCAGCGCTGCTGAAACCCTGTGCAATCTCGAACTGTACGTTCCGCGGGAGCGGTTGCCGAAGGCCGCGCCAGATGAATTCTATGTCGCCGACCTCGTCGGCCTCGACGCGATAAGCGCGGACGGTGTCCGGCTTGGCGTCGTCGTAAACGCGCCAAACTACGGCGCCGGCGATCTCCTCGAAATCAAACCGCCGCACGGCGAAACTTTGCTGATTGCGTTCACCCGGGCCAACGTGCCCCGCATCGACATGGAGACGCGACAGGTCGCGATCGTTCTGCCACAGGAGGTGGAAGCCTCAGATGAAGCTATCGAAGAGCCGCACTGATTTCCCGGCACTCGCATCCTTACAGCCAACCCCGGCGCGCCGCCACGCCATTATCGAAGCTTCGCCAAATCCTCGCGCGCATTCCATGGCGTCCACCACGGCTTCACGCCGAGATCATCGGCAATCAACCCCGCCACGATGTATCCTGCGCCGCCGGAAATCGCGCCGCCAGGATGCGCAGCCGAGCCGGCCATGTAAAGATTCTGCACCGGCGAGCGATAACCGAAGTGATTGTACATCACCTGACCCGCGCCGAATGACCCCATGAATATGTCGCCTCGCCGCATGTTGATCATCTCCTGCGAATATTCGCGTGCCGTGTAAACGTGTCTGGCGATGATGTTTCTCGACGTCATGTTGGGCGCGTATCTCGCAAACGTTTCGATGATTTTTTCGGTAAAATCTTTTTTGAAGTCCTCGTACTTCTGTTCGCCGATATCCGGGTCAAAAGGCATGACGTGCCAGGCGTAGGTATTGTGTTTTCCGGGCGGCGAATTGCTCGGGTCGAGAACGCTTAGCGGGCCCGAACCGAACTGTATTTTTTGAGGAACCCTGTTGGCGCTTATGTCGCTGAATGCCGACATCAGGTCATCGAACGTCTCCGCGCCAAGGCTCCACTTGAGCGTACGATTGATGTTGGGATCGAACGCCGCTGCTTTCATGTCCGGACTTTCGTGCAACGCAAAGTGCACGCCGAATATGGTCCAGTTGGTGTATTCAAAATCGTCGAGTTTTTTGAGGAACGGCGCCGGCAGTTGTGCGCGACCGATCAGTTCCTCGAAGGTTTGATGAACGTTGAGCGTGCTGGCGACAAATTGTCTGGCGCGCACCGTGCGGCCATCGACAAGTTGAATGCCTGTTGCGCGTCCGCTTTCAACCACGATTTTTTCGATGGCGACCTGCGGCGCGAAGGTTCCACCGGCGGCGATGAACGTCTCCATCAATCCGCGCGCCAGATTAAACGATCCGCCCTGACAGAGCTGGTAGCCGCTCTGTAGATCGAAAGCGCGAATGACCGATCCCATCGGACTGGTTTTCGACAAGGTGTCGACAAGCCACGTGCCGAACAGCGACACCTTGAACAGGAACAGAAGTTTGACATGTTCGTTCTCAAACAGCTCCTGAACAACATGCAGCGGCTGCCGCTTTGTCATCTCGATGAAATCGCGGCCTGCGGCGGTGCGGGCAAGCAACGCTTCGCGTTCGGCCTGCGGTAACGGCTCGGCAAAACGTTCACGTAACAGAATTTTCTGCGTGATCTCTTCCGCCCGGCGATTCCAGTCGCGAAATGTCTCGGCGTCTTTCCTGGAAAACCGGGCGATGTTGGCAAGGGTCTCCTCGAGGTCGCGACCCAGTATCAGCGCCGAACCATCGAGGTGCGGCTGACCAAATTCGTAGCGCGGCGTGATGTAGGTGACGCGGTCTTCAAGGCCGAGGTCTTTGAACCACGGCGATTCCGAGATGTGGAAATGATTGATGGAATGCAGGTTGTGATAGAAGCCCGGCTTCGTCGCTTCCATGGTGCAGAGCCCGCCGCCATACGTCAGCCGGCGCTCCACCAGCAATATCTTCAGGCCGGCCTTCTGCAGATATGACCCGAGCACCATGCCGTGATGGCCAGCGCCAATGATGATGCCGTCATAGTCGCGTTCCAGCGCTTTGCTCATTGCAGTTCGGCCTGTTGTCCCTTGCGCGTCAATTACAGCATGCGCCGTTGGCGATGGCCAGTATCCACCATCGGAAGAAAGTGAGTCACGCAGTGACGCACTTTCTGCAGATGATAAGTGGATACTTCAACAAAAACGACGTACCCGGAATCTTTGATTTCGGGTACTGGCGTGCGTCGGCGGGGTCGGCGTGCTATGCGCAAGCATGTTCGCCGCCACCATTTTCACGTTGTACCCGCAGATGTTTCCCGGACCGCTTGGAGCCTCCCTGTCGGGCGAAGCGTTGGCGCGTGGGCTATGGCGTCTGGAGGCGCGTGACATACGGGATCACGGACTGGGCCGGCATCGCGCCGTTGACGACACGCCGGCGGGCGGCGGCCCCGGCATGGTTATCCGCGCTGACGTGCTGGCGGCGAGCCTCGATGCAGGCCTCTTGCAGGATGACACGCGCCCGCGCTTGCTGATGTCACCGCGCGGCCGTCCGTTGACGCAGAAGCGCGTGCGCGAACTGGCGGGCGGACCGGGCGTCGCTATCGTGTGCGGACGGTTTGAAGGCGTCGACGAACGGGTCATCGAAGCGCGTCGTCTCGAAGAGGTTTCGATTGGCGATTACGTTCTGTCCGGCGGCGAGATCGCCGTTATGGTGCTGCTCGACGCTTGCGTCCGCTTGATTCCCGGCGTCATGGGCAGCCAGGCGTCAGGCGCCGATGAAAGTTTTGAGGGCGGCTTGCTCGAATATCCGCACTACACGCGGCCGCGCGATTTTGAGGGGCGCCAGATTCCCGAGGTTCTGGTTTCGGGCGATCATGAAAAAATTGCGCGCTGGCGCCGCGAGGCGGCGTTGCGGCTGACGGCGGCGCGGCGACCCGACCTGTTGCACGAAAAGTAGAGCATGATCCCGAAAAGGGAACGCCGGTTTTCGGAAAAGATCATGCTCAATCAAAAACATGTAGTGCGACGACGATTCGAAGAAGCGTCATCGCGCTCAAGATGGTCGGCTATTTCAGGAAACGATCCATCCACGGCAGGCTTATAACCGCCGCGATTCCAATCAGCACGTAAGCTGAAATGCGGAAGGCGCGTTCGCTCGTATCCCGAAACATGTGCGCCCCAACCCACAATCCCGCCGCATACGCCGGCCAGATGAGCAGCGCGTAAATCAGCACCTGCCAGGTGAACAGGCCGGTGACGAGGAATACAATGTCCATCGCCGTCGATGTCAGCGCGTAATAGGCCATGATGTTGTTGCGTAGGGTTGCGGCGTCATCTTTCTGGCCGAGCCAATACGCAATGATTGGCGGGCCGGAAATTCCAGCGACCGCGCCCATCAGCCCAGCGACGGCGCCCACCCCGACCGAAAGCGGCGGATTGGTTTGCCCGGTATAGCGCCAGCCTGACACGAGCAGCGCCAGCATCAGGAGCACGGCGCCCTCCATGCCCCAACGCACTGCCGTGGGCTGCAGATTGGTCAGCAGCCACGTGCCGAGCGGCAACATAATCAAATGACCCGCCAGCATCGGTAGCACCTGCTGCCACTTGCAGTGCGGCACCGAGCGGTATCCGTACGGCGTCGCCGAGCCAAGATCGAAAAGGTAGAACATTGGCACGGCGATCTGCGGACCGAACACCATCGCCGACAACGGGATCACGATCAGCGCGCCGCCGAAACCCGAATAGCCGCGCACCACGCCGCCAAGCAACGAAATCGCGAACAGAAACCAGATGCGCGGTTCTTGCGCGGCGGCGCCGACCGAACCGGCAAATGCGCCAACCAGGTAAGTCAGATCGGACACGGACGCTCCGGCGGACGGCGGCAGCACGTTAGTAACAGCACGATGGGTGACATCCAGATGATGAAAGCAGGACGACGAGAACATGCCGTTTTCAGACGAACCCCAATGGTAGGGCAGCGGCACAAAGTCTGCTAGACCCGGAGCATGAACCGTTCCCCTATTCGCATCATCGGCATTGATCCGGGTTTGCGCAACCTCGGCTGGGGCATCATCGAGAGCGAGGGTTCGCGGCTCACTTTCATCGCCTGCGGCGCTGTGCACTCGGACGCCAAGCTATCGCTGGCGGATCGGCTGCGCCAATTGCACGACGGGCTCACCGAAGTCATCCAAACGCATCTACCCATGGAGGCGGCGGTGGAGGAAACCTTCGTCAATCGTGACCCGCAGAGCGCGCTCAAATTGGGGCAAGCGCGTGGCGTCGCCCTGTTGGCGCCGGCGCTTGCCGGTTTACCCGTCGCCGAGTACGCCGCCAACCTCATCAAGAAAACCGTTGTCGGCGCCGGTCACGCCGAGAAGCAGCAGGTTGCGACAATGGTGAGGATGCTGTTGCCGAGGAGCGACGCCGGCAGCACCGACGCCGCCGACGCTCTCGCGGTGGCGATTACCCATGCCCAGCATCGCCGCGCGCGACAATTGGCGATGACGTTTGCGGCGAAACACAAAGTGGTTTTGTGATCGGTCTCGCGGGCGATATCGCTTCGCTTTGTTGCAGCCTGGTTACTCGCCACTCAACGCCATGTCGTCGCGATGGATCATTTCGGCGCGACCCGGCGCACCAAGCACGGCCTCGATTTCGCGTGAGTTTCTGCCGATCAGTTGCGCCGCTTGTGTGGCGTCATAGGCGACCAGACCACGGCCGATTTCGCCGCCCAGCTCATCGCGCAACAACACGCAATCCCCGCGTTCGAAAACGCCCTCGACGCGGGTGACGCCCGCCGGCAGCAGGCTGCGGCCAGAATACAACGCGCGCGCCGCGCCAGCATCGATATGCACGGCGCCACGCGGCTCCAGCGAACCGGCGATCCATTTCTTGCGCGCCGTCACCGGGTTTGACGGCGTGAGAAACCAGGTACACCGGGCCCCAGCGGCGATCTTTGCAATCGGATGCTCGACGCGACCATCGGCGATGACCATGTGCGTGCCGCCCGTCGTCGCGATTTTCGCAGCTTCGATTTTGGTGAACATGCCGCCCCGCGAAAATTCGGAAGCCGCGCCACCAGCTGCCGCCTCGATTTCGGCGGTGATACGCGGCACCACCGCGATGAGCGTGGCGGCGGGATCCAGATGCGGCGGCGCCGTGTAGAGGCCGTCGACGTCCGACAGCAGCACCAGTAGATCGGCGCTCGCCATGGTAGCCAGGCGTGCGGCCAGACGATCATTATCGCCGTAGCGGATTTCGCTGGTCGCAACCGTGTCATTTTCGTT
>JAYTTW010000118.1:0-2036 GCA_043744855.1 Hyphomicrobiales bacterium
ATCGTCAAAATATCCCCGCCCACGTGACCCCACAGCCCTGAAGCAAAAAGGGGACATCTCTACTTCGGTAAAAGGGGACATCTGAACTTGGGGGTTACATGCGGCGCGCGAGGGCTTGCTGTAACGACGTTTTCCATGCAGCGTCGGCGCAAGTGTCACCCGGGCGCTGTCGGGCGTGATGCTGCTGGCGACGTTAGGGGTGGTGCGAAACCTCGCCGCCATCGCGCCAGTCAATGGGCCTCAAGCCAGTGAGATCGGAGCCGCATGGAGTGGCGTGACGAAGGGCTGTTGATCGGCGTGCGGCGGCACGGCGAGACCAGCGTCATCGTGGAAATCATGACGCGCCACCACGGCCGCCACCTCGGCATGGTGCGCGGCGGGCGCTCGCGTCGTCTGCAACCGCTGTTGCAGCCCGGCAACAGCGTCGACATCGTGTGGCGGGCGCGGCTGGAGGAACATCTGGGCGCAATGATCCTGGAGCCGCTCAAAATTCGCGCCGCTGCGATAATCGAATCCGGATTGGCGTTGCAGGGCGTCAACCTTGTCGCCGCGAACCTGCGCCTGTTGCCGGAACGCGAACCGCTGCCAGCGCTGCATGAAACCGCCGAACTGGTCGCTGATCACCTGGCGATCGCCGAAATCGGGCCAGCGCTGCTGGTGCGGATGGAGCTGGCGGTGCTCGCTGAATTGGGCTTTGGCCTCGATCTCGCCAGTTGCGCCGTGACGGGGGCCACGCAAGACCTTGTTTACGTGTCGCCGAAATCCGGACGCGCGGTGTGCCGGAGTGCGGGCGAAGCGTGGCGCGACCGTCTGCTGGCGTTGCCGGCCTTCCTGCTCGGCGCGCCGGGCGAGGTAACGGCAGCCGACGTCGCCGCCGGGCTGGCGCTGACCGGGTATTTTCTGGAGCGCGACGTGTATCGCGCGCGCGGACTGCCGGCGCCGGAAGCGCGCCATGCGTTCCTGGCCGAACTATCGCGGCGGCGCGGATTCCCGGTTGGTTAGAGCATGATCCCGAAAAGTGGACGCCGGTTTTCGGAAAAGATCATGCTCAAGCAAAAACCTGGAGTGCGACGACGATTCGAAGAAGCGTCATCGCACTCTAAGGCGGCGTCGGGCAAAGCAGCCGCGTCTCGGTTGGGCTGACGCCATAACCTTCGTCGAGCACAACGATTTTTGCGACGCAAGCGGCGTTCGCTTCGACCGCGCCGGCGCCATTGATGCGAACATAAGCAAGCGTCGCAGCGGCGATCAAAACGCCGAGGCTGATAGTTGACACAAAACGGATCATTTTCGTTCCAGGAAAAAAGAGTTGCAGCTAAAAACGAAGGCTCAGGCAATCAGTACGCCAACCCAAACGGTCGGCCCGGGAATACGCAATTCGTCCAATGTCGTGAGAACTATTGCATCGGGGCGTCGCGCGAAAGTGCAGGAAAGCCACACCGTGGCGTTAAAATGATCGGCGGCTGGACCTGACGCAGGAATGGCTGGCGCTGGCGGGGTTTGCGAGGTTTGGCGCGCCTGGAGCTTGACGCTTTGAGCTTGACGGCTGGCGCTTGTCGCGACTCGCTGGCTCGTTTAGGCCATGGGCATGGCCAAGCCGCTTCCTCCCCCACCCCAGCCACCCACGGTTCCCGAGCCCGTCAACCTTCGCGATGCCCTCGAAGAGCGCTACCTCGCCTATGCCTTGTCAACCATCATGGGACGCGCGTTGCCTGACGCGCGCGACGGACTGAAGCCGGTGCACCGGCGCATTCTCTACGGCATGCAAATACTCAAGCTGGACCCCGGCACGGCGTTCAAAAAGTGCGCCAAGATCGTCGGCGACGTCATGGGATCGTTTCATCCGCACGGCGATCAGGCGATTTACGACGCCCTGGTGCGGCTGGCGCAGGATTTCGCCTCGCGCTATCCCCTCGTCGAAGGCCAGGGCAATTTCGGCAATATCGACGGCGATAACGCCGCCGCCTATCGCTACACCGAGGCGCGCCTGACCGATTTCGCCCGCCTCCTGCTGGAGGGCATCGACGAGGACGCGA
>JAYTTW010000119.1:0-2003 GCA_043744855.1 Hyphomicrobiales bacterium
CATAGATTTCGGGTACGTCGTTTTTGTTGAAGTATCCACTTATCATCTCCAGAAAGCGCGTCACTGCGTGACTCACTTTCTTCCGATGGTGGATACTAGCTGTCCTCGTCATGACGTCTTTGCATTGGAGTTGGCTGTGTCCAGATCGTTCACCGCCGTGGCCGCCGCAGACGTGAAACTTGTCGACGCCCCGATCCGCGTCGAATGGGTGCGTAGCGGGGCGCCGCGCGCGCGAATGGGTGAGGTGGCGCGCAGCGCGGATGGGACAGCCGTGTGTGTGGTGTGGGACTGCACTGCTGGCGAATTCGAATGGCGATTTGGCGTCGATGAGACCGTGCATATTCTTGCGGGCGAAGTCGTCGTGCGGGACGGTGACGGCGCCGAGCGGCGGCTGATTGCCGGCGATATCGGGTTTTTCCCGTATGGCAGCGTCAGCACGTGGCGGGTTGAGGAATATGTACGCAAACTGGCTTTTTGTCGACACGTCATTCCGGCCCCGTTGGGCGTCGTGGTGCGCGCCTTGAACAAGCTGAAATCGCTGTGCGGACTCGGCGTTGACGGCGCCGCCATGGGCGCGAACGTTTCGCCCACGCTCTGAGGACGCTGCGGCGAAGACGAGTGCGGAGCCACTGAGCCGTGGGATATCGATCCCGGGAAACCTACAGTGTAGGTGGGCGCCGTGTGTCCAAGTCCACGGACGAGGCCAGGAACAGCTCCCTTTGGGGTCGATAAGGCCCCGGGAATACTGATCCAGCACGAACCCCGCAGCCCCGCAATCGCAATGTAGTGACATACGCTGGTTTTCGCCAGCGCAATTTGCAATTTGCCTGTACGTCGCTAGCTTCGGGGCCAAACCGGGAGAGACCGATGCGAAGGCTGGCGCTAAAATTCGCGGTGCTCATCTGTTTTGCTGCCTCGTTGACGGGTGCGGAAGCGCAAACTGCGGCGGAATTTTATAAGGGTAAAACCGTTCGCCTCGTCACCGGCGGCGGTCCCGGCTCAGGCTACGATCTCTATGCCAGAATGCTGGCGCCTTATCTTCAGAACAAACTTGGCGCGACCATCGTTGTCGAAAGCCGGCCCGGCGCCGGAATGATGATTGCCATGAACCATGTCGCGGGCGCCGCCCCGGATGGGTTGACGCTAATGCTGGCGCCAGCGGAAAGCGCCGTGCTCGCCAAACTGGTCGATGACCCCGCCGCGCGCTTTGAGATGCAGCAATTTCCGGTTATCGCCCGCGTCAACACGGCGCCGAGGCTGCTGATCGCCAATCCGCAACTGCCGTGGAAGTCGTTCGCAGACGTGCTCACCTGGGGCAAGCCGGTGCAGGTCGCGGGCAATGGCAAGACGGACGCAGCGTCCGACACCTTCGCGGTGCTTTGTCATGCAATGAAGATCGCCTGCAAGATCACCATCGGATACCCCGGCTCGCGCGACATGGCTTTCGCGATTACGAAAGGCGAAATGGATGCGACGATTCTCGTCGAGGATTCGTCGGCGCGCTATGCCGAAGGCGGACAATTGAGGCCGTTGGTCGTGACGGCGCGGGAGCGTTCGACAATCCTGCCGGACGTGCCGACCGTATTCGAGGCGGCGCCGTCGCGCATGGATGCAGAAGCGACGTGGTGGATCGACTTCCGCGAGGATGTGCGCAAGGTCGGCAGGCTTCTCATTGCGTCGCCGCGCACTGAGGCGGATCGTGTCGCCTACCTGCAATCGGTCGCCAGGGAGGTGCTGACGGACAAAGCCGCACTCGCCGATTTCTCCGCCAAACAACAGCCTGCGCTGTATGGAGCGCCAATGGAAATGGCGGCGTTGCTGAAGCGACTGCTTGGCGGCGGGTTGTCGGCGGAACGGCAACGCGAGGTGAAATACGTCATCAATGAACAGTATTACTGAGTTCACCGCTAGTATCCACCATCGGAAGAAAGTGAGTCACGCAGTGACGCGCTTTCTGGAGATGATAAGTGGATACTTCAACAAAAACGACGTACCCGGAATCT
>JAYTTW010000120.1:0-28147 GCA_043744855.1 Hyphomicrobiales bacterium
CAAGGATTCAATCCGCCTGCGCCGCAAGACCGCAGGATGGGACGACGACTATCTCGCCAGCCTCATCGCAGCGTGATCGCCTTCACCCGATTCCCCTGCCGCCTTACCAAACTTTAATTCGCCCGCCACTCCGGCTTAAGCCGACATCCCCCATGTTCTCCCCAACAGCGGCGCAGCCTCTGCGCCGGCCTGGTTCGCAGGAGAAGATTTCATGTTCACGACCTCAAACCCGCAGCGTACACTTCGCAACGTTTTGCTCGGCGCCACAGCAGCGCTGGCAATCGGCGGCGCGCTTCAGACTGCTGTGCCCGCATCACCCGCGTTGGCGCTCACGCAGACCCAGAACGTGTCGCCGCTGTCCTTCGCCGACACTGTGGAGCACGTTCGTGGCGCTGTGGTTTCCGTCAAGGTGAAGGTGAGCGAACCGGCGCAGGTCGCGGACCGCGACGAAGCGCCAAGAGTGCGTCCGGGCGATCCGCTTGAGCGTTTCTTCCGTCAGTTTGGCCAGGGTGGCCAGCAAGGCGACCAGTCCGGCCAAGGCCGCCAAGGTGGCCCATTTGGCGGCAATGGTCGTCAGGAACAGCGCCCGCACACCGGTCAGGCGCAGGGCTCCGGGTTTATCATCTCAGCCGACGGATATGTGGTTACCAACAACCACGTCGTGGAAAACGCCACCGATGTTTCGCTGACGCTTGATGACGGTCGTTCCGTCGCCGCCAAAATTATCGGCACGGACAAAAAGACCGATCTCGCTCTCCTCAAAATCACCGATGGCGGCACGTACCCGTTCGTTTCGTGGAGCGGCGCCAGCCCACGCGTTGGCGACTGGGTCGTCGCCATTGGCAACCCCTTCGGCCTCGGCGGCACGGTGACGGCCGGCATCGTCTCGGCGCGCGGCCGCGACATCGGCTCGGGACCCTACGACGACTACTTGCAGATCGATGCGCCGGTCAACCGCGGCAATTCCGGCGGTCCGACGTTTAATGCCAACGGCGAAGTTGTCGGTGTGAACACGGCGATCTACTCTCCGTCCGGCGGCAGTGTCGGCATCGGTTTCGCCATTCCGGCGGAAGTTGCGAAAACCGTCATCGCCTCGCTCAAGGATACGGGCTCCGTGTCGCGCGGCTGGATAGGCGTCCAGATTCAGCCCGTCACCCCAGAAATAGCCGATTCCCTCGGGTTAAAGTCCGCGAAGGGCGCGTTGATTGCCGAGGCCGTTGCGGGCGGCCCGGCGGTGGCTGCGGGTCTGCGTTCTGGCGATGTGATTACTTCGGTCGATGCCGAAGCGATCACCGGGCCGCGCGAATTGTCGCGCAAGATCGCCGGTCTTGGCCCGCAGAAGAGCGTCGAGGTTGGCTACCTGCGCGATGGCGCCGCGAAAACCCTGACGTTACATCTGGGCGCCATGCCGGCGGAAAAAGCCGCAGCAAATGAAACCGGCGTGGGCGCGCAACGCAACGCGCTGACCGGCTTCGGTCTGGCGCTTGCGCCTGCCGGCGCCGGCAAGGAGGGCGTCGTGATCGCCGATGTCGATCCGGACGGCGCCGCTGCACAGAAGGGTCTGAAACAGGGCGACGTAATCCTTGAGGCTGCTGGCAAATCCGTCAGCCGCCCGTCAGAGGTCGCCAGCGCCATCAGCGCCGCCAGGAAAGATGGACGCAAGAGCGTGCTTTTGCGCGTCAGAACTGCGGAAGGTGTGCGTTTCGTTGCTCTGGCCTTCAACGCGGCCGGCTGAGGCCGCCGGTCGCGGCACGGCAAAGCATCGGGCGGCAGGCCGGCAAATCCGGTCTGCCGTTTTTCGTGGAGACACGCTATATGAGTTCGATGCGACTGCTCATCATCGAGGACGACCGCGAAGCCGCCGCCTATCTGATCAAGGCGTTCCGCGAGGCAGGCCATGTCTGCGACCATGCTGCCGATGGCCTCGAAGGCTACGGCATGGCGAGCGATGGCGCCTACGATGTGCTGATCGTCGACCGCATGTTGCCCCGCATGGACGGCCTTTCGCTCATCGGTGGACTGCGCACGCAGAAAATCGATACGCCAGTGCTTATCCTCTCCGCCCTTGGTCAAGTCGATGATCGCGTCAAAGGTTTGCGGGCAGGCGGGGATGACTATCTTGCCAAGCCCTACTCATTTGCAGAATTGCTGGCGCGGGTTGAGGTGCTGGCGCGCCGCACCCGAACCGGCGGCAGCGAACCCACGTCCTATCGCGTCGCCGATCTTGAACTGGATCGTCTTGCCCATACGCTGACGCGCGCCGGCCAGGACATTCCGTTACAGCCGCGCGAATTTCGCTTGCTCGAATATCTCATGCGGAACGCCGGGCGCGTCGTCACCCGTACCATGCTGCTGGAGAATGTCTGGGATTATCACTTTGATCCGCAGACCAATGTTATTGACGTGCACATTTCGCGGCTGCGCGCCAAGATCGACAAGGGGGCTCAAGCGCCCTTGCTGCAAACCATACGCGGCGCGGGATACATGATCCGTGACGGCGCTCGGTAAACTCGTCCGCACCACAGCGTTCAAGTTGACGCTTGCGTTCCTTCTGCTGTTTTCGCTTGGCGCAGGCCTCGTCACCGTGCGCGTCGGATATTCTGTGCGCAATGTGCTCGACGAACAAACGCGCCAGACAATCGACGCGGAGATCAACGGCCTTTCCGAACAGTATCGACAGGGCGGCGTTCGCCAACTCGCCAGCGCCGTCGAAAGACGCGCCGCCCGGCCCGGCGCGTCTTTGTATCTCGTTACAACTTTCGCTGGCGAGCGCCTTGCTGGCAACATCGCACAATTGCCGCAAGGCGTGCTGGATCGACCGGGCGCAACCGAAACAGAGTATGTTCATGCCGGCGGCGACATCGCCAGTAACCGCGCTCTGGCGCGCATATTCATTCTCCCCGGCGGCTTCCGCCTGCTGGTCGGGCGCGATCTCGCGGAGCGCGAGACCCTCGCCGCCTTGCTGCTGCGCGCCCTGCTGACATCCCTGCTTTGGCTGACGTTGCTCGGCACTGGTGGCGGGCTTTTTGTCGCGCGCCGTGTGTTGCGGCGCGTCGACGCCATCAGCGCCTCGGCGCAGACGATCATGGCCGGCGACATGGCGCGGCGCCTGCCGCTTGCCGGCAGCAATGATGAGCTGGATCGGCTGGCGCAAAATCTCAACACCATGCTCGACCGGATTGGCGACCTCATGCGCGGCATGAAAGAGGTTTCCGACAACATCGCGCACGACCTGCGCACCCCCTTGACCCGATTGCGCAACGGCGCGGAACAGGCGCTGCGCAGCAACCCCGATACCAGTGAGTACCGCAGCGCCCTTGAAAAAGTGATCGAAGAATCCGATGGCTTGATCCGCTTGTTCAACGCGCTGCTGCTTATTGCGCGAGCCGAAAGCGGCGGCGAGAAAGACAGCCTTGCCGAGTTTGACGCCGGCGCCGCGATGCGCGATGTGGCCGAACTCTATGAACCGCTCGCGGAAGAACGTCGCATCGGGTTGAGCGTCGACGCTGCCGATGGGCTGGTTGTGCGCGGCAATCGCGAACTCGTTGCACAGGCCATCGCCAATTTGCTCGACAACGCGCTGAAGTATGGCGCCACAGGCCAGGACAGCCGGGCCGGCGTCGTGGCTCGCCGCGTCGGCGAGGTCGTCGAGCTCCAGGTGTTCGACAACGGACCCGGCATCGCCGTAGCCGATCGCACTCGGGTGCTGGAGCGATTTGTGCGGCTCGATGGCGCCCGCTCGAAATCTGGTTCGGGTCTCGGCCTGTCGCTCGCCGCCGCCGTATCGCGCCTGCATCATGGCGCCCTGCGGCTCGAAGACAATCATCCCGGCCTGCGCGTCATTCTCTGCTTGCCGTCGGCGCCGCACCCGCCTGAAACGCCGGCACGCCTCGCGGTCGGCTCCCAATGAGCGACAGATTGGCGCTGGCAAGCAGCCTTCAAGCCGTGACGCGCCTGTCGCGGCCGCGTCTCGCCAACGAACGCGTTTCGGCATTCCTGGGCGGCGCTGCGAGAGATATGGACGCTGGCAGTTTCGAAAACGCCGCCGTCCGCGCCAATCTCGAAGTCCTGGCCGATCACTCTGCATTTTTGTGGGGACTTGTCTGCAACGATCCTGCCAGTTTGTTCCAATTGCTGCGCCATCCGCCGCAGCAGTCTCTGCGAACGCTGGTTTCGCAGATGCGGGCGAGAGCCGCTGTCGCAACCGATGATGCAACCATCCTGCACGTCCTGCGCAAGGCGCGGCAGCAATGCGCGCTGCTGGTTGGGCTCGCCGATATTGGCGGTGTTTGGGACGTCGTCACGGTCACCCAGTCCCTCACCGCATTCGCCGACGCAGCGGTTTCCGCCGGGCTTGACTATCTGTTGCGGGTGGAAGCCCGCGAGGGGCGATTGAGGCTCGGCAATTTGCAGGCGCCGGGCCAGGGCTGCGGCATGGTCGTGCTGGCGCTGGGCAAGCACGGGGCTGGCGAACTCAACTACTCCAGCGACGTCGACCTGATGATTTTGTTTGATCCAGCAGCTGCTTCGTTGCCAGCGGCAAGCGAACCGCAGCGCCTGTATGTGCGCCTCACCCAGAGCCTTGCACGACTGCTGCAAGAGCGCACGGAAGATGGCCATGTGCATCGCGTCGATCTGCGGTTGCGGCCAGATCCCGGCTCCACCTCGGCGGCGATCTCGCTCGATGCGGCTCGCGATTATTACGAGAGCGTCGGGCAAAACTGGGAACGCGCCGCGATGATCAAGGCGCGCCCAGTCGCGGGAGATATCGGGTTGGGCGCAGGCTTCCTTGAGAGTCTTGCGCCATTCATCTGGCGAAAATATTTCGACTACGCCGCTCTGGCCGACATTCACGCAATGAAGCGCCAGATACACGCGGTGCGTGGCTACGAGGAAGTCGCTGTCGCCGGACATGACGTCAAGCTCGGCCGCGGCGGCATCCGCGAGATCGAATTTTTCGTACAGACCCAACAATTGATATTCGGCGGCAAGCGGCCAAGCCTGCGCGGACGCCGCACCCTCGACATGCTCGGCGAACTCGCGAACCAGGGTTGGATCGCCAGCGCCGCCGCGCGTCAGTTGACGACAGCCTACAAATTTTTGCGCGGCATCGAACATCGCTTGCAGATGCTTGCCGACGAACAGACCCAGCGTCTTCCCGAGACGTCTGGTCGCCTCAAGCGCTTTTCGCGCTTCTGCGGCTATGCCGGCGAGAAGTCGTTTGCCCGCGCCTTGTTGCGACACCTGCATGTTGTCGAGAGACATTATGCGCGCCTCTTCGAAGCCTCGCCGGGGCTCGATAACGCGCATGGCAGTCTGGTTTTCACCGGCACGGTCGACGACCCGGAAACCCTTGCGACATTGCAAAAAATGGGATTTCGCGATGCAGCACTTGCCGCCGAAACGGTTCGCGGCTGGCATTTTGGTCGCCGCACCGCGTTGCAAAGCGCCCGCGCGCGGGAGGTTCTGACCGAGCTTGTGCCGGCCCTCCTGCAATCCTTTGCTGGCAGCGGCGAGCCGGATGACGCGTTGTCGGCGTTCGACGCCGCTCTCGCCCGCATGCCAGCCGCAATCGAACTGATGTCCATTTTGCGCTCCAACAGCGCAGTGCGTGATCTGTTCGCGGATGTGCTGGGCGGTGCGCCGCTGCTGGCGCAAGCCATTGTCGCGCGTCCGCATGTTCTCGACGCCTTCGTGACGCCGGGGTTTCATGCCGCGAGCCTTGACCCCAGGCATCTCGACGCGCGCGTTGATCGAATAAATTCGTCCAGCACCTTCGAAGAATTTCTCGACGCGGCGCGTGACCTCGCGCATGAAGAAAAATTCCGCATCGGCATCGGCGTTCTCTCGCAACGACTTTCGCCGCAGCGCGCCGGCGCCGATTTTTCAAAGCTGGCGGATGCGCTGATCGGCGCCAGCCTGGCGCAGGTCGAACAGTCGATGCAGCGGGAGTTTGGCGTCATTCGAGGCGGCGAGCGCCTCGTCCTCGGCTTGGGCAAGCTTGGCTCGCGCGAAATGACCTACGCTTCCGATCTCGATCTGATGATCATCTACGATTTTCCTCGCAACGCGACCCAAAGCGATGGGCCGCGCAAATTGCATCCGTTGCAATATTACGCGCGGCTGACGCAGCGCTTGATTACGGCGCTGACCGTCGCCACAACGCGCGGCGGGCTCTACGAGGTCGACATGCGTCTGCGACCCTCCGGCAACAAGGGACCGCTGGCGACGCAATTCAGCGCCTTTGCAGACTACCAGAGCGAGAGCGCCGAGACGTGGGAGCGTATGGCGCTGACCCGTGCGCGACCGGTTTGCGGCGACACGCGTCTGGCGGCGCGCGTCCGCAACGAAATCTACTCCGCATTCTGCAGGCGCCGGGACAAAAACCAGATTCGGCAGGATGTTGTGGACATGCGACGCCTGATCGCCAGCGAGAAGGGCGAAGACGATCCGTGGGACTTGAAACTCGCCTCGGGCGGCTTGCTCGACATCGAGTTTATCTCGCAATATCTGGCTTTGACGTTGGCCCAACGTGACGCCAAAGCGCGTGATCGAACCACGCGGGCGTCCATTGAGGTGGCGCAGCGAAGCAACCTGCTCTCACCCGACGACGCTGCAACCTTGATGGAGGCTTTTGATGTTTTCACTGCGGCGACGCAGGTGCTTCGCGCCGCAGTCCCGGGCCGCATCGATCCACAGGCGACGGCGCCTGCCGTGTTGCGACGGCTGGCCGTGGCTTGCGGTGCGCCGGATTTCGTCACCCTGCATCAAGACATCGCGCGTCACCGCCGCGATGTCAGGGCGATTTTTGAGCGCCTGCTAAATCACGCGGCAGGTTGACCGAGAAAAGGCGCCGAAGCGACCTGCAACGGCGTCAGCAAATCACCCCGAGGCTCAAGCGGGAGGCTGACGCGAACCAGAGTTCCGCCACCCCCTCCCGAGCGGATGCGCAACGCGCCGCCATGCAGTTCCACGATGGCGCGCGCGATGGCGAGACCGAGCCCGGAACCCTTCATGCCGTTTTCGAGCGGCGTGCCAATCTGTTCGAACGGTCGCATGACCCGCGCCAACGCCTCGCGCTCGATGCCGATACCGCTGTCCTCCACATAAAAATTCAGATTGCCGGCCTGGCGGCGGAGTCTGAGGGAAATCTTGCCGCCTTGCGGAGTGAATTTCACCGCGTTGCGAAGCAGGCCAGTGACGACTTTCAAAAGCTTCTCACGGTCCGCGACGATCATCTCATGCGATGAAATTTCGACGCCGACGACGATATTCTTCGCATCAGCGGCCAAGCGGATGGCTTCTATGGCTTCACCAACCAGTTCGCTGGTGTGAAATTGTCCGGTTGTCAGTCGCATGCGCCCCGCCTCAATGCGCGACATGTCGAGGACGTCGGATATGAAGTTATGCAGTTGTTGCCCGCTCTTGCGGATGTGCGCGCTATATTCCTGATAGCGCGAGCAACCGACCGGGCCGAACGTTTCTGTTTCCATAAGCTCGGAAAAGCCGATGATGGCGTTCAGGGGCGTGCGTAGTTCATGACTCATGTTGGCGAGAAATTCGGACTTCGCCAGATGGGCGCTCTCCGCCTGACTTTTCTGGTCGAGGTAGCGCTCCGCCAGTTCCGACATCTGCGCGGCCTGCATTTCGATCGCCCGGCGCGAATGGCGCAATTGAAGAACGCTGGCTTTGAGTTGTTCCTCCGAAGTCATGAGTTGCTGCTCGTGACGTTTGACCGCTGTAATGTCGGCGCCGACTGAGACAAATCCGCCGTCGTTGGTGCGGCGTTCGGTCACCTGAATCCAGCGACCATCGCGTAGTTTCGCCTGGAACGCACGCGATTCCGGTTCAAGTCCCGGGTTGCCGATGGGTTGCGGTTCGTTGGCATTTTCCTCTCGCCGCTCCATCAGCTCTGCGAAGCTCAGGCCCGGCTCCACGTAGCCCTCACGCATGCCATGCAGCGCCTGGAAATTTGCGTTGCACATGACGAGGCGATCATTCGCGTCCCACAACGCAAACGAGGCGGAAAGCGAGTCGATGGCGTCGCGCAAGCGGCTGTCTGCTGTGGCGGCGTTCTCCGCGATCGCCTTGTGTTCCGTCACATCAACAGCGATGCCGACGAGGCGAACGCCTTGTCCGGGTTTGCGCACGAGCTGGGCGCGAGCCCGCAGCCACATCCAGCCGCCACGGCCGTCGAGAACCCGAAATTCCTGATCGATGCTTTCCGTCTGCGAAGCAGCGATTTGCTCGGCCATTCTCGCCAGATAGCCTTCGTTAGGGTGCAGCATGGCGTCGACGTCGCCGCACGAAAGGTAACCCTCGACTGGCGGTCGACCCAAAATCTCGAACATCGACTTCGACCAGTAGATGCGGCCGCGCGCGACATCCCAATCCCACAAGCCGCATCTACCGCGGCTCAGAGCGGTGTCAATCTGTTCGCGAACCACAACGTTGTCCCGGGCGGCGTTGTCTGCGCGTTTCAGCTGGCCCGCATATTCCAGCGCCATCGCCAGCAGCGCGCTGGCGCAGAAGAACAGGAAGATGACGGTGTAGACGAGCTTTTCGCGCCACGGCGCGAGGGCCTTTTGCAGCGGATGCAGCAGCGTCACTTGCCCCGAGGTCGCCGAGAGGTTGTGCGTCGTGGCGAAAACTTCCTCGCCATCCGCCATACGCACGCGCAGAACGCCGGCGTTCTCGCCGGAGAACATCAGCGTCGTTGCATCGCCCACAGTGTCTGCGAGGGAGCGGCCACGCAGCGCGGAAGCGGGTGTCGTTGCGAGGATCACGCCGTCGCCGTCAGTTATCAGGAGCGAACGGTCGGCGCCGAGCATCCGGCGGGAAAAACCGAACGTCGCGGTTGCCGAAGGCGTTTGTAGAAGATGGGTCCGCGAAAATTGATCGACCTCTGCAGACATCGCGGCGGCGGCAAGTTCGAGGTCCGCCATGGCTTCAAGCAGGCGAGCCTCGCGCCAACGAAAACACTGGGTAATGCCAACGAACAGAATGGAAATACACAGGATCGCGAAACCGATGCGCAAGGCAGGGTTCGGCCAAAGCGAGGCGCTATGCGTTGCGTCGCGGCCCTCTGGGGTCCATCGACGCAGCCATCCCGTCAACCCGCCGGCGCGAGTCAGCGCGTTGGCCAAAGCGGCATGAATCATGCCGGGCCTCCTCGAAAATGAATCCGGACCCAATGTGCCGCATCGCCCCGAATCGCCTCCATGTGAATCACGACATGGTGATTTGTCCAGAGGTTAACGAAGCGCAACGATTAAATAATGCGACGAGGAGTCAAAAAAGTTTGGCGCCGATGCAAAAAAGATGCGTCGAATGGAGCTGAATGAGTCCAAACGTAGAACGTCGCGCGTCAAGCAAGCGAGCGATCCACGATGTCGCGAACATCTGCAGAGAGGTTTTGGCGCAGCGCCACGTCCTGCAACGCCGCCTGCGCCAGAGTGCGGCGCGCCGGCTCCAGGCTGCGCCACATGCGAAACGCGCCGAGTAGCCGCGCCGCCACTTGCGGGTTGAGGACGTCAAGTTCGATGACGAAAGAAGCGAGGAAAGCATAGCCGCTTCCGTCTGCGGCGTTGAATTGCGTCGGATTGACGCTGAAAGCGCCGACGAGCGAGCGTAGGCGATTGGGGTTCGTCATCGAAAAAAGCTCGTGCTTCATCAATCGCCGCACGCGCGACAACGTATCGGGGTCCGCGAAGCCGGCCTGCAGGGCGAACCACTTGTCGATCACCAAAGCGTCGCCACGAAACTCTTGAAAGAATTCCTCAAGCGCCGTTTCGCGCGCCTCGCCCGGCGCTTGCGCCAGCGCGATCAGCGCACCGTATTTGTCCGTCATGTTATTGGCGGCGCGGAAGCGGGCCAGCGCTTTCATGGCGCCGGTTGAGGCATCCGCCGCCACTTGCAGGTCGAGCGAGGCGTTGCGCAAGGCGCGCGCGCCGGCGCTTTTGGCGTCGGGCGAAAAAGCCGATTGCGGGGCTTCAAGCGCCGCCTCGACTTTCGCCAAAGATGCGGCGAGCTGGCGTCCCATGGTTTGCTTCAGTTCGACGCGCGCTTGATGGATCGCATCCGGATCGATGTTTTTGCCAATTTCACGGGCGATATCGGCCTCGCCGGGCAATGAAATCGCCAGCCCCGCGAAGTCGTTGTCATCAAGGTGCGCATCGAGAACGCAGCGTAGTGCGTCTATGTAGGGCCCAGCGTCAAGCGTCCCACCGCCAGCGCGCAGCCCCGCAACGCGGTGGATCAACAACTGGTTTGCAAGCGTTTGCGAAGCTTGCCAACGATTGAACAGGTCGCTGTCGTGGGCGAGTTTCGCCAGCAGGTCGCTCTGGCTGGCTTCTGTCTCGAGCCGCACGGGGGCTGAAAATCCACGCAACATGGACAGGGTCGGTCGCCTCCGCACGTTGGTGAACACGAGCCGCCGTGTCGCGCCGGTGAGTTCGAAAACGCCGCGTTGAAGTTCCGCTGCGGTTGCGCCGCCGGGGTGCGATGCGCCCGGCGTGGTCAACTCAATATCTGCGCCATCGACGCCGATAAGCCCGAGCGCCAACGGCAACACAAGCGGCTTTTTGTCGTTCTGTCCGGGGGTGGGCGGCGTGTGCTGTGCAAGCTCCAGTGTCAGCGTATGCGCCGGTTCGTCAAAGGCGCATTTGACGCGCACGACGGGCGTTCCCGCCTGATCGTACCACAACCTGAAATGAGTGAGGTCGCGCCCCGAACTTTCGGCGAAACACGAAATGAATTCCTCGACGATCGCGGCGGTGCCGTCGTAGCGCTCGAAATACAAATCCATGCCGCGCCGGAAAGCCGCGTCGCCAATCAGCAGGCGCAACATTCGTATGACCTCGGCGCCCTTCTCGTAGATGGTCGGCGTGTAAAAATTATTGATTTCGAGATAGGCGTGCGGCCGGACATTATGGGCGAGAGGGCCGCTGTCCTCGGGAAATTGCGAAGCGCGCAACGTGCGCACGTCAGCGATCCGCTTGACCGCTCGCGACCGTTGATCGGCGGAAAATTCCTGATCGCGAAAGACTGTCAGTCCCTCCTTGAGACACAACTGGAACCAGTCGCGGCAAGTGATACGGTTGCCGGTCCAGTTATGGAAATATTCGTGCGCGATGACCGACTCGATGCCGGCGTAGTCGGCGTCGGTCGCGGTCTGCGGTGAAGCCAGCACATATTTGTCGTTGAAAACGTTGAGCCCCTTGTTTTCCATCGCCCCCATGTTGAAGTCCGAGACGGCGACGATATTGAAAATATCTAGGTCATATTCGCGTCCGAACTTTTCCTCATCCCAACGCATGGCCCGCTTCAGTGCGTCCATCGCATAGGCGGCGCGAGGTTCGTTGCCGTGTTCAACGTGTATGGCGAGCTCGACCCTGCGCCCTGATGCGGTGGTGTAGGCATCCCGCAAGGCCCCTAGATCGCCGGCGACCAATGCAAACAGATAGCTCGGTTTTGGATGCGGATCGCGCCAGATTGCATAATGTCGCGTCGTGCCGGCGACATCGCCGCCTTCAACGTAATTGCCATTGCTGAGCAGCACGGGCGCTTCGGTTTTCTCGGCTTCGATCCGCGTTGTGTAGAGCGACAACACGTCCGGCCTGTCGAGAAAGTAGGTGATGCGGCGAAACCCCTCCGCCTCGCATTGGGTGCAATAGGCGGAGCCCGACCGGTAGAGACCGCTCAGTTGCGTGTTGCCCTTGGCGTCAACGAGCGTCTCTATATCGAGGCTGAACGGACCGGACGGCGGACAGGCAAGCGTCAGCGCTTCAGGCGTTGCGGTGGTCGCGAGATCGAGCGGCGCACCGTCGAGCGATACGCCGACGACATTGAGCCCGTCGCCGTCGAGGCGAAGCGGTGCGCCGGCGCGGCCGCGCGGGTTGGCGTGAATCTGCAAGCGGCAGCGCACGTGCGTCTGGCTCGGGTGCAGCAGCACATCGAGTTCAACGCTGTCGATGAGATAGTCGGGCGGGCGATAATCTTCGAGGCGAACGGGGTGGGCGATGTCGGTGCGCATGGCGGCCTCACGGGAAGGGTTGACCGAGTATCACGCAGCGCGATGCTCCCTGCAATCAACATGGGCAATATCACCTGGGCAACATCAAATGGGCCCGCAATCAAATGGGCCCGCCGCCGACCGCCTTGATGGCCGCTTGCGTAATCGTCGCCACATGCGCGGAGAGGGGGCCCGGCAGGCGCCCATAGAGCTTGAATACAGCCGGCTGCAACACAGCGCCCAGCGCCATCGCCGCCGCAAGGTTGGGGTCGGCGACGCCGATTTCCCGCCTCTCGCAAGCCCGCGTCATGATTGCGCAAATCTCCTCGACGACGTTTTCATCGGCCTTCACGTAGCGCAAATGCGCATGTTGGTTGAGCAGGATAAAGGCGAAAACATCTGGCGATTCGTCGAACAACCGGCAGAAGAGCAGCACGAGTTCGCGCACTGTCGGGGCAAAGCCAAGCTGGCGTTCACGCACCTTGCGCACCGCACGCGCCAGCTCGCCATAGTGTCGCGTAAAAATACCTGCGGCGATCTCTTCCTTCGATTTGTAATACCTGTACAGCGCTGCGTCGGCGACCCCGACGGCTTGCGACAGATCGCGGATCGTCGCGCCGTCGACGCCTTTGTGGGCGAACAGGCGCAGCGCCTCCTTTTCGATCCTTGCCCGGGTCAGCGCGCTGTTGCGCACGCGACGCGATGTTGTTCCTGCCGGCGCGCCGGCCATCAAGCGCTCGCCGGAATTTTGCCGCTTTCGTGCACCAACCGGTTGACCTCGACATAGTCCGTCTTGCCGGCGCCCAGCAGCGGCATTGCGGCGATAACGCGCACTTCCGCCGGCGCCATCAGCTCGGTGCCGCCACGCGACTTGATATGCGCCTGCGCTTCCCCGCGCGTTGCGCCTGGCTTTGTCGTCACCAGCACGAGGCGTTCGCCCTTGCGCGCATCGGGGGCCGCGACGACGGCGAACGCGTGATCAGGCCACAGGTCCGCAAGCATCTGCTCGACGCCGCCAAGCGACACCATCTCGCCGGCAATCTTCGCAAAGCGTTTGGCGCGGCCCTTGATGGTGACAAACGATTGCGCGTCGATCGTCACGATATCTCCGGTGTCGTGCCATCCCTCAGGCGGCTTCTCCAGTTCGCCAGGATCGTCAGCCCGATAGTAGCCGAGCATGATGTTGGGGCCGTGCACATGCAGGCGGCCGCCATCGTCGATGCCGGGCACGCTTTCAAGCCGGTATTCAACGCCGGGCATCAGCCGCCCGACCGCGCCGGTCTTGTTGAACATCGGCGAATTTACCGCAAGCACCGGAGACGTTTCGGTGACGCCGTAGCCTTCAAGAATGCGCAGGCCAAACTTTTCCATGTACAGCTTGCGCGTTTCCTCGCGCACCCGCTCCGCTCCGGCGACGATATAACGCACCGAACGGAAATCGTAAGGGTTCGCCATCCGCGCATAACCGTTCAAAAACGTGTCGGTGCCAAACAACACCGTCGCGTTGACCCCGTAAATCAGTTCGGGGATCTGGCGGTAGTGCAGGGGCGTCGGATAAAGATACGTCTTCATGCCTGAAAGCAGACCCAACAACATGCCGCCCGTCAGCCCGAAAGAGTGAAACACTGGAAGCGCATTGAATACGATATCCGTCGCCGTGATATCGAAGCGCGCGTTGACCTGCGCCACGTTGGCGACGAGATTGCGGTGCGAAAGCACGACGCCTTTCGGCGCTCCTTCCGATCCGGAAGTGAAGAGCACAACCGCGGGATCCTCGGGCCGACGTGGCGAAAGCATGCCGTCGCCCTGCAGAAGGCCCCGCAATTTGTCGAAAGCGGAAACCCCGGCTCGCACATCCTCGAGATAGCGCACCGAAAAGTCCTTGCCGAGTTCGTTCACCACGGCGGTGAGGTTGGCTTTTTCGGCGAAGACGCGCGACGTGAGGATGGTGCGCACGCGGGCCGCGACGCAGGCCGAGCGAATGTTTTTAACGCCTGCGGTAAAGTTCAGCATGGCCGGCACGCGCCCGGCCTTTTGCAGGGCGAAAAAGGTTACGGCAATGCCGTTGGCGTTGGGCAGCATCACACCGACGCATTCGCCGGCTTGGGTGAATTGTGCGAGCTTGCGGGCAAGCACCGCCACGCCGAGTTTCAGCCGGCGCCCGTTCATGGTTCCGGTAATCGGATCTTCCAGCAGAATTTTTCCTGCGCCGCAGCGCGCAACCGCGTCGTTCAGCGCTTGCGTCAGGGTTCGGTCGATGCCGCTCGTTTCAAACACCAGGTCGCTTAACACGTCATAGAGCGCGGCGCCGGCGGCCTGACGTCGCTTGCGGCCGATCAGCGCGGCGTCGAGGTGCAATTTGCGCGGCGGCAGAAACGTCACGCGCACCTTGGGGAAAAGACTGCGACGCGTCTGCTTTGCGCCAAGCCGCGAAAAATAAGTGCGCTCCAGACCTTCCAGTCGAACCGGGACGATCATCGCGTCGCTCTTGTCGGCAATCATCGCGGCGCCGTCATAGACTTTCATCAACGCGCCAGTAACCGTCAGCCGCCCCTCGGGAAATATCACGAGGTTGTGGCCTTCCCTGACTTGCTTGATGAGGCCGCGCGTCGACAGCGGCTTTGTCGGGTCCATGGGAAAGCATCGGGCGATGTTTAGAAATGGCTTGACCCACCACGCCTTCGCAATCTGCGAGTCGATGGCGAACACTGGCTTGTTTTCGAGCACCGACAAAATCACCGGCGCGTCCAGAAACGACACGTGGTTCAGAGCGACGACGCAACGCTCGCCGGCAAGCGCGACATTTTCAAGTCCGGTGACTTCCATGCGGAAAACCAGCCGGAACATCATATTGAGAAAGTCCGCGACGAAGTTGCCCGGCAGATTTATCCAGAGCCAGATGGCGGCGGCGAGATTGAGCCCGCCGAGCGCCGCCAGCAGATAGGGTTCGCCGACGCCGGCGTATTGCAGCGCCGCCGCGACAAGCGATCCTCCCACCATGAACAGCGCGGTGAGCACGTTGACGGCGGCGATCACGCGCGCCCGCCTGTCCTCGCCTGCCCACGACTGAACGGCGGCGAACGCCGGCACAACGAACAGTCCGCCCGCAGCAGCGATCATCAGCACATCGATCGTCACATGCAGCCCGGCGCGGCTCGCCAGAAACGCTGCAAGGCCGATCTCCTGCGAGGCCAAAGGTATCGACCTCGTAAAAACACCGAGATCAATGAGAAAGCCGCCCATCAGCAGAGCCGCGATTGGCACCGGGAAAAGCATGATGCGTCCCTGGGCCAGAACCGCCGCCACCAGGGAGCCTAAAGCGATACCGATGGCGAACAGCGCGCTGATCGCGGTCTCCACTTCGATGCCGCCGCCGATGCGCGTTTTGATGACGACAGGCACGAGCGACAACGCCACCGCGCCCGTCATCCAGAACCAGCTCACGGCAAAGCCGCCGGCCCGCATCCGCGCATCGCTGAACAGCTCGCGCAGCAAGCCGCCGGTGGAGGCGAAGACATTGCGATTGACCCTCAGGCCGGGCGCGGCGACGCCGGTCGCGGGAATAAGGCGGCTGGCGCCCCAGCAGGTCAGCGCCACCAGCATCAGTTGGATGACAACCGTGACCGGACTGCGGTCGTGGCCGGCCGCGTAGCCGCCGACGATGAGACCGCAGAGAATGGCGAGAAACGTCGCGCCTTCCACCAGCGCGTTGCCGGCTAACAGTTCGCTTGTTTCCAGATGATCGGGAAGGATGCCGTACTTGATCGGTCCAAATAGCGATGCGATTATGCCGAGGCCGAAAAGGGCGGCGTAGAGCAGCGGCAGCGAGGCGAACCAGAAGCCCGCCGCAGCGATCATCTGCACAAAGATTTCCGCAAACTTCAGTCGCCTCGCGATCACCGCCTTGTCGTTGGCGTCGGCAATTTCGCCGCCCGGCGCTGACAGCAGCAAGGACGGCAAAATGAAAATGCCGACGGCAAGAGTAATGAGCGCCCCCGAACTCTCGCCGGTGAACTTGAAGAGGATAAGCATCGCCAGCATTTGGCGGACAAAATTGTCGTTGAAGGCAGAGAAAAACTGGCACACGAACAGCGGTAGAAAACGCCGCGACGTCATCAGCTTGGAGAACATGGGGTGGACCCCGACGGGCGCAGGTCGAGGCGCCGGTTGTTTATTATGTGAGTGTTCACTAACAAAGTTTCCGCGGCGCGTCAAGGCGCAGCGACGGTTGTCAAACAAGTGCAGACTTTTGGCGATCAGAACACGCTGCGGGTCGTTGAAATGGCGGGCTCGCGGGAACCTACCCCCAAGCTCAGCACCAACGCCGCTAACGAGACCACAGTCACCAAGGCAAAGGCTGGCGTATAGCTGCCGCCCACGTCGAATGCGACCGCGCCAGCATAGGCGCCCAGCCCGCCGAAAATGTGGTGGACCATCGTGATCAGCCCGGCGATCGAACCGAGGTGCAACGTGCCGAAACTGTCGCGCACAAACAGCACGGTCAACGGAGCCGTCATCAGAAAAGTGACGCCGAAAACCATGGCGAAAATCGCCACGGACAACGGCGACTGATCGATCCACACGAGCCCGAAAGAGGCGACACGCATGGCGAACGCTGCGGCTGTTGGCGCCGCTGGCCCGCTGCGGTCGCCCCACACTCCCGAGCCGATGACGCCGACCAATCCCGTAAGTCCCATCAGCGCCAGCAGATTGCCGGCGAGCAGCGCATCCACGCCACGATCTTGCGCGAAGGCGACAACGTGCGTCGTCACGAAAAAATCGTCAAAACCGCAGATCGCATAAATGCCGGTCAAAGCCCAGAAACGCCGCGTGGCGGCAGCCTGTTGCAACGTCACGCCGGCGCGTGGCGCGGCTTGTCCCTCGTTCAACGCATGCGAGCCTGCGCCCGGAATGAGCGGTGTCAACACAATCAAAAACAACACGTGCGCCGCGCCCAGCCACACGAAGACGGCGCGCCAGCCGGCGCTGGCGAGAACCGCCGTGAGCGCCGCAACGATCACGAGTTGCCCGACGCTCATGCCTGCGGTGGCCACGCCATTGGCGCCCCCGGCGCGACCCGGCATCGCCCGCGTCACCATGACGCTGACGGGCGCGACCGACGCGACGCCGTTGCCCAGCGCGAAAAAAAATCCGTACAAAACGTATGCGTGCCACGGTTTGCTCACCCATGCCATGGCGACGATGGAGATCCCGCACAGCGCGATGCCGCCGCCAAGAATGAGGCGCAAGGACATGCGGTCGGCGGCCCGCCCTGCGCCAAACATCGCGAACGCCGTCACAACCTGGAACACGGCGACGGCAATGCCGATCTCGCTGCGTCCCCAACCGAGTTCTTCGACCATCGGTTTAAGGGTCAGGCCAATCGCAAAACGTGCGCCGCCGCCGATGAACAACACCAGGAAGCCCGCCATGACAGCGATGCCGGCGGGAGATCGAAGAAAGCGCAACATGAAATTGCCCAGGCCCCGGAAGTGGGGACATTCGCCGGTCTAGTCTAGCCGCTTCGCCTCCGAGATATCCATGCCGACGTACTTGGCCTTCCAGTTGTAAAGCCTCGCTTCCGAGACGCCGTGCTTGCGTGCCATATCGGCGGTCTTCGCGCCAGCCTCGTGCTCCTTCAGCACCCCGGTGATCTGCTCTTACGTGAACCGTACTCGCTTCATCTCTCGGTCGTCTGAGAAAGGCCGGATCCTAATTTACTCTGGAGGAATTCGGCAGAGGCAGGTCACGACCTGCAAAATTTGACGCGAAACACGCCCGAATAATTTGGGGACAATGGCTTCCGTTATTAAGAGTAGTTGTGTGCCGCATCAGCCACACGACGAAATACCGGCACGCTGCAACGCGATCCGATGAGAGCCATTTCTCTAGATTTTCAAACTCAACTTTATGGTCGAAACACTGCGTTTGAAAGAATGGGCCCGAAGAGGAATCGTCAAGACTCTCGCGCGCCAGAACGCGTACTGCCAAGTCACCCCGAGAATTTCGGAAAGCTGTGAAAACCTCCTGATTTCCGACGTTTAGGCGCAGCAAGCTAGGCCCTCCCGGGTATAGCGCCGGGGGATATAGTGTCACAGACCAAAACCTGTTTTCCGTATCTGCCGGGTTCGGTAAGCAATTCGCCACGAACGTTTTTAACGCACGCAGAACGAGCGCATAGTCAGGCTCAGCAGAAAACTTGCGAAACTTTACGCTCTGCTTCTGTTCAAGAATGGGAAGACTCCTCCATTCCAGCAAACTCGAGGCTCTGCCGCCTCTGACAAATTTAGCGCGTTCGTGCTCGGACATGAAATCATCAAAGGGCACGAATGTCGCGGTTTCTATTGCGTGCTTGATATTCCGTGTTGGAAAGCAGCGGCCAATAGTTTTTATTAGCGCGCTTTCTTTTTCGTCAAGGTCGCAGGCAGATAGTTCCATGAACGCGGCCTCAAGCATGTCTTTATGAATCTTCCAGTGACCCTGCAGGCGCCGACGCACATTTTTTGCTTGTCCGACATAAGCCTCACCGTTGCTTGTAAACCAACAATAGATACCTGTGGACCTGGAACGCGCCCATTTTTCTGACGCACACATTTGGAATCCATCTTCCGGACTAATAAAATCAGTAAAGCCCAGCGCGCGGACTGTCTCTCGCCATTTTTCATGCTCTAATTCAGTTCGCTTCATCCTCACCTCCGTGGGTTTGTTGGCGACCGTGCTAGACGAAAAGGCCTTTAATCTAGACTAGCTAAACGCGATTCGGCAAGCTGGCGACTCAACCGCGCGACGGCTCGGCGTGACCCACGACCCGCGTCACCTCGGGAAACGCCAACCGCAATTTTCGGTCGAGTTCATCGACAGCGCTGTGGACCGCCTCGACGCTCATCTGCATGGGAGCGCGACAGTGATAATTGACAACGAAGCCGTTCGCCGTGCTGCGCGCCCTGACGTCGTGCACGTTCGACAACGGGCCAGCGCCGGCCGCCTGGCTCAACACGGCGATCATGTCGTTTACCGTGGCGGGGTTTGCATCCTCACCGCTCAGTTCAGAGGCTTGCATCGGTTCGATGTGGGTTTCAACCTCCACGTCGTCACCAAGTTCCTGCTGGATCGCCACCTCAAGACCGCTGGCGATATCGTGCGCCGCGCCAAGCGCCATGACGCCATCAATTTCGAGATCGAGGCTGACGGATCGCTTGCCCGCGACATCCTGAATGGTGACGTGATGCACCGCAACTCGACGACGCGCCGAAATCAGCAGGACGCGCTCCAGTGCGCTTTCGTTGTCGAGCGCCACCGGATTGGCAGTGATCGTCGGCGTGACCTCGACAGCTTCATGACGAATGGCGGCGGCGACGGCTTCGCTCACGCGCGCGACACGCTCCAGCGGCAGGGTTCGCGCCACGTTGATGCAGATTTCGCCGAAAACCTCGGCGCCCGCCGGTCGCAATCGCACGCTTTCAACGCCGACAACGCCGGCAACGCTGGCTGCTGCCATGCGCACGCGCTCGGCCAATCCCTGCGGCGCCGCATCGACGAGGGTGTCGATTGTGCGTCGCCCCAATCGATAACTTGCGGTCGCAATGAATACGGAAACGACGATGGCGGCGACGCCGTCGCCCTGCGGATAGCCAAGTCGCGTCGCCAGCAATCCGGCGACGACGGCGATGGAAGCGAAAAGATCGCTGGAGAAGTGCAACGCGTCGGCAGCCAGCGCGTCACTTCGGGTTTCGCGCGATATTTTGCTCAAGGCGCGCCAGCGCACCAGATCGATGCAAATGGACATTCCGAGCACGCCAAAAGCCAGCCACCCCGCTGCAATCGGCTCGACAATGTTGCCGATCAGGCGACGCGCTGCTTCGAGCGCGACAACGAAAGCCAGCACGGCCAGCAATCCCGTCTCAGCCAACGCCGCAACCGCCTCGATCTTGCCATGCCCGTAGTGATGCTCCTCGTCCGCCGGTTTGCCGGCGGCGCGCACGGCGAAATAGGTGATGATCGTTGCGCCCGTGTCGAGCAACGCGTGGCCGGCTTCCGACAGCAGCGCCAGCGACCCCGACAGCAGGCCCGCCACAAGTTTGGCGACCGTGATCAGCGCGCTCGCGCCAATCGAGGCGAGCGCCGCAGTTTCCTTGCGGTGATTGTCCGTACTCATGGCGCAACCTGTAGAGGATTTCTACGACGCTGCGAAGTTCGCGAGGGCCAACGGCGTTGCCTTGAGCCATCCAGACATTGAGAAATTCTTGGCGGCGTGTAAAATTCGCAGTTCGTATCGGAGATTGAACATGCATTATCTGCACACCATGGTCCGGGTCGCCAACGTCGAGACGGCGCTCGCTTTCTACTGCGCCGGGCTTGGCCTCGTGGAAGTGCGTCGGGTCGACAGCGAAAAGGGCCGCTTCACCCTGATTTTTCTCGCCGCTCCCGAGGATGTCGAAATGGCGAAAGCCAGCAAGGCGCCGCTGCTTGAACTGACCTATAATTGGGATGCGGAAGACTATGCCGGCGGACGAAATTTCGGCCACCTCGCCTATCAGGTTGAGGACATCCATGCGCTCTGCGACAGGCTGCTGAAAGCCGGCATCGTCATCCACCGCCCGCCGCGCGATGGCAAAATGGCGTTTGTTCGTTCGCCCGACAACATCTCCATCGAGTTGTTGCAAAAGGGCGACGCCCTGACGCCAAGGGAGCCTTGGCTTTCGATGCCGAATACCGGGGTTTGGTAAGCCCGCCGATGGTGGTTGGCGCGGACGGCGCTTCGCGATAGACTGACGCCGTTACCCTGAGAACAAGGGTGCAGCGGGGGGAAACCAATGTCTTTCACAAGTAATCTGACAAGCGGAAGCCGCGAGGCGATATCGCTGAAGCTGTTGCTGCTGGGCTTTGTCGCCGGCTTCGTCGCCGTGCCGCTGGGACACCAGATTGTCGGGCTGGTTCTATTTTATCTCGTTCCCGGACGTAATTTTCCCTACAATATGGCCCCCAATAAGGGTGCGTTTGGCATGCCCAGCGTCATCAATCTGTCTTTCTGGGGCGGCGTCTGGGGCATTCTTTGGGCGTTGGTTCACCCTTACCTGCCCAACGGTTGGCTCAAGTATGTCATCGCCGTTCTGTTTGGCGGAATTCTCGCGACCGGCTTCGGTGTTTATGCCGTCACCGCGATGAAGGGGCTGCCAGCCGGAACGTTCGCGTGGCCCGGCTTTGTCATCAATGGCGCATGGGGCCTGATGACAGCGATCTTCTTCGACGCACTGCGCCGTTATGTCTGATTTTGTGGTCTGCCAAGGCTAACGCGTCAACGCCTCCTTGTCAGGGAACCGGGCGGGTTGTGTGGGACCGGCCCGCGCAGCGAACGCAGCAACCGTGCAGCAAGTGGAGATTGACGAGGTTCGCACGCAGGTAAATGATCCCAGTGAGGCGGGGCCGGCGCATTGGCCACTGAGCCCGCCAGGGAGGATGCTCGCATGCGCTCATTTGCAGTGTTGTCAGCGACGCTCGTCGCCGCGTTGTTTTCGCCCGCCGCCGCGCCACACGCAGCAACGATTACGGGCGCCCTGACCGGTCCGGATGGACGCCCGTTCAAGGGCGCCTTCATTCAAGCCCGCAACTCGAAGACCCACATCACCACGAGCGTGCTTTCCGGCGTGGACGGCAGATATAAAGTGCCGGATTTGAAAGCCGGCGACTATCGCGTATCCATCCGCGCGCCGGGCTTTCGCGCCGACGCCACGTCTGGCCTCGCGCTTACCGGGGAGGCCAACGCCAGTCTCGATTTCGCCCTGAAAAAGGGTGAAGTGCGCTGGACCGATCTTTCCATGTATCAGGGCAAGCAGTTGATGCCCGAGCATCCGGGCAAAGCCATGTTGTTCAGCCTGTGCATGGCCTGTCACGGTTTTCAGTCGCGCATGGCCGCTGTGAGCCGCGATGAAGACGGCTGGCGCGATCGCGTCAATTACATGCGCACCGACATGGGCTTCTTCGTCAGCGATCCACGCTTCGGCTTCACCGATCAGAAAGCCGATGAAGTGACGAAGTATCTCGCCTCGATGTTCTCGCAGGACTCGGTCCTGCCAAAATCTCCGGCGGAGCTGCCAAAGTACAAGGAGACCGTGCGGCCGATATCCGACGAGGCGCTCAACATTGTCTATGTCGAATACGAAATGCCCGGCGGCAATCGCATGCCGTGGAGCGCCAAGCCGGACAAGGATGGCTCGTTCTGGATTCCCTATTACGGCAAGGCCAACAAGATCGGTCGTCTCAATCCCGACACCGGCGAGGTCAAGGAATACCCCGTGCCATTCGCTGGCACTGCGGCGATTCATTCCGCTGTGCCCGCGCCCGACGGTTCCGTGTGGCTGACCGAACAGGGCTCAAACCGGCTTGGCAAATGGGATCCGAAAACCGAAAAGGTCACCGAGTATACGGACGATTTGCGCAAACACACCGTGCAGGTCGACAGCAACGGTTTTGTCTGGTCGACCGGCGGTCTGACACGCTTCGATCCGAAGACGGAAAAATTCGAACCGGTCAAGGAAGTGCCGACGTCCTACGGCATCTCACTCGATAAAAACAACAACGTCTGGTTCGCCGAGTTGGTAACCACCGGCAAGATAGGCCGTGTCGACGCCAAGACGATGGAGGTCAAGAAGTGGGCATTGCCGACGGTCAATGGTCGCCCGCGCCGCATTGTCGTTGGCGACGATGAGACCGTGTGGTTCGCCGAATTTGATTCCGGCAAGATCGGCCACTTCGATTCGACCACCGAGAAGATTGAGGAGTTTCAGCTTCCAGGTCCGCAGCCGACGCCTTATGCGTTGGGCCTCGATCTGACCGGCCAGGTCTGGTACTCCTCCGAGTGGATGGACGTGATCGGCAAGCTCGATCCCGCCTCTGGAAAAGTCATTGAATATCCGACGCCACGGCCGGAAAACGCCATGCGTGACTTCTTCCGTGACGACAAGGGCCGCATGTGGTTTGGCTCGCCGCCAAACGACAGGGTCGGATATTTCTATTTGGCCAAATGAAGCTCAGTTTTTGCGGCGCGCCGACGCCTTCGATGCAGGCGCGCCGTAATTTTTGAAACGCTCCACCGTTCGCAGGATTTCCTCGTCGGGCAAAACGACGGGCGTTCCAATCGCCATCGCAAGCCAGGTTTGCTTCGCCAACGTCTCCAGTTCGACGGCGCGCCACAAGGTTTCGTCGAGATCGTGACCGACAACGATCATGCCGTGATTGCCGAGCAACACGCCGTTGCGTTCGTGCAGGCCGGCGATGACGAGGTCAGACAATTCCTGCGTACCGTAGGGCGCGTAACCGGTGCATCGCACGTTGGGGCCGCCGAACGCAGCCATCATGTAGTGGGTCGCCGGAATGTCTCGACGCAGCATGGAAAACGCCGTCGAATGGCTTGCATGTGCGTGTACGACGGCGCCGACGTCCTGCCTCGCCAGATAGATATCGCGATGGAACCGCCATTCGCTCGACGGCGAGGTCGGCCCAGCGAAGGCGCCATCGGCCAGTGACACGCTAACAATGCGCTTGGGCGACAATCGCTCGCACGGCGTCGCGGTGGGCGTTATCAACATGGCCGCATCGGTGCTGCGCGCCGAAACATTTCCTGACATACCCTGATTGAGGCCGAGGCGGTTCATGGCTTGCGCGGCGCCAACAATCGCTTGGCGAAGTTTATGGTTGGCCATTGACGCCTCCGAAATGAACCATTCGACTTTAGCATGATGGCGGCGTTGGGACGCTCATGCAGCATTGACATAATTCGGCGTCGGGTGCCCAAGTTCGATTGAAGCTGCATTTGCGACCCGTTCCGGCGGGCGCGTCAACAGGGGAAACCAGATGTACTCACGCCGACATTTTGTCGCCGCCGCCGGCGCCGTCCCCACGCTGTTCGCCATCGGCGGTCGCGCCGCCGCCGCCACGAACCTCAAAATCTCGCACCAGTTTCCCGGCGGCGCGGGCGACACCGGCGACTTCCGCGACCGCATGTGCCGCCGCTTTGCAACCGAGATCGCCAAGCGCACCAACAGTGAGCTGACAGGAACCGTTTATCCCGATTCCTCGCTGATGAAGACGACGGCGCAGTTTTCCTCCATGCGCAAGGGCGCGCTCGACATGAGCCTGTATCCGCTCGCCTACGCCGGCGGCGAAGTGCAGGAACTCAATATCACGCTGATGCCGTCGCTGGTGTCCTCCTACGCGCAGGCAAAAGCCTGGAAGACGGCGCCAATTGGACGCGAGTTGAACCGCATTTGCGAGGACAAGGGCATCGTGATCGTCTCGTGGGTGTGGCAGGCCGGGGGCTGCGCCAGCCGCGCCGCCCAACTCATTGGCCCCGAGGACGCCAAAGGCAAAAAAGTGCGCGGTGGCTCGCGCGAGATGGACCTCATGTTCAAGGAGGCCGGCGCCGCTGTGGTGTCGCTGCCCTCCAATGAAGCCTACGCCGCCATGCAGACCGGCGCCGTCGACGCGGTTGTAACCTCCGCTACCAGCCTGATTTCCTTCCGCATGGAGGAGTTGTCAAAGCACCTCGCGGCGGGCGGCGGCAAATCCTACTGGTTCATGTTTGAGCCGTTGCTCATGTCCAAACAAATTTTCGCCGCGCTGCCGAAGGCGCAGCAGGACGTCATTATGGCGGTCGGCGCCGATCTCGAAACCTACGGCTACGACGCCGCGATGGCGGACGATAAAAACGTCGTTGAAATCTACTCGAAAAAAGGCGTCAGCGTTAAACCGATCGACGACACGGCGCTCGCCAAATGGAAAGAGCTGGCGCGCAAATCCGCCTGGAAAGATTACACGGACAAAAGCGAGGGCAACGCCAAGCTGATGAAGCTCGCAAGCGACCTCGCGGAATCCGTAGGATGAAGCCAGTCGGCTTCGAGGCGGCGACGCAGGTATTGCCCGACCGATTCGGACGCGCCATGGCTGGCCTCAATCGCGTGCTGATGGCGGCGGCGGGGCTGGCGCTGGTCGTTGGCGCGCTGGTGCTGACGGAAAGCGTCGTGGTGCGCTACTTTCTGCGGCAGTCGACCGACTGGCAGGATGAGACGACGGTGTTTCTGCTCGTCTGCGCGACGTTTCTGTCGGCCCCATACGTGCAGCAGATGCGCGGCCACGTCGGGATCGAGGCGTTGCCGGAGTTGTTGTCGCCGCGCGCCAATTATTTTCGCGCCATCGCCGTCGATCTCGTGAGCTTGGCTTTCTGCGCATTCTTCGCCTGGAAATCGTGGGAACTGCTCACTGAGGCATGGATCGATGACCAGCACACCGCCTCAAGCTGGGGTCCGCCGTTGTGGATTCCCTATGCCGCCATGTCGGTTGGGATGACGCTTTTGTGCCTGCAGTTTCTGGCGCAATTCAACGCCGCCATTTCGAGTGGTGCGCGCAAGTGAGCGCACTCGTTTTGGGAATCCTGTATTTTGGCTCGACCGTCATTGTCATGATGGCCGGCGTGCCGATTGCTTTTGCGCTCGGCGCCGTGGCCGTGACGTTCATGTATTTTTTCATGCCGCACGCCTCGCTCGATACCGTCGCGCAGAATGTTTACGAGGAGATGTCCTCCATCACACTGCTGGCGATCCCGCTGTTCATTCTAAAAGGTTCCGCCATCGGAAAATCGCGCGCCGGCGCTGACCTTTACTCGGCGTTGCACGGCCTGATGAGCCGCATTCCCGGCGGCCTTGGCATCGCCAATGTGGTGGCCTGCGCGCTGTTTGCCGCCATGGCTGGCTCCTCGCCGGCCACCTGTTCCGCCATCGGCTCCGCCGGCATCCCTGAAATGCGCAAGCGCGGATATTCGGGCGGCTTTGCTGCGGGCATCATTGCGGCGGGCGGCACTCTTGGCATTCTGCTGCCGCCGTCGATCACCATGATTTTGTACGCCGTGTCGTCGGAACAGTCGCTGGGCCGGCTGTTTCTGGCCGGCCTCGGGCCCGGCTTGCTGCTGGTGGTGCTGTTTTCGCTGTACGCCATGCTGCGTTTCCGTGCCGAGCACGCGGCCGCGACGCAAAAGTTTCGCACAAGCGGCGAAACGTCAGCGATTCTCACCACCGAAACGTACACGCGCGCCGAGCGCCGGGCGCTGCTGCCGCGCGTCATTCCCTTCGTCGCGCTGCTCACCGGCGTCATGGTCGCGCTTTACGGCGGCTATGCGCGACGCCGTCTGAGACAGCAGGCCTCGGCGCGGTGCTGGCGCTGCTGCTGATCGCCATCATCTACAAGGTGTGGCGGCTGCGGGACGTCGCGCCCATCGTCAATGCGACGTTGCGTGAATCGACCATGCTGATGATGATCATCGGCATGTCGTTGCTGTATTCCTATGTCATGAGCTATTTGCACATTTCTCAATCGACGGCGCAGGCCATCGTCGCGATGGGCCTGTCGAAATGGCCGCTGCTGTTTTTAATCCTGCTGATGGTCGTCGTGCTTGGGTTCTTTCTGCCGCCGGTGTCGATCATTTTGATGACAGCGCCGATCGTACTGCCGCCGCTGAAAGCGGCTGGCTTCGATCTCATCTGGTTTGGCGTGGTCATGACAATCGTCATGGAAATGGGCCTGATCCATCCGCCGGTCGGGCTTAACCTCTTCGTCATCAAAAACATTGCGCCGGATATCCCGCTGAAAGATATCATTTGGGGCGTGCTGCCGTTCGTTGGCCTGATGATTCTGGCGATCCTCATACTTTGCGTCGCGCCCGGCATTGCGACGTGGTTGCCGCAGGCCGTCATGGGTTAAACTTTCACCACCTCCATGCCGGCAGACGCGCTCTTGACGCTTGCGTCGCCGCGTCGGACAAGGACACGCAAACCATGGAGTTGACGATGTCCGAACTCACCTACGCCGTCGCGCAAAAGCTTTTGGCCGACACACTCGCCCATTGCCGCGCCAACAACTTCAACCCCATGTCAGTCGTCATTCTTGACGCGGCCGGCGGCATGAAGGCCGCCGCAAGCGAAGACGACACGACGTTCATGCGCTGGCGTGTCGCTTACGGAAAAGCCTTCGGCGGCGTTGCGTTCGGCATGCCGTCGCGCCGTCTTAACACCATGGCGGGCGAGCGGCCGCATTTCGTCAATGCGCTGAACGGCGTCGCCGACGGCAATCTTGTGCCAGTGCCAGGCGGCGTCGTCATCCGCGACAGCAACAAAAAAATTCTGGGCTCGATCGGTGTTTCGGGCGACAGCTCGGATAATGACGAAGCGGCTGCCCTCGCCGCCATCAAGGCGGCTGGCCTTGTCGCCGATCCCGGCGCGTAGAGCGCGATGACGCTTCTTCGAATCGTCGTCGCACTCCACGTTTTCAATTGAGCATGATCTTTTCCGAAAACCGGCGTCCACTTTTCGGGATCATGCTCTCAAAATTTCAGCGTGTCGTCGCGCGGATCCATGGGCGTGCGCCGGCGCGCCCCTCGTCGCCGATTCCCGACTGATAAAAATGCGCTACGCCGGGAATGCGACCCTCGCGCAATGCCTGTTCGGTGGCGGCGTCGGTAATCTCGAATGCGTCGACGCCACAGCGCAACATAGGCTGTATCTGGTCGATCAGCACTTCGCCCACAGCGCGCAGTTCGCCCTTGTATCCATGGCGTTCGCGCAGCAAACTCGCCTGTGAAAAGGCGCGCCCGTCGCCAAATTTCGGAAATTCGAGCACGATGAGCGCCAAGCGCGGAATGTCCTGCGCAATCTCTTCGAGCCGCGTGTTGGGCGCAAGACGCAGCCCGAGTTTGACATGGGAGCCATCGAACGCCTGGCGTTCCGCCTTCCACCAATCCAACGGAAAAATGACGCCGCCAGCGGCTGGCGCGCCTTCTCCCTCGACGATGGCTCGCCAAGAGTCTTCAACGAACGCGCCGTGCTTGTAGATCGCCATTTCCAGACTTTCGTGTCGTTCAGATATCGGCGCCCTTGTCGCGGTCATAGAGCGCGCGCTTGAACGGCGCCATGCCAACGCGGCGATAGGCGGCAAGAAAATCCTCGCTCTTGTCCTGGCGCAATTCAATGTAGGCGTCGACGAGCGTTTCCACCGCGTCAACGACATCTTCGTAGGAGAAGCCGGGGCCGGTAATATCGCCGATGGTGCAGACTTCGTCGCCGGAGCCGCCGAGCGTCAACTGATAGGTTT
>JAYTTW010000121.1:0-7587 GCA_043744855.1 Hyphomicrobiales bacterium
GGGCTGCTGGCGGGTTTGCCCGGCGCTGCCGGCGCGGCGGCGCAAACCAAAATCAGCATCGGCGATGTTGGCTCGGGCTCATCGCTGCACTGGACGTCCTACGTCGCCATGGAGAAAGGTTTCTACAAGGCGGCGGATATCGAGATCGAATATATTCCCGTGCAGACGAGCGCCGGGGTTTTCCAGCAGCTTTCCGCCGGTTCTCTCGATTTTGGCAGCGGTGGATTTCCTGATCCCATCCGCGCCATCGACAAGGGCGGCGCCATCACGATCTTCCGGGTGGAAGGACAGGTCGCGCCTTACGAACTGATGGTCAGGAACACGATCAAGACCTACGCCGATCTCAAAGGCAAAAAAGTCATGGTCGATAGTCCGAAAGGCATTGCACGGCTTTATCTTGAACGCATGATGGCGCCGCGCGGCGTCAAGTACGACGATTTCGATCCGCTTTTCGCCGGCGCAACCTCGGCGCGTTTTCAAGCGCTGATATCGGGCGGAATCGACGCAACGCTGTTGAACCCGCCGTTTAACTTCAAGGCTGCTGCGGCGGGCTTTTCCTCGCTCGGCAAAGCGGCGCCGAGTTCACTCGATATTCCCTTCAACGGCTATGCGGTGAGCAAGGCCTGGATCGGCAAACACCGGTTGGCCATGGACGGCTTTCTGCTCGGCTACCAGAAAGGCGTCGACTGGTTCGCCGACAAGGCCAACCGCACGGAGGCGATCGACATTCTCGTCAAATACGCAAAACTGGCGCGCGAGGAATGCGAGCAAACCTACAATCTCTATCAGGACCTCAAAATTTTTGATCGCGTCGGCGCGGTCGAAGGCAGCGGTCTCGATAATCTTATCAAGATCATGAAAGCCGACAGCGAACTTGAGGGATCGACCAACTTGTCGCGCTTCGCCGACCTTTCCATCGTGACGCCAAAATAGCCGTCGCCGCTCCGGCGTTTGTGGCCGATGCTTCCGCCAACCCTTCGTGGGCACGCAATGAATGAACACGACGCCATCCCCCTCGATGAGAGTGAGCCGCAGCCAGCCGCTTCGGCCTCCGCGCTGAGGCATTTTTTATATGCGCGACGCTGGTCATGGGGTTCCGTGTTCGGCGGTTTGGCGCTGTGGGAATTCATCAGTCGCGTCGTTGTCGGCTCCAAGCTGTTTCTCGCGGCGCCGACGCAGGTTCTCCATGCGCTGTACGAACTTGTGGCGAGTGGCGAAATCTGGAAACACGTCTGGATCAGCGCGCTTGAATTCACTCTCGGCTACACCGTCGCGTGCCTGCTCGGCGTCGTCTTCGGTTTCATGATGGCCGGATTCAAATCCTGCAAACAGGCGATGCAGCCCTGGGTATCCGGCCTCTACGCCACGCCAACGGTTGCGCTCGCGCCGCTGTTCATCCTTTGGTTCGGCATTGGCATCGTTTCAAAAGTCATGGTGGTCGGATTGCTTGTGCTGTTTCCTGTGGTCATCAACACGGAAGCGGGATTGCGCAACACAAACCAGCAGCTGATCGAAACCGTGCGGGCCTTTGGGGCCACGCCACAGCAGATTTTTTTCAAGGTGTCGCTCCCCTCTGCGCTGCCGTTTATTTTTGCGGGCTTCCGTCTTGGCATCGGGCGCGGCCTGATCGGCGTCGTGGTTGCGGAATTGTTTGGCGCGCGCGCCGGCCTTGGCCAACTCATCAGCCAGTCGGCGGAGACCTTTAACATGCCGAATCTCTTTGCCGGCGTCGCGGTGCTTGCCGTCGCCGGGATTTTGCTGACCAACGGTTTTACGCGTCTTGAACAAAAACTGCTGCCGTGGAGAGAATGAGCATGGACGCAGCGGCGCCGAAACTTGCCGTCAATCGCCTCACAAAACGGTTTGGCGATCTCGAAGTTCTGAAAGCCATTGACGTCGATATTCGTCACGGCGAGTTTGTTTCCATCGTCGGGCCTTCGGGCTGCGGCAAGACCACGTTCCTGCGCATCATCGGCGGGTTGGAACCCGCAGCTTCGGGGGAAGCGCGGCTGGATGGCCGCCTTATCGAGGGCCCCGGAGCCGACCGTGGATTCGTGTTTCAGCACGACAATCTGCTGCCGTGGCGCGATGTGCTTTCAAATGCCGAAATCGGGCCGGAGATAAATCGGAAGCTGAGCGCAGCGCAACGTACGCTGACGATGCGATTGCTCGAACTGGTCGGCCTCAAGGGATTTGAAAACTATTTTCCGCGTCAACTTTCGGGCGGCATGCGGCAACGCGTCAATCTGGCGCGCGCACTGGCGGTGGACCCGACCCTGCTGCTGATGGACGAGCCGTTTTCGGCGCTCGATGCGCAAACGCGCGAAATCATGCAGACCGAACTCATGCGTATTTGGGAAGCCGGGCGGAAAACCGTGCTTTTTGTCACGCATCAGATCGACGAGGCCGTATACCTCTCCGATCGGGTGCTGGTTTTTGCGCGCCGCCCCGGCCGCATCACGGAGATCATCGACGTTGACCTGCCGCGACCCCGACCGCTCTCCATCAAGCGGACGCCGCAGTTCGCCGCCTATGTCGAGCGTATCTGGAAACTCATTGAAAATGATGTGCGCGTCTCGGTGCTCGAAGAGCACGAGGGTTGAACCCGGCCGGTGTTAATCGAGGATTTGTCCACCGTCCCAACTCATCGACAGCCGCCCGGTGAGAACGCGAAAGGCGTCGCTGTCGACAATTTTTAAATAGAATTCTTTCAAGGTCGCCGCCTCTATACGTTCAAGTCCGGCGCTGGCTTGCAGGTAGGGCGCGCCAGGAAAAATGCGGGCGATGACACGCGCGCGCGTCGCTTCATCGGGTGGCGCGGTGAGATCTGCAGCCTCGTCATGCAACACAAGTTGCAGCCAGTTGTCGCGTTCGAGTTGCGGCAGACGCGCGAACATTGCGCCAACAAGCTGGCGAGCGAAAGGATGGTCGGGATGATCCTCGCGAAACGGCGGGCGGTTGGTATGGCCAAGGTGGGGCGCCACCGTCCATTCCGCTTTCTCGCGTGGAAAGCGCGCCATGACATCGGTCGCCTCGTTGGCGACATACCAGCGATTAAGCCCGTCAAACATTGCGAACGCGTAGCCTTGCGCGAGCAGTTGAGGCTCCCAGCCCTGCCAGTTCTCCTCCATGGCGCCAGGCGCCAACGCTTCGCAAACGATGACGCGCGGCCGCCATCGAGTAAAATCTCCACCCTCCAGCACTTCCCGCTCGGCGCCTTCAACATCAATCTTGAGAAAATCGATGCTGCCTGCATCGTGTCGCGCGCAAAGGCTCGCCAGGGTTTCCATGGGCGTTTGCAGCGTTTTGTAACTGGCGCCGAATGCCGAAGCCTTCTCGGCGAATTCAGTGACGATCGTCGAAAAGCCGTGCAGCCTGTCAACGGCGTGGAAGTTGGCGACGCCGCGTCGGGCGCCAAGAACGCAGGCCTCCCGCACGTCGCGCGGACGCACGTGTTCATAAAGCGAGAGAAGATCTTGTTGTGGCTCGACAACGATGCCTCGCCAGCCGCGCAAGTAGAACCAGCAGGACGCGTTGTCGGCGACAGGGTGGCCAGCGCCGACATCAATGTAGAAGCCGTCTGACTGATCGCCGAAGGCGCACGAAAGATGATAGTCTTCGAGGTGTTGTGCGTAGGAGAGGTCCATGTGGCTCCGGTTCCGGATTGGAAAAAGACGGGCGTACTCCTATACATAAAATTCGGCGACAATGAGCCGGGATCGGGCCGACTTGGCGGACCGACTTGGCCAGCCCACAGTGCGCGCTGAGCGCCCAGACACCAGAGGGGAAAACCTTGACAGCGGAGCGCGAGGAACGAACCACATTCAAGTCGCCGTTGCCTGTGCTCAATCCGCCATCTGTTGCGATTGTCGGCGCATCCGAACGCGCGCGCTGGCCGCAGGACATCTACGCCAACCTGAAGGCGGCGGGCTATCCCGGCAAAATATATCCAATCAATCCGCGACTGAAAGAACTTTGGGGCGCGCCTTGTTATCCCGACCTCGCCTCGACGCCGGAGCCGGTGGCGCACGCGCTTGTCATCGTGCCCGCAACCGCCGTGCTTGACGCGCTTGGTGTCGGGGTCGGCGCCGGATTGAAGAGCGCCACGGTCTACGCCGGCAACATTGGCGAGGGTTCCGACCCCGCCATTGTGGCGCGTGGCGCGGCGTTGCATGCGCTGGTTGCGCGAAGTGGTTTGACGGTCAACGGTCCCAACTGCATGGGCGGCAATGCGCTGCACGAAAAATTTTTCGGCTATCCCAACAACGAACTCGTCAAGCTGCCGCCGGGCGGCGTGGCCTGCGTTTCGCAATCTGGCGGGACACTTCAGTTTTTGTGCACGACAGCGGCAAAGCGCGGCGTCAAGTTCAGCTACATGTTTTCCAGCGGTAACGAGATCGATCTCGACCTTGCCGATTTTGTCGACTGGTTCGTCGATGAACCCAACACGAAAATCATCGCGCTTTTCATCGAAGGCATCCGGCGCCCGCAACTTTTTATGCGCGCTGCGGCGAGGGCGCTCGCTGCCGGCAAGCCAATCATCGCCATCAAGACCGGCAAATCGATGAAGTCGCGCCAGGCCGCGCAGTCGCATACCGGCGCCATATCTGGCGATTACGACGGCTTTCTCGCCATGTGCGAGCGTTATGGAATCGTCGCCGTAGATAGTCTCGACGATATGGTCGAGACGATGCTGGTGTTTCAGGGTGGACGGCGCGCCCAAGGCGCTCGCGTCGGCTGGGTGACGACGTCGGGCGGCACTGTCGATTTGCTGTATGATTACATCGAGGAGATTGGCGGCATCGAGGGACCGGAGTTCAGCGCGGAAACATGTCGCAAAATACGGCATCTGGTGCCGCCGGACCTTGCCCTGAAAAATCCGCTGGACGCCGGCATTCCCACTACCGACGCCAATGCTGTTGAAATGTGCGTTGCTGTCGTCAACGATCCCAACGTTGATATGCTGGCGTGGGCGGCGGTGCTGCCGTCGGGAAAACGCAGTGCGGAGGCGCAGTTGCTGAAAGCGATTCCGGCGGCGACGAACAAGCCGGTCATCGCTTTTGGCCGCATGGCGTACGCGCTGGGAGCCAACGCGTTGACGTTTCAGGATGAGATGGGAATCCCCTACCTTCAGGGTTTGCCCGCCACCGTGCGTGCGCTCGGACATCTGGCGTTCCATGGGGCACGCGCCGGACGCAGGATCGCGCCACTCGCGCCACCGCAAGGCGACGCCAGCCATGTTTCCGGCGACGCGTTGGCGCGCGCCTTGACGCAATGCGGATTGACGGCGCCTGCAAGCGGCTTTGCTGCGACCCCGGCTGAGGCCGCTGTCATTGCTGAGCGCATCGGCTTTCCAGTCGCCGTGAAAATCGTTTCGTCAAAATTTTCGCACAAGACGGAAGTCGGCGGCGTCAAGCTCGGCCTGAAATCCGCTGCGGAAGTCGAAGCCGCGGCGACGCATCTGCGCGACGCCATCCGGGCGTTGACCCCCGACAGCGCCCTTGACGGATTTCTCGTTCAGGAGATGGCGGCGGGCGTTGAAATTCTGCTCGGCGCCCGCACCGATCCGCACTACGGCCCGATGATGATCGTCGGCGCTGGCGGCGTTTTCGTCGAAGTGCTAAAAGATGTGGCGTTCAGGTTGGCGCCAGTTGGCGCCGGGGAAGCGCGCGCCATGCTGGGCGAACTGAAAATCAACAAGCTGCTGGCGGGTTATCGCGGCGCCCCGCCGGCGGACGTTGATGCGCTCGTTGCGGCAATTTGCGGCTTGTCAGATTTTTATATGGAGCATCGGCATCTGCTGAGCGACCTCGAGATCAATCCGCTAATTGTTGGTGCAAACGGCAAGGGCGTGCGCGCCGTTGACGTGCGGCCAGTGCGCATCGCCTGACGGGAGGCATCTTTGGATTTTACGCTGCCGGAAGAACTGCGCATGTTGCAGGATAATCTGCGCCGTTACGTGAACAAGGAGATGATCCCTGTCGAACGTGAAAGCACGACGGAGGAAGAAGAACTCAAACCCGAGTGGAAAGAAAAGTTTCAAACAGGGATGAAACAACTGGGTTTGTGGATGTACGATATTCCCGAAGTTTACGGCGGCCAGGGGCTCGGCATCCTGGCGCGTTGCATCATATGGGAAGAGTTGGCGCGAACCATCGCGCTGCCGGCGCGGCATTCCGGGATAACCGGGCCGAGCGTGCGCGCAATCCTCTATGATTTGCCGGAAGAGCTGAAAAAGAAATATTTGTATCCGGTGCTCGAGGGAAAGAAGCACGCCTGCTTTGGACAGACGGAACCCGAAGCGGGTTCCGATCCGGGCTCCATGCGCACCACGGCAGTGCGTGACGGCGATGATTACATCATCAATGGGACGAAACGTTTCATCACCGGCGCTGACAGTGCAGATTTCATCCAGTTGATGGTGGCGACGGATCGAAGCAAAGGTTCTCGCGGCGGAATTTCGTGCTTTCTGGTTGATATGGACACCCCAGGCGTCAAGATCACAGCGCGATTCAAAACGATGATGGGCGACAGGCCTTGTGAAATTCATTTCGATAATGTTCGTGTGCCGGCCTCGCACCGCGTTGGCGCCGAGGGCGAGGGCTTCAAGTTGGGCCAGAAATGGCTCGGCGTTGGGCGGCTGCATCATGGGGCGCGTGCGCTCGGCGTTGCAGAACGTGCGCTTGAAATGGCCGCGAGTTACGCCAAGCAGCGCGTCACATTCGGGCAACCGCTTTCGCAGCGTCAATCCATCCAATGGATGCTGGTCGACTCCTACATCGAAATCAAGGCGGCGCGCCTGATGGTTTGGGAAGCCGCGTGCAAAATGGACAACGGCGAGGATGTGCGCAACGATTGCTATATCGCCAAAACTTACGCAGATGAAATGGCGTTTCAGGTCGTCGACCGTTGCATGCAGATTCATGGCGGCATCGCGCTGACGACCGACTTGCCGATCGAGCGAATGTGGCGCCAACAGCGATCCTACCGGATCACCGAAGGCGCAACGGAAGTGATGAAGATGGTGATCGCGCGGCACGTGCTGAAAACGTATTGAGCGACGGGCGTATTGCACCATCGCGGATGGAAATCGACGTTCCCTGCAAAGGCTTGGGATTCAACAAGGTACATATGCGAAACCAGGAAATGCAGCGGCTTTTCTGCGCCGGCGTCGCGCTTTTGGCGGCCGCGTCCGCATCGGCGCAAAGCGAAGACGTTGCTGGTTTTTACAAATCGAAAACCGTGCAGGTGATCATCCGGTCGCAGGCCGGCGCCGGCGGATATGACTCCTACGCGCGACTGCTGGGTCGTCACATTGGCCGGCACATTCCCGGCAATCCGCGCGTCGTGCCGGTAAACATGCCTGGCGGCGGCGGCATTGTTGCGGCGAATTACGTGGCTCGCGTCGCGCCGCGCGACGGCACTATCCTGACGATTGTCAGCCAGGGTCTCGCCATCGATCAGGCGCTTGGGCTGAACGATTCTTTCAAGGCGGATCTCCGCGAGTTCAACTGGATCGGCAACATGAGCGATTCGAACCAGGTACTTGCGGTCTGGCACACCTCGCCGACGCGCACTCTTGAGGAT
>JAYTTW010000122.1:0-7532 GCA_043744855.1 Hyphomicrobiales bacterium
ATGCGCTGGATTTGCCTTGGAAACCTCATCCTGAGGAGGTCCAAAGGACCGTCTCGAAGGACGAGGTTTTCACGCCAGCGTTTTTCAGCAGCCTGCTAGGATTTTAACATGCCGCGCAGCACGACGAGGCCATCGAGCGCGACGCCGCCCCTTGCGCGCACCACAAACGGATTGACGTCGACGGATTGCAGGACGTCGCTGAGGTCCTCCGCCATGCGCCCGAGCGCAACGATGGCTTTGACAACAGCCGCTTCGTCAAGCTTTTGCGCGCCGCGATAGCCGCGCAAGCGTTGCAGGGCCTTGGTGCGCTCCAGCATGTCGCGGGCTTTCGCTGTATTAATCGGCGGCGCGGCGAACGCCACGTCCTTGAACAATTCAAGCAAGACGCCGCCGGATCCCGCCATGACGACGATGCCGGCCTCCGCATCCCGATGCAAGCCAAGCACCAGCTCGACCCCGCCCGAGACCATTTCGCTGACCAGCATTCCCGCGAGTTTTCCCGTGAACTTGTGACTTTGCAGATTGCCGAGGATGCCGTCCCACGCGTCGCGCAGCGCCTTGGGGCCAGCGATATTGAGCGCGACAGCGCCGACATCGGACTTGTGCAACAACTCGGCCGATACCGCTTTCAGCGCCACGGGATAGCCAATCGTCGCCGCGAGCTTTACGGCGTCGGCCTTGGTTGCGGCGAGCGCCTCGCGCGGCGTCGCTATGGCGTAGGCTTTCAGCAGGGCTTTCGATTGCGTCTCGTCGAGGGCGAAGTCCTCACGCGCCAGCAGGGCGCGCTGCCGCAAACGCTTGACCAGCGACGGCGCTGGTTTTCTGGCGGGCGGTTCACCCTGCGCCAGCGCTTCCGCCTCGCCGCGCCGGGCGGTTGCGGCGATGACCCGCAACGCTTTGTTGGCTTCCTGCAGAAACGACAGGTTTTTGCGTTGATGACGCAGCGCGCGGCTGTAGTCGGTCTGGCCGTGCGAGGCGAGTGTCACATAGGCGACGGGCTTCTTCGCCGTCTGCGCAAATTGGTCGGCGATGCCGATGTAGGCTTCGCCGCGCGTCAGGCCCGGCGCCCGCGGCAACGCTTCCTGCAGCAGCACCATGTCGATGTTGGGGTCGTCATGCAGGGCTTCCATGCAGGCCTTGTAGGCATCGGCGCTTTGCAGCACACCAAAGCCGCCATCAATCGGATTGGAAATGTAGGAGCCGACGCCCAGCACCTCGTGCAGCTTTTCAAGGGTGCGCGGCGCCAGTGCGGGAAAACTCATGCCATTGCGTTCGGCGGCGTCGAGCAGCAAGCCGCGATAGGCGCCTGACAACGTGACCGCGCCCAATCGTCGCCCGGGCGCGGCGCCGGAATGGCTGAGGAGTTCGGCCAGCTCGACGGCGTCGTCGAGGGTTTCGGCGCGAATGACGCCGGCGTCAGCGGCCATCGCGTCGAAGGCGGCAAGCGAACCCGCCAGCGATCCGGTGTGCGCCAGCGCCGCCTCGCGGCCCGCTTCGGAGTAGCCGAGTTTCATTGCGATGACGGATTTGCCGAGTTGACGGGCGTGCCGGCATGCCGCCTGAAAGTTGGCGGCGTCGGCGATGGCCTCGCAATAGACGAGGATCACCTTGATCTGCGGGTCCGCAGCAAAATAGGCGACATAATCTGCGACATGCAGTCCGGCCTCGTTGCCGCTGGTGATGATGTAGCGCGCCGACATGCCGCGCTCCTCGAGCGCCGCGTTGACGAAAATCATCACGCCGCCGCTCTGCCCGACAAGCGCGACATCGCCAAGCGTCATATCGAGTTGCCGATCTTCCGTCAGGGTGACGAAGCGGGCGGGTTTGCAGATGTTGCCCATGCAATTGGGGCCGGAGACGCCCATGCCGGTTTTGGCGATGACGGCGCGCAGACGGGCGCCAAGCGCCGCGCCAACCGCATCGAAGGATTCGCCGAAGCCGGATGAGAACACAGTGGCGCTGCGCGCTCCCGCGGCGGCGCCTTGCTCAATGACATCGGCCACAGCCTTGGCCGGCACAACAATCAGCAGATGATCCGGCGGCTCGGGCAGGGCGGCAAAATCGCGATAGCATTTTTCGCCCATGACTTCATCGCGGGCCGGATTCATCAAATAAATTTGCCCAGGAAAATCGTAGCGGCGAAGGTTGCGCAGGGCGCGCTGCGCCCAGTTGCCGGGTCGATCACTGGCCCCGACGATGACGACATTCTTCGGCGCGACCAGCGCCTCAACGCGCGCATGCGAGGTCTTGAAATCGAGAATTGCGAGCTCCCACCGTGGCGGTTCGAACATCATCTCAACGAAACAGATCCCGGTAGACCTGTTGCCACCGCTCGCCATCGCGGTTTATCACGGCTGGCGGCATATAGATCGCCTTGAAGCCGCCGCCCTCCGGCTTGAGTGACGGCGTTTTCGCAGCGACGCTCGGCATCGCCGGCAGATAATCCGAGGCTGCCAGAACTTGCTGGCCGGCTTCCGAGGCGATGAAATCCAGCAACAGTCGCGCCGCGTTGGGGTGCGGGGCGCCCTTGACGATGCTGGTCACCTGCAAAGGGGCAGCGATAGGCGCCATCGCGATCCAATCCACCGGCGCGCCCTTCTGTTTGCTGAGGGATGCGTGATGATTGAATATTGGCAGACCCATCGCGTATTCCCCGGCGATCACCTGATCGAGAACGGCGCGCGAGGTCATATCGACGTTGACGATGTCTTGCGCCTTCAGACGATGCAGAAACGCCATGCCTTTTTCATCGCCAAGCAACTGTAGCACGGCGCCGATAAACGTCGGGCCGCCAGCGCTGCGCGCCGTGCTCCACGCGATGCGTCCGCGCCAGCGCGGATTGAGCAAGTCTTCGAGCTGTTTTGGCGCCTCTGCCGGCTGGATCAGTTCGGTGTTGTAGCCGGGTGTCAGGAAATACAGGTTGGTTGCGATCCAAAGGCCTTGCGGGTCTTTCAAGCCGGCGGGATAGCGCCCGGCGTGGGCGCTGACATAGGGTTCAAGCAGCCCGGCCTGGGCCAGCGGCGGCTCGGTTTCGATGCCATCGACGACGTCGGCTTGCGGCGTGCCGGCGCGCGCTTCGTTGATGACCTTCAAGGCGGTCGGCACGCTGTCGGCGCGGGCGTAGCGAACCTCGACGCCGGGATATTTGTTTTGGAACGCCGTGACAATTGGCAACACCGCCTGATTGACGATCAAGGTGGTGTACCAGACGACCTGCTTCTCGATTTTGGCGCCCGCATAAAGGCTGGCTTCGTCGCAACGGGCCGCGCCGCCGAAAAACACGAGCGCGCCGCTGACAACGATGCTGCGCGTGAGGGCGGCGAGGCTCGACGGCATGTTTTCGTTTCCCCCGCCTGGGCGAATGGCGTCGCCCGACGTGATGTACGAGACTAGATCAAGGTCGCGGGGACCCACGATATCCGCGACTCCCCTCGGTCTATCCTTAAAACCGATCTGGATAGGGCATGATGAAATTGTCGCGGTTGGGCATCTTCACCGCCGGGAGGGTTTTCGAGTCCATCGTTTCGTTTTCACCGATGAGCTTGTTTTGCGCCAAAATGAATGCTGTCAGGGAATAGACTTCCTCGTTGGTCAAAGATCCTGGCGCGGTGAAGGGCATTCCACGGCGAATATAATCGAAGATCGTTGTCGCGTAGGCGTAGTAATTTGCGATCGTCTTCTGTGTTTCAATGCCGTTGGTCAGCGGTGGAGCGCCTATCAGCGGTGTCGCGCCTGGCGAGGCTCCGCCCTGCAGTTTGTCGCCATGACACATCCCACATTGTTCGACGTAGATCTTGGCGCCCTGTTGAGAAGTTCCTGCGCCCGGAGGCAAGTTCGTGCCATCGGGAAGAATCGAGATGTCCCAGGATTTAATATCCTTTTCGGAAAGTGCTTTTCCAAGTCCCGGACTTTGCGCAAAGGCTGCCGACGCCGACATCAAGGCTGCCGACGCCGACATGGCGGCCGCGAAGCCAACGGAGAGAAATGACCTAGATGTAAACATGCGAGATCTCCCCGTTCGACGCGATGCCCCAGTTGGTCATGCTGTTGTAATGTTGATTGGGAAAAACCAGGGGGTCTTTGATCGGCGTTTTGGTCTGGCCACGCGCCGCGACGAATTCCGCGCGCAAAGGCTGCGATGCGCCGGTTTCGTCCCATGCCCTGCTCAGCAATGTCGCGGGCTGGCCGTCCCATCGCCATGGCATGGAAAACTGCGTGAATGATTGCGGCTGCGGGGTCCCGTGCAATGCGGCCTCGGCCCAGGATTTTCCCGCGTCCGCCGACACAAGGACTTTGCGAATGCGCCCCGCGCCCGACCAGGCGACGCCGGAGATGGTATAGAATCCCGGGCCTTTCAGACTTTGACCAAAGGACGGGTGGGTGATCATACTCTTGGCTTCCATGAGGAAGTGAAAGCGCCAGGTTTTTCCTCCGGGCAGGACCTGGGAATAAGCCTTCGTCTCGAAATAAGTATAGGCTGGCTGCTCGACTGCTTTAAGGCGCCGCAGGAACTTGACGTTCATGTTGCCTTGATACCCCGGCACAAGCAGGCGCATGGGATAACCGTTGCCTGGCATAAGCCGTTCGCCATTTTGGTAAATGGCGACAATTGCATCATCATACATTTTCTTGGTTGGGATGCTGCGCGACAAGTGTTGCGCGTCGCCGCCCTCGGCCAAGACCCACTTGGCGGAGGGGTCAATACCCGCTTCATCGAGAAGGATGGACAGCGGGACGCCGGACCATTCCGAGTTCGATACCAGCCCATGGAGGGCTTGAACCGTCGCCTGCAGGGGTTCGTTGGAAAACATCGGCGCCGAGTTTCCCGCGCATTCGACAAACGCCGTGCGCGTAACCAGGGGGTAGCGTGACAAGGATTCCAGATTGAATTCCAGCGGGCGCTTCACCATGCCGTGGATGACGAGTTTGTGTTGCGCTGGATCGATGTCCGGGATGCCTGCGTGGTTGATCGAGAAATGCAGGCTCGAGGGCGTGATGCTGCCGCCCAGCAGGTGATGCGGCGTGCGAGCGTGCGAATTTCGCATTTGGCCATTGGGATTGCTGAGGGTTCGCGTCACCGTCTTCTCAAAGCGCGACGGGCTCTGCAGCGGCGCGGTGTTAAGGCCGAAACCCTGGCTCCACTCAGCTTCGGCCAAAGGTTCGGCGGCGACACCCGTGGCGCCGACGCCCACACCAGCGGCGCCTGCTACCGCCAGGCCCTTCCCAAGCAGGGCGCGTCGATTAAGAAGTCCGTTGCCCGCCACATAATCAAGTGGCGCGCGAGGCTCGCCAGGTTTTGATCCTTGCATGTCGTCCTCCCCTGATCGATTTAAGAAGCGGTCCGTCGAGGGACCGCGCACAGGCTACACCCGCGAGGCGCATTCGACCATACCGGATGGGAAACAGAATTTTACAACGCCTCGGCAAGCCGACGCGCCGACGTGATGGGCCGCGCGCCGGGCCAACAAGGGGGGTTACGGCGCGGCGACGCGACCGGCGACGCCGAGCAGGTTGGCCATTGTCTGCGGCGAGGCGAGCAGGGCTTTCGCGGCGCCGGTGTAAACCACCTTGCCGCGATCCAGCACCAGCGCGTCGTCGGCGAACTCGAGCGCCAGCCGCGCGTGCTGCTCGACGAGAAGTATCGCCATGTCGTCTTCTTGCCGCAGGCGATGCAGGCCGGCGAGGACCGCGTCAACGATGACAGGCGCAAGGCCCTCCATCGGCTCGTCGAGCAGCAGGAAAGTCGGGTTGCCCATCAGCGCGCGACCGATGGTCAGCATTTGCTGCTCGCCGCCGGAAAGCTGATCGCCTCGATTGCGATGACGCTCGGCGAGACGCGGGAAAAATTCGTAGATGCGTGGCAAGGTCCAGCGGCCCTCGCGCGCCGCGACGGTGAGATTTTCCTCAACCGTCAGCGACTTGAAGATTTCACGTTCCTGCGGCGCCAGCGCCAGACCTTTACGCGCGCGCAGATAGGGGGCGAAACGCGTGATGTCGGTTCCATTGAAACGGATTTCGCCGCCGTGTTGGCGCGTGTGTCCCATGATGGTGGCGAACAGGGTGGTCTTGCCAACGCCGTTGCGGCCAAGCAACGCCATTGTTGATCCCGGCGCCAGATGCAGCGACACGCCGTCAATGACGGTCGTCTCGCCATAGCCGGCGCGCACATCGCTCAGCACAAGGCCCTCGCCGGTCTCGCCTTGGCTCAATGCTTGCGCTCCCCGAGATAGACTTCGCGAACGCGCGGGTCAGCGGCGATTTGGGCAGGCGGTCCTTCGACGAGCACCGCGCCTTGAACAAGAACTGTAATACGGCTGGCGACGCGAAACACCAGCTCCATGTCATGCTCGATGAAGAGCACGGCGATATCGGCGGGGAGTTGCTCGATCATCTCGACAAGCGTCGAGGATTCCGTCGTCGGCACGCCGGCGGCGGGCTCGTCCAGCAGCAGCACCTTGGGTTGCAGCGCCAGCGCCATGGCGATCTCAATCATGCGTTGGCGACCGTAGGCGAGTTCGCTGACGGGGCGCATGGCGTCGTCGGCAAGCCGCAGGGGTTCGAGCAGACTGTAGGCCTCCTCGATAGCAGCGCGATGCGCGCCGGCGGGACGAAACATGTGGTTGGCGACGCCGTCACGCTCAGCGATGGCGAGCGTAACGTTTTCAAGAACGGTCAGTCTGGGAAACAGCGCGCTGATCTGGAAGGTGCGCACCAGGCCGCGCTTGACGCGCTGCGCTTGGGGCGTGGCGGTAATGTCTTCGCCGCCCATGAAAATCTGGCCGGAGGTTGGCTTCAAACGCCCGGTCACGAGGTTGACGAAGGTGGTTTTGCCGGCGCCGTTGGGGCCGATCAAAGCGTGCCGGGCGCCGCGTTCGAGTTTGAAATGGATGTCGTCAGCCACCGTAAAGGCGCCGAATTGCTTCATCAGGCCTCGGGTTTCGAGGGCGGGCGTCATTCTCGCCCCCCGTTGCGAGCATCTGAGATCAATTTTTGTATGTCTTGGAACGCGACACCCACAACGACGATCAGCACGATCAAATCGTAGATATTTACGTTGAATGAGACAAATCCAAATATGGGGCTTCGGGCTATTAGATAAGTTAGAAGCATTGCGATAGCCGCAATCAATTTCTTGTACCGAATGGACTTTACCTTCCATCGCTCCATCTTCTGAAGCAATGCACCTAAATCAAAACGAATATTTTTCGCGCGCCAGCGCTCGAGCACGCCGAGCACGCCGCCGCGCGCAAACACCACCAGCAACACCATGAAAAGGCCGATCCAGAAATACCAGTAGCGCGGGTCGATTTCGGAAAAGCGATCCTGCGCGATCATGTAAAGCGGCACGCCGATGAACGCTCCATAGAGGCGTCCGATGCCGCCGATGATGAGCATGATCAGCAATTCACCGGACCGACCGAGATCGAGCGCGCCAAGTCCGACGAGCGAGGTGGTTTGCGCGATCAGCGCGCCAGAAATACCGGCAAGACCAGCAGCGATGGCGTAGACGACAAGTTTGCGGCGCTCGACGG
>JAYTTW010000123.1:0-7491 GCA_043744855.1 Hyphomicrobiales bacterium
CAACGATGGTTCAGACTGGGCGCTGGGCACGCCATCGAGCATTGGCTCAACGGTGCATGATTCCTGGGTCGACCGCGATGGCAACCCATGGTTCACCTCCAATGTTCCCCAGCATGTGTCGTCCATCGCCAGGATCGACGCCAAAACCGGCGCCATCAAAAACTTTCGCTTGCCGGGACCCGGCGGATTTTCGGCGCCGACGCATGGCATGACCCTCGATCCCAAGGGTGTGCTGTGGTTCAACGTCAATACGGGTAAAGGCGGGCTGGCGCGCATCGATCCAAAAACCGAAAAGATCGACGTTTTTACGCCACCCCAAAACATGATGCCGACTGGCGGCGCAACGACAGTCGATTACGACGGCAAAGGGCGCATCTGGGCGTCGGCGCCGGAAGGCGCGCTGATGTTTAATCCAGCAACTGAAAAATTCACAGAATTCAAATCACCGACATTCAAGACGCCGAACGGCAACGGTGTGACCTACGGTACTGCCGCCGACCGCGACGGCAAGGGATGGTGGGCGCAAATGGCGCTGGACATCATCGGCGTCGGCGATCCGGAATCAGGTCAATCGGGGGAGGTCAAACTTTTGCCGATCAAGTCGGAGCTCGATCTGCTGAGCGAAGCTGACAAGGCGTTCTACAGCAAGGCGGTCGCGCCGGATTTCAACTCGCCGATGCCGTGGCAACAGGGGCCGCGCCGGCTCGGCACCGACAAGAACGCCGACATCCTCTATGTGGCGGCCTCGTGGGGCGGGCATCTGGTGCGCATCGACACAAAAACAAAAGCCATGACGACGATCCCGCTGCCAAACCCCAAAGCGACCCTGCCGTATCACGTGCATGTCGATGCGCAAGGCGCGGCGTGGACAAACCTTTGGATGACGGACCAACTGGCGCGCTACAACCCCACCGAGCAGAAGTGGACATTGTTTGATCTGCCGACGCGCGGTAGCGAAGTGCGGTATGTATCCATTACGGATACTGACAAGGGCGTGAGGGTTGCGCTGCCCTATTTCCGCGCCAACAAAGTCGCCGTCATGAGTTTCCGTAGCGATAGCGACATGCAGGCGGCGCGCGCCGCCGTGCAGTGACGCGAGAAAGCGAAGTTTTTTGTCGAAGTACTTGGCTGCGACATCCAACGACTTACCTAGGGACCGCTGTGCGAGCCCCGGTCGATGCCTTTTAAATTACGGAAAACGTTCAAATTTACCATTCTTGAAGGGTGTGCGCCGATAATGCGAAAGCCGCCGTGATGTTGCGGCGGTCGCTGCACTATCGGATGTACCTTGCACCACTTGCTGAAGACTTTTTCGCGGAACTGGCGCAGCGATTATGAGTTGCTTTTTTGCAGCTTTACCGCTGCACTGAGGGCGAACGAGGAAGTATTGAGTCGATTGCGCGCGACGCAAGCGCGCAGCGTGTTGCGGCACTCGCTTGCCTTGCTGATCGCCAACTGCCTGAACATGACCTGTCTCGCACTGGTTCTGTGGTCGTCGGCGCGGCATGATTTCCTGATCGCCTGGATCGTCACGCAAGCCGTCATCCTCACCGCGAGTTTTTGGCGGCCCAGGCGGCCAAGCGGCGCACTTTCCCAACCACGCGCCGCGCGCGCCGTGCTTACCCGCATCATCGCCAATGCATTTGCGCTCGGCGTCGGATGGGGCGCCGCGCCACTCATATTTTATGCCAGCGCTCCACGCACAGCGGCAGTTTTAATTGCGTGCGTGTGCGCCGGCACCATAGGCGTCGCCGCATTCACTTTTTCGCGGCTGCCCGTTGCGGGCCTGGCGATGATTATCCCTGTCGCGATCGGCTCCCTGCTCGCTGTCGCTGCCGAGGCGACCCCCGAAAGCTTCGGTATCGTTGCAATCCTGATCGGTTATTGCGTCGTTCTCATTCGTGGCATGCTGACGACATCGCGCGCAAGCATGCGAAAATTCATCATGCAAAACGAAATCGAGGGACTGGCGCGACGCGACGCGCTTACCGGCCTCGACAATCGCACGACATTTCGAGGCATGCTCGCAGATGCGATCTTCCGGCTGGATCGCAGCCATGAACCCTTCGCAATATTCTACGTGGAGTTGGACGGGCTGCACGAAATCGTCGAAGCGGAAGGGCTTGCTGCCGCTGACGCACGAATTCTCGACGCGACGCAGCGGTTACGCGGCCGCGTGCGGCGCGCCGATCGTATCGCCAAACTCAACGACGACCAGTTCGCCATCCTTGCGCCTGGCCTGGGTGGCGATGCGACTGTGCGCGCCTACGCCGCCAATGTGATCGACGCATTTGCAAAGCCTGTCGCCGACGCGCATGGCGTCTACGAGTACGCTGTCAACGTCGGCGTTCTCGTCGTGCGCGATCCATCGGTCGACGCCGAGGCTGTTTTGCGTACCGCAGAACTCGCCTTGCGTGCGGCGCAGCGACAGGGGCGCAGTTCGTTCCACGTATTCGGGCCGCAAGACGATGCCGCACGACTGGAACGCATGGAACTGGAACGCGACGTGCGGCTGGCCCTGGAGCGCGGCGAATTTCGCCTGAACTATCAACCGATGCTGAATCTCTCAAAAAATACGGTGACCGGCTTCGAGGCGCTGCTGCGCTGGCGCCATCCGGTGCGCGGTGATGTGCCGCCGTCGATTTTCATTTCTGTCGCGGAAAGCAATGGAATGATTGGCTTGATCGGCGCATGGGTGCTGCGTGAAGCCTGCCGCGCCGCCGCTTCGTGGCCGCAAGCGATGCGCGTCTGCGTCAACGTTTCCGCTTTCCAGCTGCGCACGCCAGGGTTTGGCGAAATTGTCGCGTCAGCCTTGGCGGACGCCGGGATTTCGCCGGCGCAGCTTGAAATCGAGATTACCGAAACGGTTCTGATCGGCGATGATCCTGCGCCCCGCCAGTCGCTTGAGGCGTTGCGCAAAACTGGCGTGAACCTGGCTCTCGACGACTTCGGCATCGGCTATTCATCGCTTTCCTACCTTCGGCGCCTGCCATTCGACCGCATCAAAATCGACAAATCTTTTGTCGATGAACTGGCGCAGCGTCAGGACAATGCGGCGATCGTCAAATCCATTGTCTCGCTCAGCATGGATCTGGGAATGCAAACGACGGCCGAGGGCATCGAAACGGCGGAGCAACTTGAATTTCTGCGCAGGCTTCAATGCACGGAAGCGCAGGGCTATTTCATTGGCAGGCCGATGGAAGCTGGCGCGATTCAGGATTTTCTGCGGGCCCGTCAGCGTCTCGCCGCCTGAGGCGACGGGTTCGCGTTGATAAAACTGTCGGCGCTCAGGGAGGGTGCCTTTCGGCTATTTCGCGCCGGATCACCATGCCGTGATTAATGGGAAAGATGCCGGTCTTCCGGGTGGTGCTCAATCTTGTTCAGGCCTTCAACGCGGCCAACCGCATCGCCGACGCAGAGTGACTGGAGCATTGCCAGTATCATATCGATGCCGGCTTTGTTGCCTGCCGAGGCGCGGCAGGCGCTGAACGCGCAAATCGTCCAGCACGGCGTCGTGGCGAACCGCAAAACGCTCGAGGCCGCAGCTCTGCATTCGGTCGAGCAAGGCCTGACGCCCCGTCTCATACGCATCGAGGAATGCTTCGCGCCCTCCGCCATGGAAATCTAGCGATGGGAAATTTAGCAAGCGGCTATTTTGAGACGCGCAACGCCACCAGTTCAGCGCCGATTTTGGCGAACGCCGCCTGCATGTCGGCAATCGTCGTGGCATTGAAATAGTTCGGTGGCCCAGAGGCGCAATTGGACAACACGCCCTGAATCGTTGGGTCGGTGACCTGGAAGGCGATGGTGAACACACTGATGTTGTTCGGAGACGCCTTCATGTTGGCGCAGGTCGACGCCATCAAAGCGTTGGCGGCGGTGACATCGGAAGCGTTGTGCGTGGGGTAGTCCGGAGAGGCCGTGTTTGCGCCGTCCGTCATCAAGACGACGATTTTCTTGGCTTGCCCGTAAGGCGCGCCGTCGTTGAAGGGAGCCCCGGGCGCAAGCAGCCGCCAGCTCCACAACAGCGCCGGAGCAATGTAGGTTTCGCCCGTGGCGACAGTTGCCCCGATTTGCGCGTTGATGACGACCGGATTGTTGGTGAGGCGCACCAACGGGTTCGGCAATCCGCCAATATCGAAGATCGCCGGCACTTTGTTGACGGCGTCAACAGTGGCTTGCAGATCCAGCGGATAGTTGCGGGAACCAACGGCGCCTGTCCATGTATGCGGGTCGGTCCCGGCGGGGTAGCAGACGTTAACGGGCGCGCCGGCGCTGATCAATGCATTTGTGGTATAGGTGTAGGGCACGCCGTCGTTGTAGCCGATGGCGTTCGTCGGTGGACCATAAACGGCATTCGGATAGGTGTCGTAGCAACCGGCCGGATAAGGCGTTGAGTAGGGCGCGGTGCTGGTCAACCAGGGCGCGTTGGCGAAGCCCGGTCCAATATTGACATACGTATTGAACGGCACGAACGCGACCTTGACGCGGCTCGTTGCGTTCGCTGCGGTGTAAAGCGTGTTGACGAGGCCGATAGCCGCATTTTGCGCCGCCACCAATTTCCCGTTGACGCCCATCGATCCCGTCACATCGAGCGCTATGACGATTTCCGCTTTGCTGGAGCCAAACGTCGCCTCCGAAACGACGCTCATCGGAACATGTTCGACGCCAAAAACGCGCATAAAATTGGTCGGCACGTTGACGGAGGCTTTCGAGTGCACCTTGTTGTTGGCCCTGTCGACAGTCGTCGTCACAGTCGGTGCGGCGTTTGCGGCAACAACGACTTTCGACGCCACGAAATTGGCGACGACGGTCGTGATTGTCGCGGTCTGGGCGCCATCCGAGAGACGGGCGGCGCCGGCGATGACGCCGGAGTCGAGCGCGCTCTGAAGACTTGTCTGCACGCGCAGGGCATTGCCGTAGTCGACTGCCGCGCCGACCATTCCCATCAGCGGGAACAGCGACAACGCGAACACCGTCGCGACATTGCCATCGCGCAGACTTGCGTAGGCAGACAAATTCTGGCGCAACCGTCGGGCGACCACGCTCGCAAATAGCCGTTTCGTTATCATGTGCCGCACCTGTCTCCTGGTGACTTTCAAGGCCTCAAGTTGCGCTGTTTGTATTAAGCCGCCGCTAATTTCGTCGTAGACAAGTTGCTTGAATATTCGGCGATAGCTCAAGGCAACCAGGGTTTACTTGCCCCTCTGCAAGCCCACAACCTGCAAAACACGTCTGCGCGGTGGGCAGAAGGATTGCGGCGGGCTGGAATTTTCCATTAAGGATATTCTTGCTTTATCCCGGGATGCGCCATGACCTACCGCCACCAGCCGCTGTTCCCCCTCGGGGAGGACACCACTCCCTGGCGTAAGCTGACCTCGGATGGCGTTCGTTTGGAATCGCTGGGTGGGCGCGAGTATGTCAGCGTCGATCGCGAGGCGATCCGCCGGCTTGCCGAGCAGGCGATGATGGACATCAACCACCTGCTGCGGCCCGGACATCTAAAGCAGCTGGCGCATATCCTTGAGGATGCGGAAGCGACAGCCAACGACCGGTTTGTCGCCTACGATCTGTTGAAGAACGCCAATATCGCTGCAGGCGGCGTTTTGCCCATGTGTCAGGACACCGGCACCGCCATCGTCATGGGCAAAAAGGGCCGCCTCATCCTCACCAGCGGTGACGACGAAAGCGCGATTGCTGAGGGAATTCGCGACGCTTACGAAAAGAAGAATTTGCGCTACTCGCAGTTGGCGCCGCTGTCCATGTTCGAGGAGAAGAACACCAGCACCAATTTGCCGGCGCAGATCGAACTCTATGCTGAGGGTGAAAACGCCTACAAATTCCTGTTCATGGCCAAGGGCGGCGGTTCGGCCAACAAAAGTTTCCTTTATCAGGCGACGCCGTCGCTCCTGACGCACGACCGGATGGTGGAATTCCTCAAGGAGAAAATCCTGACGCTCGGCACGGCAGCCTGTCCGCCCTATCATCTGGCCATTGTCATCGGCGGCATGTCGGCGGAGCAAACCATGAAGACGGTGAAGCTCGCCTCGACCCGCTACTACGATTCCCTGCCAACCTGCGGCGGCGAGGACGGTCACGCCTTCCGCGACCTCGCCATGGAAGCCGAGATACACAAATTGACGCAGAAGCTTGGCGTTGGCGCTCAATTCGGCGGCAAGTATTTCTGCCATGACGTGCGGGTGTTGCGGCTGCCTCGCCATGGCGCGTCGCTGCCGATCGGCATCGGCGTGTCGTGCTCAGCCGACCGTCAGGCGCTTGGCAAGATCACCGCCGAGGGAGTCTTTCTTGAAGCGCTCGAAAGCGACCCGGCCAGATATCTGCCGCAAATCGACGAGTCAAAACTTGGCGGCGACGTTGTCGAGATCGACCTGAACCGGCCGATGAAGGAAATTCTGGCGACGCTGTCGAAATATCCGATCAAGACCCGCATCTCGCTCAACGGCCCACTGATTGTGGCGCGCGACCTTGCACACGCCAGGTTGCGCGAGGCGCTGGAAGCCGGACAGCCACTGCCTGACTACTTCAAAAACCATCCGATCTACTATGCCGGTCCGGCGAAAACCCCGGCCGGGATGGCCTCGGGCTCGTTTGGACCGACAACGGCAGGCCGCATGGATTCCTTCGTCGACGCTTTTCAGGCCGCCGGCGGTTCGATGGTGATGCTGGCCAAAGGCAACCGCTCCAAAGAGGTGCGTCAGGCCTGCCAGAAGCATGGCGGATTCTACCTCGGCTCCATCGGCGGGGCGGCGGCGCGACTGGCGCAGGATTGCATCCGCAAGGTCGAAACCGTGGCCTATCCGGAGCTTGGCATGGAGGCTATCTGGCGGATTGAGGTTGAGCGGTTTCCCGCCTTCATCGTCATTGACGACAAGGGCAACGACTTCTTCAAAGAGCTCAATCTCAGTTGATGCAAGTACCCAAAATCAAAGATTCCGGGTACGTCGTTCTTGTTGAAGCATCCACTTATCAACTTCAGAAAGAGCGTCACTGCGTGACTCACTTTCTTCCGATGGCGGATACTGGCGTCAGAAAATGCGCAAGCCGTATATAATGTGCGCCGCGCTGGCGAGGCCGACCAACAGGCCGGCGATCACCGCGCGCGTCACCCAGATTTTGGGCTCCGGACGTTTGTTCTCGTCAGCATTGGCAAAATGGAACCGGCTGGCGCCCATTGCCTCACTCCAGGATGCAGAAACGACATTGCAGCCAAGATGCGGCATTTTTCTTAAGAAACCATTTCAAGCAACTCGTAATTGACTGATAAATTTATCGGAATTTCTGCCCTGGCTCCATGAGCTCCGTGGCGCGCCGCAAGTTTTCGCTTGAAGCGGCGTAGGCTTTCGCCAGCAACGCGTCGATTTGCGCGCCGGTGAGCGCAGGGCCACGAACTTAAGTTAACGGCGATTAACGGATTGTGTTTTGCGTGATTCAGTGTGGCGGTTTGATTCGGAGCGCCGCCATGAGCCTTGC
>JAYTTW010000124.1:0-1943 GCA_043744855.1 Hyphomicrobiales bacterium
TTTCGGTGCCGCGATGGAGCAGGCCGATGTGCGGATCAACCCGCTCGACGACCTCGCCATCCAACTCCAGGATGAGACGCAACACGCCGTGTGCGGCTGGATGCTGCGGGCCGAAATTGATGGAGAAGTTACGGGTGGAGGGCTGGGTGGTCATGGCGCGCGTCCGCTCGAAACAAGTGGCCAGTCGCGAGGGGCGAGGGGCGAGTAGAGAGTAGCGAATGGCGAATGCGTCAATGGCCGGCTCACGACTGTGCGCTCTTGTTCTGCAGGGACCGGATCAACGAACGAATCATTCGCCCGAGCGAGTCGCATCGAAGCAGGTTTGGTTCGATGATTTCGGCGCCAGCGAGAGCAACGCGCTGCGACAGAATCAAATGGGTTTCGAGTTCTTTCAATGAACCTTGAGCCGTGCGCAAAAACTGGACAAAAGAACCAGTGGTTTCACGACCGTGTCCTTCTGCAATGTTTGCAGCGACGGAAACGGCCGCCCGCCGGATCTGCGAAGTCATTCCGTACATCTCTGCTCTCGGATATTCCCGAGTAAATTCGTAGCAGCTTTCCGCCAACGCCATCGCATCCTGCCAAACTTTCAAATCGCGGTACGAATTTATTTCCCGGCCCGCCAATCGATCACCCTGTTTTTTCAATACTCGCTATTGGCGACTCGCTATTCGCCCCTACTTTGCTTTTTCATCGCCGGGAATTACATAGTCCGGTCGGCCTTCCCACGGCGACAAAAAGTCGAACTGCCGGAATTCCTGACTGAGCTTCACGGGTTCATAAACAACGCGCTTTTCCTGATCGTCGTAACGTACCTCGACATAACCTGTCATGGGAAAATCCTTGCGCAGGGGATGCCCTTCAAAACCATAATCAGTGAGGATTCGGCGCAAGTCTGGGTGTCCTGAAAACAGGACGCCCATGAGGTCGTAGGTTTCACGTTCATACCAGTTGGCGCCGGGCCAGACGGGAATGGCGGACGCCACAGGCTGGCCTTCGGCGACTTGCGCCTTGACGCGGATGCGCTGGTTATGGCGCGGTGACAACGCGTGGTAGACGATGTCGAAACGCTTCTCGCGTTGCGGATAGTCGACGGCGGTGATGTCGATGAGGTTGATGAAAAGGCAATCCGGCGCGTCCCGAAGATACATCAGGACTTCAGGGAGATTTTCGGCATTGGCGGTCAGAGCGAGCTCACCATTGGCGATGTGACTGGCGAGGCCGCATGCCGGCAACGCAGCGATAACGCCATCGGCCAGTTTTTGCAGCGTCTCGTTTGCGTCCGGCATGGCCTGTACATTTGCTCCGTTGCAGGCGCGCGGCGCGCCTGATTTCATTGCCGCCTCGCGACGGCTATCGCTCGATTGTGCCGAGCCGCCTGATTTTCTTCTGCAGCAACAGCACGCCATAAAATAATGCTTCGGCCGAGGGCGGGCAGCCGGGCACATAAATGTCGACGGGCACGATGCGGTCGCAACCGCGCACGACGCTGTAGCTATAATGATAATAGCCGCCGCCGTTGGCGCACGAGCCCATGGAGATGACGTAACGCGGCTCCGGCATCTGGTCGTAGACCTTGCGCAGCGCCGGCGCCATTTTGTTGGTCAGGGTGCCCGCCACGATCATTACATCGGACTGGCGCGGCGAGGCGCGCGGCGCGAAGCCGTAACGTTCGATGTCGTAACGGGGCATCGACAGCTGCATCATCTCGACGGCGCAGCAGGCCAGACCAAACGTCATCCACATAAGCGAGCCGGTGCGCGCCCAGGTGATGAGATCGTCGGTGGAAGCGACAACGAAGCCCTTGTCAGCCAGTTGATCGTTCATGCCGGCGAAAAACGGGTCATTGGCCCCGACAGGTTTGCCAGTCGCGGGGTCCAGAACGCCACGCGGCGAGGCCGCGACGAGGGGCTCGTTCAATCCCATTCGAGCGCGCCTTTTTT
>JAYTTW010000125.1:0-1940 GCA_043744855.1 Hyphomicrobiales bacterium
TTCCTGCTGTGGGCCGCGTTGAAATCGCCCAAGATCATGCTGGCGGTTTTGATCAGCTTGTTCGTCGGCCTCGCACTCACAGCCGCCGCCGGTCTTGCAATGGTCGGCACGTTGAACCTGATTTCCGTCGCGTTCGCTGTTTTGTTCGTCGGCATCGGCGTCGATTTTGGCATTCAGTATTCGGTCCGCTATCGCGAGGAACGCCACAAGATCCCAGATCTCAAGCAGGCCCTCGCGTCGGCTGGGCGCGAAGCTGGCATTCCGCTGGTGCTGGCGGCGGCCGCGACCGCTGCCGGGTTCTATGCGTTTCTGCCGACCGATTACAAAGGTGTGTCGGAACTCGGCCTGATCGCGGGCACCGGTATGCTAATCGCGTTTGCGACATCGATCACGCTGCTGCCGGCACTGCTAGCCATTTTCAATCCGCGCGGCGAGGCGGTGGAAGTCGGCTATCGCTGGTTGGCGCCCGTCGATCGATTTCTCGCGCGCTACCGTTATCCCATTCTCGGCGTCACGCTGCTGAGCGTTGCAGCCGGCTTGCCGTTGCTGACCGCGTTGCGGTTCGACTTCAACCCGCTCAACTTGCGCAGCCAGACAACGGAATCGGTTGCTGCCACTTTGGACCTGCTGCAAGACACGGCCAACACGCCCAACACCATCAACATCCTGGCACCCAACCTCGACGCTGCCAGCGCTTTGGCAAAAAAACTGGAAAACTTGCGCCAGGTTTCGCGCGTCACAACGCTTGCGAGTTTTGTGCCCGATGCTCAAGATGAAAAGCTCAAGCTCATCGCCGATGCTGCCAACTTACTAGGGCCAACGCTCAATCCCCCGGACTTGGCACCCCAGCCGAGCATCAGCGAAACAATCGAGACGCTGCTCGGTACGGCGCAGGCATTCGACGCCATCCCAGATGATAGCGCCAAGCGGTTGGGCCGGGCATTGACGGCGCTGGCTAAAGCCGAGCCAGAGCGCCGCGCGGCGGCCGAGACGGCGATGATGAGCTCGTTCAAATTGCGCCTCGCGCAGATCCGTTCATCCCTGCAAGCGCAAGCCGTCATCCTCGATCGCTTGCCGCCCGACTTGGTGGCAGACTGGATCGCCAAGGACGGCCGCGCCCGCATCGACGTCGCGCCAGCTGGCGACGCCAATGATGCCGAAACGCTGCAACTGTTCGCCAACTCGGTTCTCTCTGTCGCGCCAGACGCCACCGGCACGCCGATCCTCATCCAGGAATCGGCCCGCACCGTGGTGCGCGCGTTTCTGCAAGCGGGCGCCTTGGCTTTGCTTTCGATCACGGTGATTTTGTTCATCGTGCTGGGCCGGGTGAGCGATGTTCTGATGACGCTGATCCCGCTGCTACTGGCCGGCGTCGTGACGCTGGAGTTGACCGTGCTGCTCGGTGTGCCGTTCAATTTCGCCAATATCATTGCGCTGCCGCTGATCTTGGGCGTCGGTGTCGCGTTCAAGATTTATTATGTGCTGGCGTGGCGCGGCGGCGAGACGAGCCTGCTCGCTTCGAGTTTGACGCGCGCCGTTTTCTTTTCCGCCATGACGACGGCGACGGCGTTCGGCAGCTTGTGGTTTTCGCATCATCCCGGCACGTCGAGTATGGGCAAACTTTTGAGCCTGTCGCTGGTGACGACGCTCGCCGCCGCCGTGCTGTTCCAGCCGATTTTGATGGGCCCACCAAGGGAAAGGGGCGAGAGTGGGCAGTAGGCAGGAGCTTGATGCAGTTTATGTCGGCGACTACGTGGCGTTCGATCATTGCTGGCTGAGTACGGACTTTAGCACCGCACGGGTTTTCACCGCCGGTTAGTTGCGCCAAGGGTTGGGCGGGACGCCGCAGCTCCCGGACCAGCGCCACATCATGAAGGATGCTGCGTCGCATCCGGACGGATGGAAGCGGGAAAACCGGCCTTATTTCGCCAATTCTTCTT
>JAYTTW010000126.1:0-7413 GCA_043744855.1 Hyphomicrobiales bacterium
CAGAAGATGCCGAAGTACAATTCGATTTCGATTTCCGGCTACCACATGCAGGAAGCCGGCGCGACGCAGGACCTCGAACTCGCCTATACCTTGGCCGACGGCGTCGAGTATTTGCGCGCTGGCCTCGCCGCCGGCCTCGACATTGATGCGTTTGCGCCGCGTCTGTCATTTTTCTGGGCGATCGGCATGAACTTTTTCATGGAAGTCGCGAAGCTGCGCGCGGCGCGGTTGTTGTGGGCGCGCCTCGTCAAGCCGTTCGACCCGAAGTCGGAGAAATCGCTGCTGTTGCGCGCGCACTGCCAGACCTCCGGCTGGTCGCTAGCGGCGCAGGATGTATTCAACAACGTCATGCGCACCACCATCGAGGCGATGGCGGCGACGCATGGCCAAACACAATCGCTGCACACCAATGCGCTCGACGAGGCGCTGGCCCTGCCGTCGGATTTTTCCGCCCGCATCGCCCGCAATACGCAGTTGTTCCTGCTACAGGAGACCGGCGCCCACCGCAGCGTCGATCCGTGGGGCGGCTCGTTCTACCTCGAACGGTTGACTCAGGAACTGGCGAAAAAAGCCTGGGCGCATATCGAGGAAATCGAGGGTCTCGGCGGCATGGCGAAAGCCATCGCTGCGGGCCTGCCGAAACAGCGCATCGAGGCGGCGGCGGCGCGCACGCAGGCGCGCATTGACGCCGGACGGCAGTCGGTCATCGGCGTCAACTGCTTCCGCCCGCAGAGCGAACCGCCGCTCGACATTTTGAAGGTCGACAATTCCGCCGTGCGCGCACGCCAGATCGCCAAGTTGCAACAATTGCGCGCCAGCCGCGACAACGCCGCCGTGACCGGCAGGCTCGACGCGCTCACACAAGGCGCGATAGCGCGCGGCAATCTGCTGGCGCTCGCCATCGAGGCGGCGCGGGCCGGCGCGACAGTCGGCGAAATTTCCGCCGCGCTCGAAAAAGTGGCGACGCGGCATGTGGCGGAGATTCGCAGCGTCGCCGGCGTCTATGGCGCTGAGGCTGGCGAGGCGGCGATGCTGCACCGGGTGCGCGAAATGACAAAAGCGTTTGAGGAAAACGCCGGTCGCAAGCCGCGCATTCTCGTCGCCAAGACCGGACAGGACGGTCACGACCGCGGACAGAAGGTGATCGCCTCGGCTTTCACGGATTTGGGTTTCGCTGTGGATATCGGGCCGTTGTTCGCCACGCCGCAGGAAGCAGCGGCGCAGGCTGTGGAAAACAATGTGCATATCGTTGGGATAAGTTCGCTGGCTGCCAGCCATCTGACGCATGTGCCGGAACTGCGCGAGGCGCTTCAAAAGCTCGGGCGCGAAGACATTCTTGTGGTTGTCGGCGGCGTCATCCCGCCGCAGGATTTTGCCGCGCTGACCGCCGCCGGCGCCACCGCCATCTTCCCCCCCGGCACGGTCATAGCGGAGGCGGCGGAGCGGCTGCTGGAGCAACTCAATGCGCGGCTGGGGTTTGCGCAGCGGGAGTTGGTTGCGCGGGGGTGAGCGTGCTGACGCGGTCCGCCACATCCGCCGTCTTCAGCGCGCTGTTACAATCCTACGACAGGCTGCAAAACACTCATCGCATCCGCTCGGACACTGCAAAACCCTGGACCCGTACCTTGCCCATCGGGGCCTCCATCGGCGCATGCGTTTCAATGAACCCATGGGCGGCAAAACCAGAAGGCTTACTGCCTCGCCGCAGCCGCCACAGGGGGCAAATCGTTCGTCACAATTTGGGGGTTGGGCCGGGGCGGCGATGTTTGCGCCTCGCCGGCATCCGGCGCCGCCTCTGTGGCCACACGATCCGCCATAGCAGGCGCTTCATTGGCGCGCGGTGCGGCAAGGCGGGCGCCGATGTTGCGGATGACTTCGGGGGCGTTGGCGTAAACGGCGTGGCCGATGAAGCCGCCGGAGAAGCTGCCGATGTCGTAGACTTTCACGCCGAGACGTTCGAGTTCGGCCTGCTCCTCGGGCTTGCGCGGATCGAGCCCGCCAACGCGCGGCCTGTCACCGGCAATGCGGCTTGAAAGATTGAGCGCACGGTCGTTGAAGGAAGATAAAACCGAAACTCTGGCGTGGCCCTGCAGGCGCGACATTTGCGCGCGAAACACGCCAAGATCGATGTCGGGCGCGGCGAGCATGACTTCGCCCAACCTGCCGTTGAGATCGGGCATGCCGGCGATGGCGTTTTCGCGAAGCGACTCCATCGCCAGCCACGCGCCCAACGAATGCGCCAGCACATGCACGCGGCCAACGCCCGGCGTCGCTGCGAGGTTGCGCAGCACTTCGCTCAGCGCGTCGCGGGAGGCGGTGGCGCGCTCCTTGTCGGACACATAGGACAGCAGACTGGTTTGCGAAGGCCAGGTAAACATCACCGCCACGCCGCCAAAACGCGCATCCGCGACAATCTGCGCGAGACGTAGCCGCGTCTCGTCAAGTCCGCTGTGAAAGCCGTGCACATAAACCAGCACATCGCGATCTGCGCCAACCCGGCCAGAAAGATGCGTGGCGAGTTCGCTCTCGAAACGTTCGGGCCGCAAGTTACGCGTCTCGAGAAGCACGACGTGACGGGCGGCGCTGGCCTTGCCAAACGTGGGAGCCTCGACGACGCCAGCCTGGTGGTCGGCGGGCAGGCTGACCTGCGCCAGCGAATAGTGCAGCGCGCCGGTGGCGTCGCCATCGTTCTTGCGCGTCGAGGCGACAAACAGTTGCACGTGTTGCGGCGACCCTGCCGGCGCGCGGCTGAATAGTCCGCCTGTCGTGGTGGCGACCGAGGCGGTCATCTCACCAATGCCGACGCTGGCGCAGCCGGCGAGCCCGAGCCCCAGCGCCGCCGCAAACCCGCGACGTAAAAACCACCGCATTGCTGGCAGCCATCTTTGCATGCTTGCCGCCTCCAGCGGTGGTTGGGGAAGGTCTACCGGAGGCACAACAGAGCGCTCGCGGGTTAGGACGAGGTTAATGCAGGGACCGGTTTTGCGATCTTTTATTGCAATGCAATAGTGTCGGGAGTGCGGCTGGCCTGCCGCGCGCCTGGCGTTGAGGTTGCAGCCTGCATGGACGGCCCTCGAATTGTACTGGTTACCGGCTTCGGCGCCTTTCCCGGCGCGCGCAGCAATCCGACGCTGGATATACTGCGGCGCCTCGCCGGCTCGCGGCGCTGGGAGCGGCTCGGCGTGCGGTTGGTGACTGCCACCTTGCCGGTTACATGGGCCGGCATTGAGGCGGCGTTGCATGCACAGATCGCGCTATCAAAACCCGACGCCATCCTGCATCTGGGGCTGGCCAGTCGTCGCAAAGGGCTGAGCGTCGAAACGCGCGCGGTCAATCGGCTCTCCAAGCTGAAACCGGATGCAGCGCGGCAGGCAAGCCGCATTGCGGCGATTGCCGGTGGACCCGGCTTGCGACAGGCAAGGTGGAACGATGCCCGCCTGGTGGCCGCCATCACCGCCGGCGGCGCACCCGTGCAACGCTCCATCGATGCGGGCGATTATCTGTGCAACCTCGCGCTCTATCTGACGCTCGGAATGACGCCAGCGCCAACCGGCTTTCTGCATGTTCCGAAACCCCGCGCAGGCTCGCCTGTTGCAAGCTCGCCCGTTGCAAGCTCGCCTGTTGCATGTGGGCCTCGCCCGCACATGCGGCCCGACATCCAGCAGATGGCGCGAGCGGCGGAACACGCCGTGTTGGAACTGCTGGCCATGCACAGAACCAGGCCCACACCGCGCGCTTGACCTTCTGTGTGCTTGATCCTCCGCGCGCTTGACCCCCTGCGCGCAGGCCCGCATGGTCGCGCAATCCCCAAGAGCGCGATGACGCTTCTTCGAATCGTCGTCGCATTCCAAGTTTTTGATTGAGCATGACCTTTTCCGAAAACCGGCGCCCAGTTTTCGGAATCGTGCTCTAAGGCTGGCGCAAGGCGGATCCAAATATGCATTTCACTGCCGATTTCGCGCTGCAAACTCTGCAAATAATCTGGATCGACATCCTGCTGTCTGGTGACAACGCGGTGGTGATCGCGCTGGCCTGCCGCTCCCTTGATGAGCGGCAGCGCAAGTGGGGCGTGATACTTGGAGCCGGCGCAGCGGTTTCGCTGCGGATCGCCTTTACCGCGATTGTCGCAAGCTTGCTTCAGACGCCCGGCCTTAAAATCGTCGGCGGCTTGCTGTTGCTGTGGATCGCCGTCAAGCTGGTCACCGACGAAACCGATGAAGCCGATATCGGCGCCGCCAGCAGCGTTCGCGGCGCCGTGCAAACCATCGTTGTCGCCGACATCGTCATGTCGCTCGACAATATCGTCGCCATCGCTGCGGCGGCGAAGGGTTCGGTGCCGCTGATCATTTTCGGACTGGCGCTGTCGGTGCCGCTGATCGTTTTCGGCGCCACGTTTGTTTTACGTCTGCTGCAACGCTATCCGGCGCTGGTATGGGCGGGCGCGGCGTTGCTCGGCTGGATCGCTGGTGGCTTGATCCCAGCCGATATTGCGTGGGCGCGATATTACGGCGAATTACCCGAGCTGGTGGCGGACTGGCTGGGGCCTTTGCTCGGCGCAGCCTTGGTGCTGGCGTGGGCTTATGCGTTGACCGCGAAACGCGCCCGCCGCTAGCCGACCGCAGACAAGTTGAATGACCTTTCCGGTCCGCCGACGCGCCAATTTGAAGACGGCAGACTCTGCTAACGCGGCTCAACGGGCGTTGGAGCGCACCAGAGGCATGGGCATCGGCGGGCGGGCGGGGCCCCCGATGTCGACGCAATCGCGCCGGCCCGAGGCGAGACAGCGCTGAAGTTTCTCTTGCGTTTCGATGGCGCGCACCGTCCACACGATGCACACCGCAACAAACAGCAAGACTGCCGTCGCCGCGAGGTTGACGAAAGTGCGGTGCGCGTAATCGGTCGCGTCGCGGTTGGTTGCGCCGGTTTTGGCGCCTTTATGCGAGCGGGAAGGCAAGGACTGGGGCATGACCGTCTCGGGGACATCAGTCGCAACGCGAGCCCCATGGTTGCCTGCTGGCGCGGCGGAAGCAAGGCCATAAACGCAACCCAGCCATGCGCTGGGGGGTGGCGACGTTTCTCGGCGGTGAAGACCTGTCTCGGCGGCGAAGACCTGTCTCGGCGGCGAAGACCTGGCCACTACATTTCGATGGGCAAACCCGCGTAGTTCTCGGCAAGCAACGTCTGGCCGGCGACAGAGCCGACGATTGTCTGCAATTCTGCGATCTGGCGGCGCACGTCGAAGCGACTGGCGTCGGGCATGGTGTGCAGCAACGACGTCATCCACCACGAAAAATGCTGGGCGCCCCAGACGCGACGCAGGCATTTGGCTGTGTAGCCGTCAAACAGACTGGCGTCGCCGTGCTTATAGAAAGCCACGAAGGCTTTCGACAACACATACACATCGGAGATCGCCAAATTCATGCCCTTGGCGCCGGTCGGCGGCACGATGTGGGCGGAATCGCCGGCGAGAAACAGGTTTCCCTGACGCATCGGCTCGGTCACGTAGCTGCGCATTTCGACGACGGTTTTCTGGGTGATCCGGCCCTCGCTGACTTTCAGACCCCCCTGCAAGCCATCTTGCTCGCCCAGACGCAGACGAAACTCGTTCCAGATGCGATCATCGGACCAGGCGTTTTCGTCTTCGTCCGGCGGCACTTGCAGATAGAGGCGCGAAATGTTGCTGGATCGCATGGTGAACAAAGCGAAGCCGCGGTCGTGGTGACAGTAAAGCAGTTCGTGATGGGTCGGCGGCGCCTCGACGAGAATGCCGAGCCAGCCAAACGGATAGATGCGGTCATAATCTTGCCGGTCTGATGGCGCGAAGGTTTTGCGGGCAACGCCGTGAAAGCCGTCGCAGGCGGCGATGAAATCGCAGGTGAGGGTTTTGTCCGCGCCCGCGTGGCGATACCGGATCGATGGTTTTGACGTCTCGACACCATCAAAGCCCAGCACTTCCGCCTCGAAATGGATGGGCACGCCGGCGGCCGAATTAACCGCGATGGCGTCTTTCACCACCTCCTGCTGACCGTAGATATAAACGCGGCGGCCCGTGCGGGCCTGCATGTCGATGCGATGGCGCTCGCCGTTGAACAGCAACTCGATGCCGTCATGCGTCAGACACTCGCGACGCAGCCGTTCGCCGAGGCCTGTCTCGTTGAGCAAATCGACGGAGCCCTGCTCCAGCAGACCGGCGCGGATGCGCTCCTCGACGTAGGCGCGGGTGCGTGATTCCAGAATGACGCAGGAGATGCCCTGCAAATGCAGCAGACGAGCGAGGACGAGACCTGCCGGTCCGGCGCCGACAATACCAACCTGAACGTGCATTTGAGGCTCCAACTTCTGGCGCTACCATAGGTATGGAATCGACGCTAGAAGTCACGTCCGTGAGAGTGGTCGTATCAAAGGGCAATCCGTCGAAAACTGTTATTCTCGCCGGATAGGTATCATTACGCTGAGACAAACTCTATACTGCTCGCATACGAGCTAAAGGCGCTTCGGAAATCAGCAAGGAGGTTATGCCATGAACGCGCACGATGAGGGTCGACGTGCCTTTTTGATCACTTCCGCTATTGGTGTCGGAGCTGTTGCTACCTCGGCTATGCCGCAGCCAGTAAATGCACAAGTTCGGACTGACGACGGTCTTGTCGCTTCCACCAGCCCAAAGCCAGCCATGGGGCGCACTGCGCGGTCGTCAGGCGGAACTGAATGGCGCACATTTTTTAACAACGAAGAAAGTTACGCCGTCACCGCGATAGCTGAACGTATCATGCCCGGTGCGCCTGGATTGCCCGGTGCGACCGACGCCAACGTCATCAATTACATCGACCTGGCGCTTTCTGGAGCTTACGCTGACCAGCAGGAATTTTATCGGCGTGGACTGGCCGCTCTCGACCGTTACTGCCACGCGACGTTTCATGACGCCTTTATCAACCTGGCGGCCGCGCAGCAGGACGAGGCTTTGCTGGCCCTCGATACCGGGAAGGCCACAGGGTTTGAATGGCCCACCGCGCAAGCATTTTTCAACGTGCTCCGGACGCATACAATGGAAGGCATGTTTTCGGACCCGACCTACGGCGGCAACCGTGACTTCGTGGGGTGGAGCTTGGTTGGCTTCCCGGGAGCTCAGCGTATCTACACGTCGGAAAACCTAAAGAGCAGTGCAGCCTATCAAGGCGCGATAGTCGGTTTGCAATCGGTCAAGCCCTCCTCGAACGGGAGCAAATAAACCATGGCTACTCTCAAGACTGATGTTGTGATTGTTGGTGTGGGCGCCGCCGGTGGGATCATCGCCGCCGAACTCGCAAAGGCAGGTTACAATGTGGTCGGCCTCGAACGGGGCCCCCGCCTGTCGACAGACAATTTTCAATCATTGGATGAATTGCGCTACTTTCAACGGCAGGACACGCGTCCGAA
>JAYTTW010000127.1:0-7328 GCA_043744855.1 Hyphomicrobiales bacterium
CTCGCGCCGGAGGTGCTGTGATGGCGGCGAAAATCAGGAAAGGCGACAAGGTCGTCATTCTCACCGGCCGCGACAAGGGTCGCTCCGGCGAGGTCGTCCAGGTGATGCCGAAGGAGAACCGCGCGATTGTGCGCGGCGTCAATATGGTCAAGCGGCACCAGCGCCAGACCGCCCAGCAGGAAGCCGGCATCATCTCGAAAGAGGCGCCGCTGCAACTTTCCAATATCGCAATCGCCGATCCGAAGGACGGCAAGCCGACCCGCGTCGGCTTTAAGGTGCTCGACGACGGCCGCAAGGTCCGCGTCGCCAAGCGTTCGGGAGACCTCATCGATGGCTGACGCCAAAAACGACAAAGGCGCCAAGGGCGGCGCGGGCAAGGGTGACGCCAAAGCGCCGAAAGGCGACGCCAAAGCGCCGAAGGTCGACGCCAAGCCGGGCAAGGTTCCGCGCGGTCAGGCGCCGACGCCGGAGAAGATTGCAACGGCCGAGGATCTCGCCGTGCCGAAGGGCTATTCGGCGCGCCTCAAGAAGCATTACGAGGACGTCGTGCGTCCGGCGATGATCAAGGAGTTTGGCTACAAAAATCCGCTCGAGGTTCCCACCGTCGAGAAGATTGTGCTGAACATGGGCGTTGGCGATGCTGTCAACGACACCAAGAAGGTGACGACGGCGGCCGGCGATCTGGCGTTGATTTCAGGGCAACGTCCGGTCATCACCCGCGCCCGCAAGGCGATCTCGACCTTCAAGCTGCGCGAGAACATGCCGATCGGCGCGAAGGTGACGCTGCGCAAAACGCGCATGTATGAGTTCATGGACCGCCTGGTGACGGTTGCGCTGCCGCGCGTCCGTGATTTCCGCGGCCTCAATCCGAAGTCGTTCGACGGGCACGGCAATTTCGCGCTCGGCATCAAGGAGCACCTGGTGTTCCCGGAAATCAACTACGACAAAGTCGAATCGGTTCTCGGCATGGACATCATCGTGTGCACCACGGCGAAAACCGACAATGAAGCGCGCGCACTCCTGCGGGCGTTCAACTTCCCCTTCCGGCAGTGAGAGATTCGCGCTCTCAGACGCGGAAATAGAGGTGTAATTTCGATGGCAAAAACGAGCTCGGTCGAAAACAACAAGCGTCGTCAGAGACTGGTGAAGAAATTCGCCGGTCGCCGGGCCCGCCTGAAAGCGGTCGCCAACGACGAGAAGCTGACGATGGAGGAGCGCTTTGCCGCGCGCCTCAAGCTGGCGGAACTGCCGCGCAATTCGTCGGCGGTGCGCATCCGCAATCGCTGTGAGTTGACGGGGCGTCCGCGCAGCGTCAACCGCAAGACGAGGATGTCGCGTATCGCGCTGCGGGAACTGGGGTCGAAGGGCCTCATCCCCGGCCTCGTCAAGTCAAGCTGGTAGGGAGGGCAGTCCATGATGAACGATCCCTTGGGCGATATGCTCACCCGCATCCGCAACGCGCAGATGCGCCATAAAGGCAACGTGTCGACGCCGGGCTCGCGCCTGCGCGCTCATGTGCTCGATGTGCTGAAGGATGAAGGTTTCATCCGCGGCTATTCGACGACAGAACACGGCAATGGCCGCACCGAGTTCGAAATCGAGCTGAAGTATTACGAAGGCGAGCCGGTCATTCGCGAGATCGAGCGGGTTTCCAAGCCCGGTCGTCGCGTCTACTCGGCGGTCAACGCGATGCCGCGGGTCGCCAACGGCCTCGGCATCACTATTGTTTCCACCCCGAAGGGCGTCATGGCCGATCACGTTGCGCGCGAGCAAAACGTGGGCGGCGAAGTGCTCTGTCGCGTCTTCTGACGAGAGGTCGAGAGTTTATCATGTCACGTATCGGAAAAAAGCCGGTGGCCGTGCCCAAGGGCGTCACCGCCAAGCTCGAAGGCCAGAAAATCTCGGTCAAGGGCGGCAAGGGCGAACTGCACTTCACAGTGCCTGACGAAGTCTCGGTTGCGCTCGAGGGAGACCAGATCAAGGTCGATCCTCGCTCGGAATCGAAGCGCGCGCAGGCGATGTGGGGAATGTCACGCGCCATGGTCAACAACATCGTCGTCGGCGTCACCAAGGGCTACGAAAAGAAGCTCGAGATCACCGGCGTCGGTTACAAGGCTGCAGTCGTCGGCAAGAACCTGCAAATGTCGCTGGGCTACAGCCATGATGTGAATTATCCGATCCCGGCGGGGGTGGCGATCACCACGCCGAAGCCGACGGAAATCACCATCGTCGGCTCTGACAAGCGGCAGGTGGGCCAGGTCGCCGCCGAAATTCGCGCCTGGCGCGCGCCTGAGCCTTACAAGGGCAAGGGTATCAAGTACGAAGGCGAATTCATCTTCCGTAAGGAAGGCAAGAAAAAGTAGGGAATGTCGCGATGACCAAGAGCAACGAAAGCGCCGACCGCCGTCAGGCGCGGGTGCGCCGCTCGATCCGCGAGCGCGCCTATGGCAAGCCGCGTCTGTCGGTTTTCCGTTCGTCGAAGCAGATCTATGCGCAGATCATAGATGATGCGAAGGGTGCGACGATTGTCGCCGCTTCCTCGATGGAAAAGGAGCAGCGCGCGGCGCTGAAAACCGGCGCCAACGTCGACGCCGCCAAGACGGTCGGCAAGATGCTCGCCGAACGCGCGTTGAAAGCCGGCATCAAGGATGTCGTGTTTGATCGCGGCAAGTATATCTACCATGGCCGCGTCAAGGCGCTGGCCGATGGGGCGCGCGAAGGCGGGCTGAATTTCTGATTGGCGTTTGCGCGTCTCCCGCGCAAACAGATCGAAGCGAGCGGTTCGCCTTGCGGGCCGCGTTAGTGACGGAAGCAACAAATGGCCGGTGAAGGTGAAAGAGAAGGCGGCGGCGGTCGCGGTCGCGATCGTGGCGGTCGACGTGACCAGCAGCGCGAGGAGCGCGATAGCGAATTTGTGGACCGTCTGGTGCACATCAATCGCGTCGCCAAGGTGGTGAAGGGCGGACGCCGCTTTGGTTTCGCGGCGCTCGTCGTCGTCGGCGACCAGAAGGGACGCGTCGGTTTCGGTCATGGCAAGGCGCGCGAAGTGCCGGAGGCCATCCGCAAGGCGACCGAGGCGGCCAAGCGCGGGCTGATCCGCGTGCCGCTGCGCGAGGGCCGCACCCTGCATCACGACGTACATGGTCGCCACGGCGCGGGGCGTGTCGTATTGCGTTCGGCGCCCGCCGGCACCGGCATTATCGCCGGCGGTCCAATGCGGGCGGTGTTCGAAACGCTTGGCATGCATGATGTCGTGGCCAAGTCGCAGGGTTCGTCCAACCCCTACAACATGGTGCGCGCGACGTTTGACGCCTTGAAGAATGAGGATTCGCCTCGCCTGGTCGCTGCCCGTCGCAGCATGAAGGTGTCGACCCTGCAGGGTCGCCGTCAGGGTGTCGATGCCGACGCCGTCGACGCCTGAGCGGGGAATTGGTCATGTCCGAGAAGTCCAAAAAGACCGTCGCGGTGCAACAGATCCGCAGCCCGATCGGGCGACCGGCCGAACAGCGCGCGACGTTGATCGGCCTCCACCTGAACAAGCTCGGCCGAAGGTCCTCGCTGGAGGATACGCCAGCGGTTCGTGGCATGATCGCCAAGGTCGCCCACCTCGTGCGCGTTGTCGAAGGCAAGTGAGGAGCCGAACATGAAACTCAATGAGATCAAGGACAATCCCGGCTCCTCCAAGAACCGCACCCGTGTAGGTCGCGGTATAGGTTCGGGCTCGGGCAAGCAGGCCGGCCGTGGCGGCAAGGGCCAGACGGCGCGTTCGGGCGTACGCATCAAGGGTTTTGAAGGCGGCCAGATGCCGCTGCATCGGCGCTTGCCGAAGCGCGGCTTCACCAACATCTTCAAGACCGATTACAACGAGGTCAACCTCGGGCGCATCCAGAGCGCGATTGACGCTGGCAAACTAGACGCCAGCAAGCCGGTCGACGAAGCCGCGCTGATTGCGGCGGGCGTGTGCACCAAAGCGCGCGACGGCGTGAAGATTCTGGGCAATGGCGAACTGAAGACAAAACTGTCCTTCGAGGTGGCGAAGGCCTCGAAGTCGGCGCAAGCCGCCATCGAGAAGGCTGGCGGCGCGCTGAAAATTCTCGCCGAGGTTGTTGAGGCCGTGGCAGCGCCCAAGTAATTGCGACCAAGTAATCGCGCAAAATACAGGGGCGATGGTGGCGCGCCGTCGTGCGCCAACTTATATCAAGTGCTGCGGGGCGTGGGCTTTGACCTGCGCCCCGCAGGCGTTTACGACAGCGCGATCATAGCATCGCAATTGCGACACCGCCGTCTGGCGTTATCGTGCGTTTGGGCGCCCTCGCGCCCCCGGGAGCGACTTCATGGCGTCTGCAGCAGAACAACTGATGGCGAACGTCAATTTCTCGGCGATTGGAAAAAACGAGGAATTGAAAAAGCGCATCTGGTTTACGCTCGGCGCGCTCGTCGTCTACCGGCTCGGCACCTACATTCCGCTGCCCGGCATTGATCCTGTCGCGTTTGAGGCGAATTTCACCCGGCAAGGGCAGGGCGTTCTCGAACTCTTCAACATGTTCGCCGGCGGCGCCGTGCAACGCATGGCGATCTTTGCGCTCAACATCATGCCCTACATCTCGGCCTCGATCATCATCCAGTTGCTGACCTCCGTCATCCCGACCTTGGAAGCCTTGAAGAAAGAGGGCGAGAGCGGCCGGAAAGTCATCAATCAGTATACGCGCTACCTGACGGTGTTTCTGGCGGCGTTTCAGGCCTATGGCATCGCCCTCGGACTTGAAGGGCAGGGCGGCACGGTTGCCGAGCCCGGCTGGTTTTTCCGCATTTCCACTGTGCTGACCTTGATGGGCGGCACAATGTTCCTGATGTGGCTTGGCGAGCAGATCACCGCGCGCGGCATCGGCAACGGCTCTTCGCTGATCATTTTCTCAGGGATCGTCGCGGCGTTTCCGTCGGCCATCGTCAGCACGCTTGAGCTGGGCCGGCAGGGCGCCATTTCGACGGCGCTGATTCTGGCGGTTGTCGTGATGTCGTTTTTCGTCATCGCCTTCATCGTCTTCATGGAGCGCGCGCAGCGGCGACTGTTGATCACCTATCCAAAACGACAAGTGGGCAATCGTGTCTATGAGGGGCAGACCTCGTTCCTGCCGCTCAAACTCAACACCGCCGGCGTCATTCCGCCGATTTTCGCCTCCTCGCTGTTGTTGTTGCCGACGACCATCGCCAATTTTTCGCAGCAACAGGGCGGCACCGGGTTGCTTTCCATCATCACCACCTACTTCGCCCACGGACGTCCGCTCTACATGTTGTTTTACGTCGGCATGATCGTGTTTTTCGCGTTCTTCTACACGGCGATCGTTTTCAACCCGACGGAGACCGCCGACAATCTCAAGAAACACGGCGGCTTTTTGCCGGGCATCCGGCCCGGTGAGCGAACCGCCGCGCATATCGATCAGGTGTTGATGCGGATTACCTGCATCGGCGCGATCTACCTGTCGATCATTTGCCTGTTGCCGGAAATCCTGATTTCCTACGCCAACCTGCCGTTTTATTTCGGCGGTACGTCGCTGTTGATCGTGGTCAGCGTGACGATGGATACGGTGGCGCAAGTGCACGGGCATTTGCAGGCCCAGCAATATGAGGGCCTCGTCAAGAAAGCCAAACTGCGGGGGCGGCGTAAATGAGACTGATCCTGCTGGGTCCGCCGGGGGCGGGCAAGGGCACGCAGGCAACGAGATTGGCGCACAGGTTCACCATCCCGCAACTGTCGACGGGCGACATGCTGAGGGCGGCGGTCAAGGCGGGAACGCCGGTGGGGCGGCAAGCCAAGGTGGTCATGGATGCGGGCGGGCTGGTGTCGGACGAGATCGTCGTCGGCATTATCGCCGACCGCGTGCGGCAGGCGGACGCTAAAAACGGATTTATTCTCGACGGCTTCCCACGCACCGTGGCGCAGGCGCAAGCTCTCGACACGCTGCTTGAAAAAAACGCCATGCAGCTCGACGCCATCGTCGAACTCAAGGTCGACGAGGCGGCGCTGCTGGGCCGCATCGAGAAGCGCGCTGCCGAGACGGTCGCCGCCGGCGGCGTGGTTCGCGCCGACGACAATCCGCAGGCCTTCGCCGTGCGCCTGCAGCAATACCGCAACATGACTGCGCCGGTTGCCGCCTATTACGCCTCGCGCGGCACGCTCAAGATTGTCGATGGCATGGCGCCGATCGAGGCTGTGTCGAAGGCGATTGACGGGCTGCTGGCGGGGTAAGAACGGCGCGTCCCGAAATTTGTGATACCTGCGCTCGCTAATTCTTCCTTCGTGATAGGCAAAGCTGGGTAATAAACGAGGGACCGCGATGGCTGACGACTTATCCGGCCATGTTTACGTTTTGACCTCGCCGAATACTGAATTCATAAAAATTGGCGGAACAAACTTTCCGCCAATGAAGAGACTTCGCGAAATAAATGGCTACGATCCTTACAGGGCGCTAGGCCCTTGGCATCTCGTCGATTTCAGACAGGTATCTGATTGGCGCAAGGTCGAAGCACACCTACATTATGCCTTTCGAAGTTCGCTCGTCACTGAGATTACTGGGCAGCGAGAGTTGTTCTCACTCAAGTCTCACGTAGTATCTGCATCATTGGCTTCGCTTGACCCGGAGTTTGTGATTAAACGACCGGTTGTGGACAGAATGTTTCAGGATGCAGAATTTTCTGCATTTGTAATTCGCATCTTTGCATTCACTGGCTTGTTGAACTGGCTCGATATTCAGGGTGCTTGGACATTTGTTCTTTTTCCCGCAACTGGCGGAGGGCGCTATTTTACAATCAACATCGGGCGCCACGAAGTCGCGTTCAGCACACTCCCGCGGCGAGAAACCGGCCTGCCAATCCACAGCATCGTCCTGGATCGGTTGATATACGATTTTTCCGATGTGATTGACTGGCTTAATGCACACGATGGCGGGTGTCAGGACGATGTTTACGCGAGTGCGCTAGCTCGTTCGGTTAGCGTCTATTTCAGCGCCAGTTTTGACGACGCTGCGCGGTTTCTGCAATTGGTTGGCGTTCGACGCGCCTTGATCGCTTATTGGGCTGAGGCTTTGACAGGGTTGCGGGAAAGAGGAGCTTTGAGCTTTTTCGCACGCTATCACAATTGGAACGCGGTAGCGGAAATCAACATGCGATCCAATACTTCTCTGCCAACGTTTCCGGCGAGATAGTCGTTCTGGCGCTGAAAGAGCTTGCGTAAGGCGTACGCTTCACCCGTACCTTCTGGCCGACCCTCTCTCTATTGGAAAGGGTGATGCGCCGCTCACTCCGCCGGCTGCGCCAGCCACAGGCTCTTG
>JAYTTW010000128.1:0-27175 GCA_043744855.1 Hyphomicrobiales bacterium
GCTTGACAGGTGCGGCGTAATTGGTACCCACACCAAATGGCTTTCGCCATCGTCTGTGGCAGATGGGGATGTGTGGCCGATTCGCGGCCCGCAGCGCCCGGCGTCCGCCAGTTTCCGGGAGACCCTATGGCCTATGGAACGCTCCGAGCCGCCTTCGGGCTGCGCCTTGTCGCCATGGCGACGGTGTTGCTGTTGGCGGGGCTGGCGCTGGCCCCGGCCGCCGCGCAGGGCGCGGTGCGCTCCAAACATGGCGATTGGGAGATGCGTTGCGAGACGCCGCCCGGCGCAAGCCGCGAGCAATGCGCGCTGATTCAGTCGATCGCCGCCGAGGACAAGCCCAACGTCACGCTGGTGGTCATCGTGCTCAAAACCGCCGATGGAAAATCACGGCTGCTGCGGGTGATCGCGCCGCTCGGCGTGCTGCTGCCGGCGGGGCTCGGTCTGAAGGTCGATACGGTCGATGTCGGACGCGCCGGTTTCGTGCGTTGCCTGCCGTCCGGGTGCATCGCAGAGGTTGTCATGGAAGACAAACTGATCGAGCAACTGGGAGCCGGCAAGGACGCCACCTTCATCATCTTCAATACTCCCGAAGAGGGCATCGGCATCCCGCTCGCACTTGGCGGTTTCAAGGAAGGCTTCGCCAAATTGCCGTGATGTTTTCGGGTGCGCGCGGCGCGCCCCCAGGGATGTCGCGCAGATGGCTATGGAGCGGGCGTCAGCTTGAAGGTATAAGCGCGCCCGGATGGGGATGCGGCGGAGTGCAAGTATGAATGGCGTGACGGGTGGCGTGAGGGCTGATGGCGTGACGGATCGCATGACTTATTGGGGATCGCGGGGCGTGCGGCTGGTTCTGGCCGGCGCGTTCGCCGGCATGGCAGGGGCCTGCAGCAGCCTGCCGGGGGTCGGGGAAACCGCGCCGTTCGCCGGCAATATTTTCACCTACCGCGCGCCGACGGTAGCTGCCAATCCAGCCGCTCTGCGCGAACTCGATGTCGATTGCCCGATCGTGCAGGTCGCCGAGGGACAGTCAGTGTTTCGCGCCTTCACTGGCTCCGACCGATCGGCGGAGGGCGTGCGTTACCAGTATTCCTTCGGCGAGCTGTCGCGCGAGTGCAAAGCGAGCGAAGGTGCGCCGCTGGCGATCCGTGTCGGCGTCTCCGGTTATGTGATTGCCGGACCGAGTGGCGCGTCTGGCGCCTTCACGGTGCCTATCCGCGTGAAAGTCGTGCGTGATTCCGACAAATTCGTCGTCGCCTCGCAAAACATTCGCGTCGCGGCGTCGCTTCAGGGCGGCGAAGCCCAATCGCCATTCACGGCGGTCACGGAGCCGCTGCAGGTTCCCTACACCCGGCGCGAGGCCGACGAGGATTATTCGATCTATGTGGGCTTTGAGGGCGGCAGCGCGGAAAAGCCGAAAGCTGCCGCGCCGCGCCGCAGACGGCGCTAGAAAAGCCTTCGCCTGATGAATGATGCCGGGGCGCTCGCGGCGATGGCTTTCAACGGCAAACACGGGTGCGTCGGATGATTGGGGAACCCGCTACAGAATCTCCCGAACCTGCGCCCGAACCGCTGGCCAGAACGCCGCTGCATGCGCTGCACGTTTCGCTCGGCGCCAAAATGGTGGGTTTCGCCGGTTACCACATGCCGGTTCAGTATCCCTCCGGCATCATCGCTGAACATCTGCAGACGCGCAGTTCGGCCGGCCTGTTTGACGTTTCGCACATGGGCCAGGCGTTTCTTGTCGGGCCCAGCCATGACATTACCGCGCGAGCCTTGGAGAGGCTGGTTCCCGCCGACATGCTTGGCCTCGCGCCAGGCCGGCAGCGCTACACGCAACTGCTCAACCCTGACGGCGGGATCCTCGACGATCTCATGGTGACCCGCAGCGCCGATGCGGCGGAAGATGGCGTTCTCCTTGTGGTTGTGAACGCCGCTGGCAAGGCCGGCGATTTCGCCCATATCGAGGCTCATTTGCCGACGAATGTGCGGCTGCTGCGCGCGCCGCATCGGGCCTTGCTGGCGTTGCAGGGGCCGCAAGCCGTAACGGTGCTGGCGCGGCATGCGCCTGACGTCGCCACGATGGGGTTCATGTCGGCGATCACTACGGCTTTCGACGGCATCGCCTGCCACGTGTCGCGCTCGGGCTACACCGGCGAAGATGGTTTTGAAATTTCCGTGCGCGCCGATCGTGTGGAGCGGTTGGCGCGAGCGCTGCTTGCGGCGGCGGAAGTCAAGCCGATCGGGCTTGGCGCGCGAGACACATTGCGGCTCGAGGCCGGCCTTTGTCTTTACGGCCACGATATCGACGCAACAACGTCGCCGGTCGAGGCGGGTCTGGCCTGGTCGATTGGCAAGCGGCGACGCGACGAGGGCGGTTTTCCGGGCGCCGAAAGGGTGCAGCGCGAACTGCGCGACGGCGCGATGCGACGGCGCGTCGGAATTCTCCCCGACGGGCGCGCCCTAGCGCGAGACGGGGTGGAAATCACCGACACGGCGGGACGAACGATTGGCGTCGTCACGTCCGGCGGCTTCGGCGCCTCGCTCAACGGGCCGCTGGCCATGGGGTATGTCGAGGCGGCTTCGGCGGCGGCGGGAACCGCAGTATTGCTGCTGGTGCGCGGCAAGCCGCATCCTGCCAGACTGGCGCCACTGCCATTCTGGCCGCACCGCTATGCCAACCAGAATGCGGGAGTGCATCCATGATTGCGGTGATCTTCGAGGTCTGGCCAGCGGAGGGTCAGCGCGACGCCTATCTGGCGATGGCCGCCAGTCTGCGCGACGAACTGGTGAAAAGCGACGGCTTCATTTCCATCGAGCGCTTTGAAAGCCTCTACGAGGAAGGCAAGTTGCTGTCGCTGCAATTCTGGCGCGATGAGGCCAGTGTGCAAGCGTGGCGAGAACGGCTGGACCATCGGCGCGCACAATCCGCCGGCCGGGCGCACATATTCCGCGATTATCGCCTGCGTGTCGCGAAAGTCGTGCGTGATTATGGCATGAAGGCGCGTGATGAGGCGCCCGCTGATTCGCGTGAAGCGCATGGGTGATTGCAGGCAATCCCGCAGGAGTGGCCGATGAGCGAAACACGCTACACGAAAGACCACGAATACGTGCGCCTTGACGGCGACGCCGCCGTCGTCGGCATCACCGACTATGCGCAGAAAACCCTCGGTGACGTTGTCTTCGTCGAACTGCCGGAAGTTGGCAAGACCTTCAAACCGGGCGAGGCGGCGGCGGTGGTCGAAAGCGTCAAGGCGGCGAGCGAAGTTTACGCGCCGCTGGCGGGCGAGGTTATCGCAGTCAATGCGGCGCTCGAAGCCGCGCCCGGCAATGTCAATGAAGATGCGACGGGCGCCGGCTGGTTCTTCCGTCTCCGGCTTGCCGATCCCCGGGCGATCTCAACTTTGATGGACGAAGCGGCTTATCACGCGTTCATCCGGACGCTCGAATAGGCGGCGCCGAGCGCTGCAAGGGAAGCCACGATGCGATACCTGCCGCTAACGCCAGACAACCGCGAAAGCATGCTGCAGCGCATCGGCGTCCCGCATATCGACGAACTCTTCGCGGACGTTCCAGCCGACCGGTTGCTGCGCGAGGCGCCGGCCTTGCCGCGCGGCAAATCCGAACCCGAAGTGGTGCGGTTTCTCGGCGCGCTCGCAAGCCGCAACGTCGCCGCCGGCTCGGTCGCCTTCTTTGCCGGATGCGGCGCCTACAAGCATCATATTCCCGCCACCGTCGATCATCTCATACAACGCAGTGAGTTTCTGACGAGCTATACGCCGTACCAGCCGGAGATCGCACAAGGGACGCTGCAATATCTATTCGAATTCCAGACGCAGGTGGCTTGCCTGACGGGAATGGAAGTCGCCAACGCCTCGATGTATGACGGCTCCACCGCGACAAGCGAGGCGGTGCAGATGGCGCACCGGCTGACGCGGCGGCGCAAATGCATCGTCTCGGGCGGCGTGCATCCGCAATACGTCGACGTGCTGCGCACGGTCGCGCACATGTGCGACAGCGAGGCGGTTTGCCTGCCGCCCGATATTCTCGCCAGCGAGGACATCGTTGCGAAAATCGACGCGCAAACCTCGTGCGTCGTTGTGCAAACGCCGGATTTTTTCGGCGCGCTGCGCAACCTCACCGCCATCGCCGAGGCCTGCCATCGCAATGGCGCCCTGCTCGTTGCGGTGTTCACAGAAGTCGTTTCGCTCGGCCTTGTGCAACCGCCGGGCGCCATGGGGGCCGACATTGTCGCTGGCGAAGGCCAATCGATCGGCAACGCGCTTAGCTTTGGCGGCCCCTACGTCGGTTTGTTCGCGACCAACCAGAAATTCGTCCGGCAAATGCCAGGCCGGCTTGCCGGCGAGACGTTGGATGCTAATGGGCGACGCGGCTTTGTGTTGACCTTGTCGACGCGCGAACAACACATTCGCCGCGACAAGGCGACATCCAACATCTGCACCAATTCAGGCCTGTGCGCGCTGGCTTTCACCATTCACATGACGATGCTTGGCGAGGCGGGCCTGCGAAAACTCGCGCGGATCAATCATGGCAACGCGGTGAAACTCGCGGATTGTCTTGCCCGCGCGGGCGGCATCGAGGTCATCAATAAAAGTTTCTTCAACGAATTCACTGTGCGCCTCAAGGGCGACGCGGCGGAAGCGGTCGAGCGGCTGGCGCAACGCGGCGTTATCGCCGGCGTGCCTGCATCGCGCCTGCTGCCGGGCGCCGGTCTCGATGATCTGCTCATCGTCGCCAGCACCGAGGTCAACACCGATGAAGATCGTGCGGCGCTCGTTGCAGGCCTTGAGGAGATCGTTTGATGTTGAGCAACCACGGACGCCCGACAGCGCCGAACCCGGTTGGTCGAACAGCACCCCCGACGCGCCAGACATTTACCGGCAACCGCGCCTTGCAAATCGAGGAAGCGCTGATTTTTGAATTTGGCGACCTCGCTGCGAGCGGCGTCGACATGGAGGAGACCGCGCCCTTCACGACGCGGCTCGGCGCTTGCGAACGAACAGCGCCCATCGGCCTGCCGGGACTGAGCGAACCGGAAACGATGCGCCACTATGTGCGGCTGTCGCAAAAAAATTTCGCCATCGATGCGGGGCTTTATCCACTCGGATCGTGCACGATGAAACACAATCCGCGCCTCAATGAGGCGATGGCGAGGTTGCCGGGTTTCGCCGACATTCATCCATTGCAACCCGTCTCCACTGTGCAGGGCGGCCTCGAATTGATCGACACCCTGGCGCACTGGTTGATGGAGTTGACCGGCACCCATGCGGTGGCGATGTCGCCAAAAGCCGGCGCGCACGGCGAGATGTGCGGCATGATGGCGATTCGCGCGGCGCTGGAGGCAAGCGGACAAGCTGCAACGCGCAAGGTGGTGCTTGTGCCCGACAGCGCCCACGGCACCAATCCGGCGACCGCCGCAAGCATCGGCTTTCAAGTGCGCGCCATCGCAGCGCGCGGGGATGGCACGGTTTCAACGCAAGCGCTGAAGGATGCAATGGGTCCCGATGTCGCTGCGCTGATGCTGACCAACCCCAACACCTGCGGTTTGTTCGAGCGCGACATTGTCGAAATCGCCGCGGCTGTGCACGCCGCCGGCGCCTACTTTTATTGTGACGGGGCGAATTTCAACGCCATTGTCGGCAAGGTGCGGCCCGGCGATCTTGGCATCGACGCCATGCACATCAACCTGCACAAAACCTTCTCGACGCCGCACGGCGGTGGTGGCCCAGGCGCCGGGCCGGTGGTGCTTTCGTCGCGTTTGGCGCGCTTCGCGCCGGCGCCATTTGTAAAGCGCGACGGTGACATTTTCGAGGTCGTCGAACACTCGGGAAATACGGCTTCGTTTGGACGCATCTGCGCCTTTCACGGACAGATGGGCATGTACGTGCGCGCCCTCGCCTACATGCTTTCGCATGGCTCGGACGGCATGCGGCAAGCTTCCGAGGATGCGGTGCTGAACGCCAACTATGTGCGCGTCTGCCTGCAGGATGTGATGTCGCCGGCGTTCGGCGAACGCACCTGCATGCACGAAGCGCTGTTCGACGACCGCTGGTTGAAAGGGAGCGGCGTCACCACGCTTGATTTCGCCAAGGCGATGATCGACGAGGGCTTCCATCCCATGACCATGTATTTTCCGCTGATCGTACACGGCGCGATGCTGATCGAACCGACCGAATCGGAATCGCGCGCCTCGCTCGATCTTTTCATCATGGCGATGCGCGATCTCGCATTCGCCGTCAAACGCGGCGATGTCGAGCGCTTCACCGGCGCGCCGTATTTTGCGCCGCGTTCGCGGCTCGATGAAACGCGCGCCGCGCGTCAGCCGAAACTGCGCTGGACGCCGCGAACGCGCGTCAGTGACGACGACGCCGGCTGACGTTTTAACCCAGGATATTCCAGCCGAATTTAATCATGCCAATGGCGACGTGATGTATGACGGATATGGATGATTTCTATTGTTTCTTCCTGAACGCGATAGAAGATTTTGTATGGGTAATCGCTCAGAATTTTTACAAACACCTTCGACTCGATTTGCCTCCCCCCAAGGGGGTGAGCGGCTATGAACCGAAGCCCATTTTCGATACTCGCGCTAACGCGTCCAGCCCCCGGAGGAGAGCGTGCTTGAATTTACGACAAAATTGCAAAAAGATCGCTTTCGGCGCGAGGCGTAAACCGGATGATCATACCATTTTGAACTGTTTCCAGAGCGCGGACATTCTCTCATCGGAAACAAACTCGGCGCGGTCCGCCTGTGCCAATCCTTCTCTAACGGCAGCCTCTTCAGCTGCCGTCATCACATACACGCCAGTGCGCTCAGCTTCGATTTCTCGCGCCACCTCGGCCAACGCCTCCTGATCTTCGTCAGGCCACGTTTCGATGTTCGGGAGCATCTGTTTCAGAGTGGTAATCATCCCCGGACTATAGCACATTCCGGACAACGCGGAAGGTGGCGAAAAGCCACCTGTGTCAAACCTCGGCGCTTGAAAACAGCGCCATGTCGACGACCGCGTCAGTTCATCAGACGCTTAACGTCGGCGATGCCTTTGTTGACGAGCTCGGCGGCGGCGCTGGCGTCGGTCTGGCTGCGCAGCACAATCGCGGCGGCGCGAACGGCGGCGTCGACGGCGGCGTTGCGCACTTCAGCGGTCGCCTGCGCTTCGGCCATGGCGATCTTTGCTTCGGCCTGTTTGCGGCGGCGTTCAACGAAATCGGCCATCCGCGCCTCGGTCTCGCGCGCCAGATTTTCAGCATCGGCTTTGGCTTGCTGCACGATGGCTGCGGCCTCGACTTCGGCTTCGGCCGCCTTGGTCTTGTAGGAGGCGAGCAACGTCTCGGCTTCCTGACGCAGGCGCCTGGCTTCGTCGAGTTCGTCGCGAATCTTGTTGATGCGTTCGTCGAGGGCGCCAATCACCTTGCGATGCACGCCAAGGTAGCCGAGCAACAGCACGAAGCAGACGAATCCGGCCGCGACGAAAAATTCCGCATCGAAATGCATGGGGCTCTCCGTTAGCCGGTCTTGAGGTCGGCGACCGCGCTGGCGATCACTGCGGCTGGGGCAGCGCGTCCGGTCAGTTGCTGAACGATTGCCGCAGCGGCGTCCTCGGCGATCTGGGAAACGTGGCCCATCGCCGCAGCCTTGGTGGCGGCAATCTGCTTTTCGGCGACCGCGAGTTGGGCGTTGAGGTCAGCCTCCAGAGACTTGCGGCGCGCGTCGCTCTCAGCGGCAAGCCGGACGCTGGCGGCCTGCGCCGTGTCACGCGCGTTGGCGCGGGCGTCGGTCAGGGTTTTTTCGTGCGCCTTGCCGGCAGCGTCCGCCTGCTGCTGGGCGCGGGCGGCGGTGTCGAGATCGGCGGCGATGCGGTTTTCACGGGTTTCGAGAATCGCGCCGACGCGCGGCAGGGCGATGCGCGACATCAGCAAATAGAGGGCGCCAAACGCCAGCACGAACCACAGCAGTTGCGAGGGAAACGTCTCGGCATTGAACGGCGGAAAGTTGGCCTGATGCGCGCCTGCATCCTGCGCGGTGTGGGCGCTCGTCGCGGGTGATTTCGAATCTGCCATATAAGAAAGCCAATCGTGGTGCGTTCGCCATAACGGCCAACGCGGCGCCCGGGTCCGCCAAAGCGGCAAGCCGCTTCGTCACATCCGGTTCGTCACATCAGGTATTCGGCCAAACGGCCGCAGGAATGCGGGCGTCCGGGATTCTGGCTGCGACGGCGCAGACGACGCCGCCGCAACGTCAATGCGACCGTGGATCAGACGGCGAAGAGCAGCAGGAAGGCGATGAGCAGGGCGAAAATGCCGAGCGCTTCCGTCACCGCGAAGCCGAAAATCAGGCGACCGAACTGGCCGTCAGCCGCCGACGGGTTGCGCAAGGCGCCCTGCAGGAACTGGCCGAACAGATTGCCGACGCCGATGGCGGCAGCGCCGGTGCCGATGGCGGCAAGCCCGGCGCCAATCAATTTTGCAGAAGCTGCGTCCATGGTCTCGTTCCTTTGTGAGGGGGGTTGGCGTGAGGGGGTTGGAAGGAAGCGTGGCGCTGCGCCCGGTTAATGGCCAGGGTGCAGGGCGTCATTGATGTACATGCACGTCAACATGGCGAACACGTAGGCTTGCAGAAATGCGACCAGCAGTTCGAGCGCCATCAACCCGATCATGAACAGGAAGGGCAGCGGCGAAATCACCGCCCAGCCGCCGGCGCCGAGCAGCAGAACGACGAACCCGGCAAAGACTTTCAGGGTGATGTGACCGGCCAGCATGTTGGCGAACAAACGAACGGAATGGCTGAGCGGGCGCGACAAGAATGAAATGATCTCGATGAGCACCACAACCGGAAGGATCGCCATCGGCACACCCGACGGCACGAACAGCTTCAGGAAATGCAGGCCGTTTTTCGCGAAACCCACGACGATGACGGTGAGAAACACGATCAGCGCCAGCGAAACAGTGATGATGATATGGCTGGTCACCGTGAAGGTGTAGGGAATGAGGCCGATGATGTTCAGCACGAGAATGAACATGAACAACGAAAACACCAGCGGGAAAAATTTCATGCCGGCTTCGCCAGCCGAACTTCGCACCATGCCGGCGATAAACTGGTAGGCCATCTCGGCCAAGGTCTGCATCCGCCCGGGGATAATGGCGGAAGTTCGCGAGCCATACACCATGACCAGCGCGATCACGCCGATCCCGAGGGCCATGTAGAGGGCTGAATTGGTGAACGCGAAATGCCGTCCGAACAGGTCGACCGAGCCGTATTCAACGATATTGAATTGATGGATCGGGTCTATCGCCGATCCGCCCTCAGCCGCCACGTCACGATCTCCTTCGATGCATCGCGGGCGTGATGCAGCAGACGGCGGGAAAAATCAACCGTCTTCGCCGGCTTTTCCTGGGCCGCGCGGCGGCGACGCCGCCCGAATGACGTTCCAGAAGCCGGCCGCCGTGCCAAGCAGAGAAAAAACGATCAAAAAAATTGGCGAGCTATTGAAGATCCGGTCAAGCCCCCAGCCAATGCCCAGACCGACGAGGATGCCGCCGATCAATTCCGACACCATGCGAAAACCGAGCGACATCATGCGCCCCGCCTCCTGACCGCGCGCAACCTCGCTTGTTTGCCGCGTTTGGGCCTCAGCCGTCACTTTCCGGGACGCCTCAATGTCGAGGTTGAGGCGCGTCAGGCGGGCGCGGAGCGCCGGCTCGTCGTCGGGCGGGGTCGGCGGTTTCGATGTCGGCGTCGTCATTCCCGCGCTCCCTCCCTGGCAGCTTTCGCCGATGATGCGGCGGCCGCTGTATGCGACAATTTGCTACAGGGGACAGATGTTCCCCTGACTTCAGCGTCCAAACGCCTTTTTTGTTGCCGCGACGACTTCTGGCGAGGCTGCACTGGCGTCAGCAATCACTTTCGCCAACTCCGCCGGTGGGACGTAATGTATGTTGAGCTTGGCTTGCGCCGCTTCTTCCTTGAGGGCGGGACTTTCCAGCGCGGCGCGGAAGGCTTCTCTGAGGGCTTCCAGGCGAGCTGGCGGCACGCCAGGGGGCGCGGCGAAGGGGCGGCCCATGAGGGAGCGCTGGAAGAACAGGGTTAACGCCTGACGCTCGATATCGCTGTGGGCAAGGTCGGTCACCACAGGCACATCGGGCAGGCGGTCGTCTGCCTTGAGGCCGGCCTGAAAGATGATTTTGAGGTTTTTGTCGCGATAGTTGGCGTCTCGCGCCACCGTATCAAAGCTGAGGCAGCCGCCCTGCACTTCCTTGCGCTCAACGGCGAGCAGGATGTCGCGCGAGCCTGGATAGCCCTGCACCAATTTTAGTTTCACGCCGAGAAGGCGCGCGGTGACTTCCGGGTAGGTCTGGCTGTCGGCGCCGGAACCGGTGGAGCCGACGATCAGCTCTTTGGTGGCGAGATCGGCGAGAGTCTGGACCGGCGCATCGCTGCGGGCAAAACAAACAACCGTGTCGCGGTCGGGGCTGCCGAGGAAGTTGAACTTCGCCGGATCGAAGCGAATGCCCTGGCCGCCGAGCAGCGGCTCAAATGGCACGCCCCGGTTGAACAGGCCGAACACCGTCCCATCCTTCAAGGCTACATTGTAAAGCTGGTTGGCCAACAGCAAGCTGCCGGCGCCGGGTACGTTGGCCGGCACGAAATTCGGGTGGCCGGGCATGAAATCCGGCATGTGTTTGGCGAGCAGTCGCGCCCACACGTCGTCGGTGCCGCCGACGCCGTAACCGATTTGCACCTGGACGGTCTTCCCTTTGTAGAATTCCTCGGGGGTTTGCGCCGAGGCGGTCAGGGACACCAGGGACGCCAGAGATGCCACGAACGCGGCGAGCGCTGGGGTCAGGCCGCTGAAAACCAGAGAACGCATGAAACTCCTGCCGGATTTGAGGCTGGCGCATCAACACCGCGACACATCGCCAAAGTCAATGCGTCGGAGTTTCCATATCCCGGTGGCTATATCACCCAGTTGTCGCGCGCGGCTGCGGCCTCCGCCGTCATTTCGCCCTTAATGGCGGCGGCGGCGTGCTCCAACGCGACAGAGCCGCGCTTGCGTGGATGCGAGGCGTCGATGACGCGGGTGGCGCGCAATTCACCGGGCTTGCCGCCGAGCGCCACGACGCGGTCGGCGAGATAGACGGCCTCGTCGATGTCGTGGGTGACGAACAATATTGTCTTGCCGGTTTCAGCGCGAATCCGGATGAGTTCATCCTGCAAGGTTTCCCGGGTTGCAACGTCAAGCGCGCTGAAAGGCTCGTCCATCAGCAGGATGGCGGGGTCGACGGCGAGGGCGCGGGCGAGCGCGACGCGCTGGCGCTGGCCGCCGGAAAGCTGATGCGGCCAACGACCGGCGAGATCGCGCAAGCCGACCAGCGCCAGCGCCGCCAGGGCGCGTTCGCGCCGCTGGCGTTTCGGTGTGCGGGTTTTCTCCAAACCGAAAGCCACGTTGGCAAGCACGCGCCGCCACGGCAACAGTCGCGCATCCTGAAACACCATCGCCATGGCGCTGCCGCCATCGGGGGCGGGGGCGATCCGCACGCTTCCAATAGTTGGCGTCGCCAATCCCATCAGCACGCGCAACAAAGTCGATTTGCCGACGCCCGAGGCGCCGACGATGGCGACGAATTCACCGGCCGCGACATCAAGATCGAGGTGACGCAACACCTCCGTCAAACGACCGTTCTGCTCGAAGGCCAGACCAAGATCGCGGATGCAGATCACTGGCGTTTTCGCCGGCGCCTGCGTCGGCGCCCGCACGGCTGTTGTCACGGCTTCCATTGCAGAAGCCTCCCCTGCGCGACCATGAACAAGGCGTCCATGACGCCGTACAACGCCGCCATGGTCAGCATGTAGACAACGACAATGTCGGTCGCGAGCAGACTGGAGGCTTGCATCATGCGGCTGCCAAGGCCGCTGACGCCCGACAATTCGGCGGCAACGACGGCCATCCACGCCTGCCCCAGCGCCGTGCGCAAGCCCACGAGAATTCCCGGCGTCGCCGCTGGCAACAGCACCTTGATCAGGCGTTGCGGACCGGAGCGGAAGCCGAAGGCGGCGGCGACCTCAACGAGATCGCGGTCGACGTTGCGGATGGCGCCTTGCGCGGCAAAAAAAACGATCCAGAAAACGCCGATGGAGATGATGAATACGGCTGCGGCTTCGTCGACGCCAAACCAGATGATGGCGAAGGGCGCCCAGGCGAGATTGGGAATCGGACGCAGCAGGCGCACCACCCAGGCGAGAAAATCGTCGAAGTCACGATACATGCCGACGAGCACGCCGAATACGGCGCCCAAGCCGCCGCCCCACGCAAAGCCAATAAGGTAATGCGACAGACTGAGACGCACCATCTCGAGCCACATGCCGCTACGAAATTCGCGCAGGAACGCCGGCGGCAAATCACTCGGCGCGGGTAGCAGCGAGTTCGACACCAAGCTCAGTTTCGGCGCAAGCTCCCACACCGCCAGAAAGGCGGCGAGGCCAAGGGCCGAAAGAATCCAGGAATGGCGGCGCACGTTGATCCTCAGCAGCCCGCGCCGGCTATTTTCGGACGGCGCGCATATACGGTCCGGCATCGAACAATCCGTTGATCGCCGGGGCCTTGTCGAAGTCGCCTATTTCGGCCTGATAGTCGAGCAAGCGTTTTGTCGGCTCCTCGATGGCGGCGGGATCGCTGACGAATTTAACGGCTTTGGAGGTGAACGCGCGGGCCAGCGTCGCGGCGTCAATCAGGCCGCCGCCCAACTGCGCAGTGCTGTATTTCGCGGCGTCCTGCGGGTTCTGCACGATGCGCTCGTTGGCGCGGGTGACCAGCCCCGCCAGACGGTCCACCGCCTCGGGATGAGCCGACTGGAAATCGCCGCGCACGGCGATGACAACGCCGGGGATGCCGGGAAACATTTCGTCCGAAGTCGCGATGACGCGCAAATCGGCGCTCTTTTCCAGCGCCACGGTCAAGGTTGGCTCCAGCAGCGTGCCGCCGTCAACGGCGCCGGTAAGCAGCGCTTGCTGGATGGCGTCGATGCCCATGGCGACGATCTGCACATGGGCGCGCGAGACATTGTTGAGCTTGAACAGCCAGTGATTGAGTGCAACCACAGGGACGCCGCCCGCCGGCACGCTGGCCAGTTTCAAGGGTCGGCCCACCGTCGCGCTGGCAGCGGCGAAACCGGCAGCGAGGTTGGCGCCCGCTGGCCCAAGTTTTTCGGCCAGCGGTTTGCGCGCCACGAAGGCTGAGCCGCCGGTCGACGCCGCCGCGATGATTTTCACGTCGATGCCCTTGGCGCGCGCCACGGCGACGGGCGCGACGCCAATGGCCATGGCATCGATCGTGCCTGAGGCCAGCGCGCTGATCGCCGGCGGCCCCGATTCAAAACGCACCAGCGATACGTCGAGGCCCGCCTCGGCGCCCCAGCCGGCTCCAGCGAGCACGAATACCGAGGCAGCGCCGACGACGGGCACGTAGGCGATGCGGATTTTCACCGTCGGCGGAGACGTCGGCGTTTGCGCTGCCGCCGGCCAGGGCAAGGCGAGCGTAACCCCGACAGCGCCGGAAAAACTGCGCCGCGACAGATATCGAGCCTGATGCATAATGCCGCCAGTATTGGGGAAAACCGCTATTTTGCTGTCGCTTTTATGTAGAACGACGGGTCAAACAGACCGTCGAGCGACACGTCCTTTTCGAGGCTGCCAATCGAGACCTGATAGGTCTGCATTTTCGCCGTGGCGTCCATGATACCGCGGGGATCGGCAACGAATTTGGAGGCCGGCGACAACAGCGCCTTTTCAATTGTGGCGGTGTCGATGAGGCCCTTGCCGAGGGCCGCCTCAATGGCGGGAGCAACGCGTTTTGGATCGCTATGGATCAGCGCATCGGCCTTGACGAGGCCGTTGACGAGTTTCTGCACCGCCTCGGGATTTTTGGTCAGAAAGGCGCCGGAGACGGCGACAACCGTGCCGGGCTGGTTGGGGAACATGTCGCCGCCAAGCGCGACGATGCGAATGGCGGGATTGCGTTGCTGCACGATGGTGTCGGCCGGCTCACGGATCGTCGCGCCGTCGACGGCGCCGCTCAGCAATGCCTGCTGGGTCGCGTCGATACCCATGGGCACGACCTCAAAGTCCGCCTTGTCGGCTTTCAGCACCTGCGTCAGCCAATGCACCAGCGTCGTGTGCGGCACCGAGCCCGGCGGCTGGGTGGCGAGCCGCGCCGGCTTGCCGTTGGCCTTGCGGAAATCCGCGAGCGCCTGCGCGCCAGTAACGCCGGATTTGAAATACGGCGCGAGTTTCGGCCCGGCGGCAACCGTCATCTCCTCAACCGCCGTGGCGGCGACAACGCGAATGTCGATACCCTTGGAGCGCGCAATGCCCAGCGGCGCAACGCCGGCCACGTAAATATCAAGGGTGCCGGAAGCCAGAGCCTGGATCATCAACGGGCCCGACTCGAAGGTGGTGAACTTGAGGTCGAGGCCGGCTGCCTTGGCCAGGCCCTCCTTCTCGACGACGAGGATCGGCGCAACACCCAACACCGGGATGATGCCAACGCGCGCCGTCGTTTGGGCGGCGGCGGGTACGGCGGGGGCCAGGACGGCGGGGGCGAGAGCGGCGAGGCACAGCAGAAGGCCCGCGACGAGACGCATGGGAGGACTCCGGTTGAGGAAGCACCGATATAGCCGCGCGGCCGTAAAATATCAAATTTTTATGTGAATTATTTTATATAACAAAATTTTCATGTCTATTTCGGTTGCCTAACAGCGGCTCGTCCGACGCGGGCCTTGGCTGTCCGCGCCCGGCGGGCTAGCTGGGCGCCAGGCCGCGCTAACGACGGATCGCCGCAACTTTGGCACTGGCGTTAAGCCAAGGTTTCCTGGCGCGGCCTGCGCCTCAATTGAGCTTCGCCATTTTTTCCGGCCCGAAAAGTTTCTTCACCAGCCACGGCGTCGTGATTTCCTTGCGAATGCGTTCAGAACCCCATTCGCGGTTGGCGCCCATGTGGCCGCCGTCGGGATTGATCCAGGTTTCCTTGATGCCGCCCGGAACGGTTTGGGCGACCAGCAGCAAATCCGCAATCGGCACCTGCGTATCTTTCGAGCCGTTGACGAGCAGCATCGGCGCCGAGGGTTTGTCCAGCAGTCCCTGCGCTTTCAGGGACATTTTGGGGCCGTAGTCGAGGAACGCGTCAAGGCCCTCCACCTCGTAAACCATGGCGCGCGCCGGTAGCAGGTCCATCAGATATTCGGGTGTGTTGATGGCGACCTTTTGCCATTCCGGCTGAAAATAATAATGCACTGGCAATCCCTGCGCGACGATACCCTTGAAACGGCTGGCCGCGACAATCGCCATCTTCGTCGCCCAATAGCCGCTCCAACTGCCGCCCATATAACCCAACCGCGCAGCGTCAACGTCGGGCCGGGTGACCAGATGATCGAGCGCTGCAATGAACATACGCTCCGAATCCACGTCGCCTTTGATCGGGGCCTGTCCGGTGCCGGGCATATCGACGACGAACACGCCGACGCCGGCGGCGATCAATTCATCGTTGCGCTCCATGGTCTCTTCCTTGCGACTGTCCAGCGCTGTCGAAATGAACACCAGCGGATGTTTGCCGGCGCCTTCGGGCATGCGCAGGTAGCCAACAATCTGTTTTCCCTCAAACGGGATTTTCACGACTTCGAGTTTCGGCTTGAGATATTTCGTAAAGCCGAGAAACGCCTCAATCCCCTTCTCGTAGGCCTTGTTTTTTTCCGGCGAGTTGTTGGTGGGATAATGCGCCGCCTTGTAGAGACGGTAGGCGCGGATAAAATTTTCGCGGGCGCCAGCGCTATCGCCGGCAGCCTCGCGTTGCCTGGCGGCGTCGAAATATTTGTCGGCGACGGCGCTGAAGCCGCTGCCCCATTCGTCGCGGTCGAGCGTCTTGATGGGAGCGATCGCGGCGCGCACATCGGCCGGATCCAGTTCGACAGCCGGACTGCGTTGCGGTTGCTTCTCGGCGCGCGACAGGATTTCGGCCTTGAGTTGGTCGATGCTGCGCGTCGTCTGCTGATCGATGGCGAGAACCGGCGACGTCGCGGCGAGCCACGCACAGAAAGCCAGTTTCGAAATACGCATGCGATTCCCTCCCAAGGTTTGCTTCGCCGTTTGTGGGCGCGAGCAAATCCCGGCGCGCCGCTTGCGTCAAGCTCGGCGCGTGCCTATCGTGCCGCCACTAGAGCGCGAGGACGTTTCTTCGAATCGTCGTCGCACTCCAGCTTTCTGAATGAGCATGATCTTTTCCGAAAACCGGCGTCCACTTTTCGGGATCATGCCCTAAGTAAATTATGGGAGGTCGGCCGAATGGCGCGGCTTGATGGTTGCTATAACATTGCTGACCTGCGCGAAGTGGCGCGGCGGCGGCTTCCCAAGGGTGTGTTTGAATATCTCGATCTCGGCACTGAAGACCTGATCGCGCTACGCAACAACCGCTATTTCATCGAACAGACAAAGTTGCTCAACAAAGTGCTTGTCGATGTATCCGCCATCGATACCTCGACGCAGATTTTCGGGCGGAAAACAAATCTGCCGCTGGCGATTGCGCCCACCGGCATCGCCGGCCTCGCCTGGTATGAGGGCGAACTCGAACTGGCCAATGCCGCCGCCGCCGCCGGCGTGCCGTTCACCCTCGCCACGGGCTCCAACACGGCGATGGAGAAGGTGGCGGCAGTGCCGGGCAGCCGCAACTGGTTTCAGCTCTACATGTGGCGCCAGAAAGAGCTGTCCTACGAGGTTGTGCGACGCGCCCATCGCGCCGGTTTCGAGGCGCTCGTCTGGACCGTTGACATCGGCCTCGGCGCCAACCGCGAACACAACAAGCGCAACGGTTTCAACACGCCTTACAAACTGAACGCCAAGAGCGTCATCGACATGCTCCTGCATCCCGAGTGGATGGCGACCGTCATGGGCAAATACCTGACGACGACGGGCATGCCGAAGCACGCAAATTATCCGCCGCAGTTTCAGCAGGCCATGACCGGCGCCGTCACGCAGACGAAAGCGCTGCGCGCCGATCAGGTTGGCTTCGACGACATTGACCGGCTGCGCGACATCTGGCCCGGCAAGCTCATTATCAAGGGCATCATGCGCCCAGACGACGCGGAAAAATGCGTCGAGCGGGGCGCCGACGCGATCGTCGTGTCGAACCACGGCGGGCGCAACATGGATTGCGCGCCGGCGACGCTCGATGTGTTGCCAGACATCGTCAAGGCGGTCGGCGAAAAAACCACGGTCATGGTCGATTCTGGCGTGCGGCGCGGCAGCGACCTTGTCAAATGCCTGGCGCTTGGCGCAAAGCTGGCTTTGACCGGGCGCGCCACGTTGTATGGCGTCGGCGCCGGTGGGCAGGCGGGCGGTGAAAAGGCGATGGCGATCCTGGAAGACGAATTGCGCCGCACGATGGCCTATATAGGTTGCGCGACGACCGGCGAGATCAATGCCGATTGCCTGTGGCGCAAGCCATAAGCAAGCCATGAGCAAAGCAACCCATGAGTAACCCATGAGCCATGTCAGCCGACGCCGGGGACACGCATGAACGCGGCAAAAAGCGCCGTTCTGCATCGAGAGGCGAGCGTCGTCGTGGATCGCGGCGGCGGCGCGCGCACGGCGCCGATGGTGAGCCAGCGCTGCGGCTCAACCTCGATGATGAATGGTTTCACGATCATCGGCGGCGGCGCCGCCATACCGCTTCACACGCACAACTGCGAGGAAACGGTGTTGCTGATGGAGGGCAGCGCGGTGGCGGAAATCGACGGCGTTGAGCACACCCTGAAGCCCGGCGATGTCTCGTGGATCGCGACCGGCGTGCCGCACCGGTTTCGCAATCTCTCGGCGACGCAACCCATGCAAATCTTCTGGACGTACGCCTCGATCGACGCAACGCGCACACTGGTCGCGACAGGCGAGACGCGCCGCGTCGACGCCGAACATGGCGCGGTCAGCGCCAGACCCAACAACGGAGTTTTAACTTGATCATCGAAATCGCCCAGATCGACGTGAAGCCCGGCATGGAGGCGGAGTTTGAAACAGGCGTCGCCGCCGCTGCGCCGCTGTTCAAAAAGGCGCGCGGCTGCCATGGACTACGCTTGGAGCGCTCCATCGAAAAGCCGGCGCGCTATCGGTTGTTTATCGAATGGGAGAGCCTCGAAGCGCACACGGTGGATTTCCGCCAGTCGGAAGATTTTCAGAAGTGGCGCGGCCATGTCGGCCATTGTTTTGCATCGCCGCCCGAGGTCGAGCACGTGACCCAAGTTTTGCACGCCTTCTGAAACGCGCCGGAGGCTTGCATGACGCAGACTGTGACGCGCGTTCCCCAGCAACAATTGCAGGCCTTCATCGATACGGCGATGCGGCGGCTCGGTTTGCCTGACGCCGATGCCGCAAGCGTCGCGGCGCTGATGACTGAGGCGGATTTGCAAGGCTCTGAAGGCCATGGGGTGTTTCGCCTGCCGCAGTACGCTCGGCGCATTCGCGCCGGCGGCGTCAATACGCGCCCGGATATTCGCGTCGTCGAGGAACGCGCCGCTACCGCCCTCGTCGACGGCGACAATGGCATGGGCCATCTCGTCATGAAGCGCGCCACCGATATCGCAATCGGAAAAGCCCGCACCTGCGGCATCGCGTGGGTCGGCTCGCGCTTCAGCAACCACGCCGGCCCGGCGTCGCTGTATGCGCGAATGCCGTTGGCGCACGGCATGATCGGCCTCTATTACGCCGTCGGCAACGCCAACCATTTACCGCCGTGGGGCGGCATCGACATGCTGATTTCCACAAATCCTGTCGCCGCCGCGTTTCCGGGCCTCGAGGAGCCGCCCATCGTGCTCGACATGGCGACGACGGTCGCCGCTTATGGCAAGGTGAAGATGAAAGCCCAACGCGGCGAGCTGATGCCGGAGGGATGGATGGTGGATCGCGCCGGCAAGCCACTCACCGACCCGAACCGCTCAGACGAAGGTTTCCTGCTGCCGCTCGGCGGCATGGATGCGGGCTACAAGGGTTTTGGATTGGCGCTCGTCATCGGCCTGCTCGCCGGCTCCCTCAATGGCGCCGCGATGGGCAAGGACGTGATCGACTTCAACAAGGATTCGACCAGCGTCACCAACACCGGGCAAGCTGTCGCGGTGCTCGACCCCGCCGCGTTCGGCGACGCCGACGCCTTTCGAGCGCGCATCGACAGGTTGGCGCGCGATCTTCGCGGCAGCCGACGCATGAGCGGCGTCGAACGCATATCTTTGCCCGGCGACAACAGCAACGCGGCGCGCATTTCCAACGCGCGCGACGGCGTGCCGATCACCGCCGCGCTGCTCAAGGCGCTCGACGCGCTGGCCGGCGAACTCGACATTCAACCCTTGCTGCAAACCTTACCGCAAACCTCACCGGGGACGCACACATGAAGGCCTTGACTGTTCTGGCGGCGCTCACCGCCTTCGCGTTGGCGACGGCGCCCGCGATGGCGCAATCGAAATATCCGGACCGTCCGATCAAGATGATCATCCCGCTGGCGGCGGCGAGCGCGGTCGATATCGCCGCGCGCATCGTCACCGAGAAGATGGGGGCGAACATGGGACAAACGTTCGTCATTGTGAACAACGCCGGCGCCGCTGGAGCCATTGGGGCGTTGGAAGTGGCGCGCGCTGCGCCCGACGGCTACACGCTCGGCGGCTTCAACGACAGCATCATGACCATGTTGCCGCACATGCAGCCGGATCTGAAGTGGAACATCATGAAAGATTTCGAGCCCGTGTCCCTGGTCGCCACTATTGAGTGGGGTTTGGTCGCCAGCAACAAAACGCCCTACAAAACGGTCGCCGATCTCATCGCCGACGCCAAAGCGCGACCCGGCAAAATCGATTACGCGTCGGGCGGAAACGGTTCGCCGCAACACATCGGCATGGCGCTGCTGGCGCAGAGCGCCAACATAACCATGACGCACGTGCCGTTCCGCGGCGCGACGCAGGCCGCGGCTGACGTGGCGGGCGGACAAGTTCCGACGGCGATGCTGGGCCTCGCCACCGTTACCGGGCTGGTGCGCGGCGGCGAGATGAAGTTGCTCGGCGTGACGACGCCTGAGCCGCTGGCGCAATATCCAGGCGCGCCGACGGTCGCTCAGTCCGGATTGGCGGGATTCACCTTCAATTCCTGGTTTACGGTGATGGCGCCTGCCGGCACGCCGAAGGAAATTGTGGCGCGGCTCAATGGCGAAATCCAGAAGGCGTTGGCGGACCCCCAGGTGCGCGAAAGACTCATTCAGCAAGGCCTGACGCCACGCGGCGTCGGCCCGGATGAATTGCGCGAAATGACCAAAGTGCAACTCGACAAATACGCCAGACTGATCAAAGACGCGGGCATTACAAATTAGAGCATGGTCCCGAAAAGTGAACGCCGGTTTTCGGAAAAGATCGTGCTCAATCAAAAAACCTAGAGTGCGACGACGATTCGAAGAAGCGTCATCGCGCACTAAAGACGGGCGTGTAACCCCGGCGGAACGCAGCCAGCACACACGGCGGCGTCAGCACCTCGACCGTTGTATTGCGCGGACGCGGCATGGCTGCGCCGAGGCCGGCGAACGACCAACGGCGCAAGCCGTCGCCGCACACGAGAAACGCATCGCACGCGCCAGCGATATTGTCGCTTATGATCGTGTTGCCTGCGATGATGGCGCCGTCCGGCAAGGCTTCAAGCGACATGCGATGCGTGCGTTTGGCGCGGCGCTCGCCGTCGAGAACCCGGTCCATCTCGTCGACATCGGCGGCGCCAAACGCGTTGAGGAAACGTTGGGCATCGGCGCGGCGACATTCAAAGCAAGGGCGATGGCCCGCCGCGAACGCCGTGGCTTCATCAAGGAAGAAAAGTTCGGTGTAGCCAGCGCCCCAGACCTCGCGCTGCCTGCCGCGAAACTCACACACGCAGGCGATCCAGCGGCGTGAGGCGTGGCGGCGCACACCCAGCGTCTTGTTATCACGATGAAAGCGCCCGCCGCGATTGCCCATCAGCCCGCCGCGATGGGTTACGGCATGCAGGGCGCCAAACGGATCAACCCGGTTTTGCAGCGGCATGCGCTGTTCACTTTACGGCTGTCAATTCATGGCCGTTTTCGCGTGGCCGACCTTGTCGACATCGTAGACATCATCGCGAAAATGCACGGCGCCGTCGCTTGACGCCCAGCCGGTCATGTAAACCCAGATGACCGGCACGGGTTTGGGCACGCGCACCTCGATGCGCTCCTGGGTAGCGACTTTTGCTTGCAGGGCGCGCGCGTCCCAGCGCCCGCCCGGCGCGCCGCCAACGCCTTCGAGCACCCACGCGGCAAGATCAAAAACGCCCTGCACGCGAACGCAGCCGTGCGAAAGGAAACGGTAATCGCCGGCGAAGGCGCCCTTGCCGGGCGTATCGTGCATGTACACCGCATGGGGATTGGGCATGTTCAGGCGGATATTGCCGAGGGCGTTGCTCGGGCCACTATCCTGCCGCAGAGTAAAATTGGCGGCTTTTTCGGTATTCCAGTCAACGCTGCGCGGATGAATCTCGACACCCTTGCTATCGAGAATGCGGATGCGCGCGCGGGAGAGGTAACCCGGATCCTTGCGCATCTTGGGGATGATTTCGTTCTTGATGATGGACTGCGGCACGGTCCACGTCGGGTTCAGGTTCACCGCCTGGATTTTCGTCGCCACCTCGGGCGAGCGATGCTCGACATCCCCGACGATGGCCGTGTAGCGGTGCACGACGCGGCCAGCCTCGATGGCTTCGGCCGAAGCCGATGGAATGTTGACGACCACCCAGCGCTCGCCAAAAGCGAAATTCGAGCCGGCGATGCGCTGCGCGCTGGAGGCCAACTGGCGAAAGCGTGTCGAGGCGGGAATGTTCATCGCCTTCAAGGTGCCGGGCGTCAGCGTCCCGGTCGGCCGCAGGCCCATGCGGATTTGCAGCTTGCGCACGGCAGCGCTTACGTCTGGTGTCCAGGTGTCGCCATCCCCCGACGCCAGATCGCCCTCGGCGGCGAGACGGCGGCGCAGGGCGGACACGCCCTTACCTTTGGCGCCCGGTGAGACACCAGCAAGCACCGTAGGCCAGCCGCCGGCGTCGGCGATTTTGGCGTAACGCTCGGCGGCTTTGGCGGTGGCGAAAAATGTCTCCGGCTCAAAGGTTGGCGTCGGGTCGTTGGGAATTTGCGCTTCTCTCGAGACAACCGGCGCGGCGCGGCGCACGACACGAGGTTTGGCTGGCTTGGCTGCGGTTGCTGGTGCGGCATCCGCCGGCGCCGGATCAAGGTTTGGCGCCGGGGCCGGGGCGGCTGGCTGGATCGGTCCGCCGCCCATCGGCGCGGGCGACAAAAAATCGGGCGTCTGCGCGCCGGCGACACCCAGAGACAGCAACATGGCGGCATTCGCCGCGAGGCAACGGAGTAACATGGTCTTTATCCCGCAGGATGGAAACGTATTGGGCCTTTATATAGCGTCACAGCAAAATAGCGAAACAAGGGCGGCGGGCGCCAATTGGCAGTTCAACGCAAAATTTTGATGTGGCGCGCCTCTACTGGACATCGCCTGCGGTTGAACTCGCGCGGAAAATCGCAAGGCGTCGTTGCGTGGGAAAGTCGCGCCTGATAGCTTTAGGTGTCGGAGGGAATGCGTCGACACAAAATTCCCTTCGAAGCTGCCATCACCAGCGTTGCACAATCCATTCGGGGAGTTGCTAAATGAGCGATGAAACCAAGCAAAACGAAATTGCCGACCTGCAGCAGGAACTGAAGACTTCCGGCCTTTCCCGACGCGGGTTTCTGGACCGCCTGAAGGCGCTCGGCATCGGTTTCGGCGCGGCGGGCGCGATCGGCGCGGACGCATCGGCGCGGGAATCCCTCGACAAGGCGGTAACGCTCAAGTCGACCAATCCGGCGCTTGACGGCATCATCACCGAAGGACGCGAGGACGCCAAGGCTGTCGATCCCGAACGTATCCAGACCGCGCAGTACTGGCGCCGTTACCGCCGCTTCTATCGTCGCGGCTATCGCCGGTACTTCTACCGCCGGTTCTACCGTCGTTACGGGCGCTTCTTCCGGCCGCGCGTCTATCGGCGTTTCTTCTATCGCCGTTTCTTCTAGGCGGTACGACGCGGCGCGCCAGCCCGCGCTGCTTTCGTTTGCGAGGGCGCGCCTTCCGCGTGGCGGAGGGCGCCGTCAAGCGTTGTGATCATCAGGCGTTGTTGTCATTGGGCGTTGTGTCATGGCCAACAGTCAGACCGCGATGGAGCGGCGCCTTCAGCATGGCGCCCAGATCGGCCCGTCGGCCGGCGAGGGCGACAGCGAACCGCCGGTGTTCACCTTTCTGCTGGTGAAACTGGCGTCGCGTTGCAACATTGCCTGCACATATTGCTACTGGTTCCGCGACGCTGACGTCTACAAAAAGCCTGCGGTGCTGACGGTGGAGGCGGAAGACGGGTTCGTTAAAAAGCTTGAAGAACACATCGAGACGTTCGGCCTCGAGCATTTCATGGTGGTTTTTCACGGCGGCGAGCCGATGCTGTTTCCCAAACGTCGATTCATCGCCTTGCAGGAAAAGCTGCTCGACGTCGAGGAACGCACGGGCTGCGTCATTGAACGCGGCATCTGCACCAACGGTATTCTCATCGACGACGACTGGGTGGATATTTTCAAGCAGTTCGACATTGGCGTCAGCGTCAGCATCGATGGTCCCGCAGACATCCACGACGCCAACCGCATCGACTTCAAGGGCAAGGGCACGCACGCCGATGTCGTCGCCGGCATCGCGTTGCTGCGCAAAGGCGAGATTGAGCCGGGCATCATCTCGGTATGCAACCCGGCGACCGACCCTGAGAAAATTCTCGATTACATCGTCGGCGAATTGGGTGTGAAGCGGTTCGATATCTTGCCGCCGGACGCCACGCACAACGACAATCCGCCTGACATCGACGCCTATTTCATCAAGCTGTTCGACGTCTGGTACGACAAGTATGCAGCGCAAGGCGTGCGAATTTCGACGCTCGACGCGATGATCCAGGGGTTGATGGGCGACCTGTCGGTCTCTGACACCATCGGCCTCGGCCCCATCGAAACGGTGACGTTGATGAGCGACGGCACGCTGGAACCGCTCGATGTGCTGCGCATCGTTGGCGATGGCAGCACGGCGACAGATGTGAACGTCTTCAAAAACTCCCTGCAGGACATTCAGCAGGACATTCGTTGGTCGACGGCCTACGACGCCAGCCTGCATCTCTGCGAGACGTGCCGGCAATGCGAATTCATGGACGCCTGTGGCGGCGGCCATCTGGCGCAGCGCTGGTCGGCGGAACGCAAGTTCGACAACCCCAGCGTCTACTGCCAGAGCTGGAAAAACATTTTCAGCCACATCTGGACGCGCATTTCGCCGACGCTCGTGCTTGAGCTCGAACAGCCGCAGCCTGCCCTGGCGCCTGTCGCGCCATGAGGCAGGTTGAGAGGCAGGTCGAGAGGCTGCCCGAGAGGCGGGAGCGCACGTGAGCGGGGACGGCGAACGGTTCCGCGTTGGCGCGATACAGGCGGCGCCGGTGTATTTTCACTTGCAGGCGAGCCTCGAGAAGGCGGTGCGGTTGATCCATCAAGCCGCCGCGCAGGGCGCGCAACTCGCGGCGTTCGGCGAAGCGTGGCTGCCAGGATACCCGCTGCACGCCTTCGCAGCGCCCGGCTCTGATCTTTATTTCGAGATGGCGCGCGATTATCTCGTCAACGGTATTGATATTCCCGGTCGCGAAACCGAGGCGTTGTGCGCAGCGGCGCGCGAGGCGCAGATCGATGTGGTTATCGGCGTCAGCGAGCGCGATCCGGCGACGCGCGGCACCCTGTATTCAACCTTGCTTTTCATTGGCGACGACGGCCAGATTGTCTCCAGGCATCGAAAGCTGCGGCCCTCGCCGCAGGAGCGCAGCGTGTGGGGCGATGGCGACGCCATCGACATGAGCGTGCATGAACGCGGCTACGCCAGTGTCAGCGGGCTCGTCGGATGCGAACACCAGATGGCGCTGCCGACTTTCGCACTGGCGGAACAGGGCGCCGAACTGCACATCGCCGCGTGGGCCGGCGCGCAACCGCAGGATCCGCGCCGCGCTTCGTTGTGGGCGTCGCAGGAGGTGCTGGCGCGCGCCTTCGCCTTGCAGGCGGGATGCTATGTGCTGAGCGTCGGTGCGGTGTTGCCGGCGGGCTTGCTGCCGGAAAAATATGCGGCGTTGGCGCCGGAGGGATTTGTCGGCGCGAGCCTGATCGTCGACCCACGCGGCAACGTACTCAGCGGGCCGGCCAGCGGTGAAACCATTTTGTACGTGGACTGCCTGCGCGACGCCATTCGCACCGCCAAGATCGCCTTCGATTGCGGTGGCCATTCAGCGCGCCGCGATCAGTTGAAGCTGTCGACGCCCGCCATCGACGCACATGAGGCCGGCATGGACGATGACGAAAGACAGTTTGCGGCGGAGGCGCGGAATGTGGGCGTTGCGGCCCCGGGGGATAGCAACAATGCATCGTAAAATTGCCTTCGCCAGCGTCGCGGCGCCGCTGTTTCTGGCAAGTGTTGGCGCCGCGTCCGCGCAATCGCCGCAGCCGCTCGACCGCATCAGCCACATCGTCGTGATGTTCATGGAGAACCGGTCTTTCGACAATATTTTCGGTGAATTTCCGGGCGCTGAGGGCGTCCAAAGCGCGGCGGCGAAAGCTGCGCCCGTGCAGCGCGACGCCATGGGAGCGGCTTTGGAGTGGCTGCCGGGGCCTGCCGACGGCGGCCCGTTCGACGTTTCAGACAATCCCAAAAATATTCGTCAGATCGCGTTTCCGGTGTTGCCAAACAAACCGTTCGCCATCGACAAAATGGCGCCCGGCATTTCCACAAACATCAACACGATCGATCTGGTTCATCGCTTCTACACAAACCGGACACAGATAAATGGAGGCAACAACGACCAGTTCGTCGCCTTCTCCGATGCGCGCGGCTTGGCGATGGGGTATTACTCGCGTGAGGCGATGGAGAAGACGCAACTGTGGCGGCTGGCGCGCGAGAACACGCTGCTTGACCATTATTTCATGGGCGCGCTGGGCGGCTCGTTCCTCAATCATCAATATCTGGTTTGCGGCTGCGCGCCGCTGTGGCCGAATGCACCGGCGGCGGAGCGCTCCCGACTCGATGCTGAGGGACGACCGCTGGCGAAAAAGGAGCCCGGCCAATTTGAAGATAATCGCGTCGTCGTCGCGGCAGACGGCGACTTCGCCGTCAACACAACGCAGTCGGTGTTTCTGAATTCGGGCGGCGCGAGGCTTTTGCCGCCGCAAACCCAAGTCACCATCGGCGACAGGTTGAGCGATAAAAACGTCGATTGGGCCTGGTATTCCGGCGGTTTCGCGCTAGCCTCGAAAGCCGGCCGCAGCGAACAGGAAACCCGTTACCTCAATGGTGGATTGCGTTTTCAGTGGCATCACCAGCCGTTCGCCTATTACGCGCGCTTCGACCCCGGCACGCCGCAGGGTCTCACTGAGCGAACCCAACATTTGCGCGACGCCGCAAACCTCGACGCCGATATTCAATCGGGAAAACTGCCGCCGGTAACGTTTTACAAACCGTCGGGCCTGCTCAACCAGCACCCGGGTTACGCGGAGCTCGATCAGGGCGATGCGGAGTTGGCGCGCGTCGCCAAAATGCTCGCCGAGAGCCCGATGAAAGACAGCTACCTGCTGGTCATCACCTATGATGAAAACGGCGGCTTCTATGATCACGTGGCGCCGCCCTTGGGGCCGCAGGCAGGCGCGCACGCCGACTTCTTCGGGCCGGGCAGCCGGGTGCCGGCGCTGCTGATCTCGCCGTTCGCCAAGAAGGGTTTTGTTGAGTCCGGTGAATTTGAAGCGAGTTCAATATTGAAACTTATAACGGACCGATTCCATTTGCAGCCGCTGGTCTCGCCGCGCGTCAACGCGGCGAATTCTCTGGCGCAGGCGCTCGATCTGAAATGACGGCGGGCGCGCCAGTTGCGTTCTGCCGCCGCACCGAAGTATCGACTCCAGGGGAATCGGGTGAAGGCGATCAGGCTGCGATGAGGCTGGCGAGATAGTCGTCGTCCCATCCTGCGGTCTTGCGGCGCAGGCGGATTGAATCCTTG